>JAWQFQ010000051.1:0-46444 GCA_035967975.1 Scytonema sp. PMC 1070.18
GTTGTTAGTTGTTAGTTGTTAGTTGTTAGTTGTTAGCTGTTAGTTGTTAGTTGTTGTTTGTTAGCACTAACTACTAACTACTATCTACTAACTACTATCTACTAACTACTAACTACTAACTACTATCTACTATCTACTATCTACTAACTTACGCAGCTTCCGTCAGTTTCAAATCACGTAGAGCGTTGATATCGACTCTAATGGATGGTCCCATTGTGGCTGACACAAATACTGTACGCCAGTAGCGACCTTTGGCTCCGGAAGGACGGTTACGGTCAATTGTTTCTTGCAACGCCTTCAAGTTTACCAATAAATCTTCTGGTGAAAAAGACACCTTACCAAACATAACATGAACTATGCCAGTGCGATCGGCTCGGAACTCTAATTTACCTGCTTTGAATTCTGATATCGCACTTGCTAAGTCAAAGGTTACCGTTCCTCCTTTAGGGGAAGGCATCAAACCACGAGGACCGAGCAACTTACCAAGCTTTGCTACCTGAGGCATGATGTCGGGTGTAGCAATTAGCTTGTCAAAGTCCATTCTACCTTTTTGAATTTCGTCAATTAGCTCTTCAGAACCAACGATATCAGCACCAGAATTAGTTGCTTCTGTAACCTTTTCTCCTCTTGCGATCACTGCCACTCGTACTGATTGTCCCGTGCCTTTTGGCAGTACTACCGTTGTCCGCAGCTGCTGGTCAGTATACTTTGGGTCAATCCCCAACCGGATGTGTGCTTCAGCTGCTTCGGGAAATTTCGCTGTTGCAGTTTCTTTCAAAAGTCCTAGTGCTTCCAGAGGTACGTAATCCCTGTCTTCAACTTTCTCTAACAGCGCCTGCATTCGACGCGATAGTTTTCTCGCCATTTTTCTCTCCTGGGGTCAATAACGAAGTTTTGCTTCTCCCCCGATAAAGTTTATGTTTTGTTAGTTGTTAGTTGTTAGTTGTTAGTTGTTAGTTGTTAGCTGTTAGTTGTTAGTTGTTAGTTGTTAGTTGTTTTTCTACTATCTACTAACCACTATCCACTATCGACTATCTACTAACCACTATCCACTAATCTTTCACCGTTACGCCCATATTCCTAGCGGTACCTTCGATAATCCTCATCGCCGCTTCAATATCATTAGCGTTGAGGTCAGGCATTTTTGTTTGGGCTATTTGTTGCAATTGCTCGCGAGTGATTGACCCAACTTTTTTCTTGTTGGGTTCGTTGGAGCCTTTGTCAATTTTAGCTGCTTTCGTGATTAATACTGATGCTGGTGGAGTTTTGAGAACAAATGTAAAACTTCTGTCTTCGTAGACTGAAATTTCTACCGGAATCACCATTCCAGCTTGGTCTGCTGTTTTGGCGTTGTACTCCTTACAAAACATCATAATGTTCACACCGTGCTGACCTAACGCAGGTCCTACGGGTGGTGCTGGGTTGGCTTTCCCAGCGTTTAGGGCCAGTTTAATGACCGCTACGACTTTTTTTGCCATTCTAATTAGCTCTGTTTTTGAACCTGATTGAATTCCAACTCTACTGGTGTATCCCGTCCAAAAATTGAAAGCAGGGCTTTGAGCTTACTCCGTTCTGGGCTGACTTCAATGACCTCACCTTCAAAATCCTTGAATGGACCAGAAAGCACCATTATTTTATCACCAGCCGCCATATCGATTTTGACTACTGGCTCCTGTTCGCTGGTTTGCTTGAAGATTCTTTCCACTTCTGCATGACTCAGTGGCATAGGTTTAACGTGACCGCGACCTTTGCCGGTACCACGTTTTTGCTCTGCTCCCACAAAATTTATCACGTGAGAGGTGTTTCGCACCACCTGCCAGCTGTCGTCATCCATAACCATCCTCACTAGCACATAACCAGGAAAAACTTTTTCCTCTGTGTGCTGTCGAGATCCATCCTTACGGATTTTTACGGCTGGTGTGTGTGGAATCTCCACTTGTAGGATTTTATCAGATACATCAAAGGTTTGGATGCGCTGCTCCAAGTTTGTCTTTACTCGCTTTTCACAGCCAGAGGCTACTTGCACTGCATACCATCGGGCTTCTTCCGTAGGATTTAACGCTGTGTCTGCATAGTCCTCTGACTGCAGCATCGCATTACGTTCTCCGTCAGTTGCATAAGTCATCAGAATACCTGTTGTGCTGCCCAAGTAAAGAATTTATCTACGAGAAATATCACAGTTGCGGAGAGTGTGACCATCAATAAAACAGCTGCTGATTCGCTCACCAACTGTCTCCGACTGGGCCAAACAACTTTGTCGAACTCTTCTTTAGTTCCTTGAAAGAAGTTCCCAATGCTAAATCCATTGCTGGTTTCCGTCATTTCTGCTTCGTCTTTTTTGGCCACGGTTGTTTACTCCCCCCATTGTTTACATAGATACTGATGTTTACATAGATACTAATGCCTATTTATGTAGTGCTCAAAGCACTTAGTCAGGTCAGCTAATCCTATTTAGCTTGGGTCATGAAGCCCTTGACCTTTAGGCTTAGGTCTGACTTCCTAAGTTATCTAGCAGCTTTAGCGATTTGTAGTATATAACTACAAACACAAAAATAATACCCGAAATTTAGTAGGCACACTGCTAGCATAGCAGATATCGCTTGTATTTCGGGCAATCTTTTTGCTTTCAGCGCGCCCTGGAGGACTTGAACCCCCGACATCAGGTTTTGGAGACCTGCGTTCTACCAACTGAACTAAGAGCGCACAAGCTGTAGTTTATTCGGTTATTAAATCAACCTTATCTCAGTTTAACGCAATTTGCCACTTTTTTCAAGTGATTTTTCTAGAAGAAACAAATCAGCGGCTGGAGCCGCTTTTATGTCCTTTTGTCCGCACTCAGCTTCTGGCTTATAAAGCGCGGTCAAAACGTTGCTTAATCCGAGTCGCCTTACCTACACGATTACGTAGGTAGTAAAGTTTAGCACGTCTTACTTTACCACGACGCAATACTTTGATGTTGTCTATCCGAGGGGAATGTAGGAGAAATACTCGCTCAACACCAATACCTTGAAAAACTCGTCGTACTGTAATGGTTTCGTTAATTCCGCCATTGCTTTTAGCTATTACGACTCCTTCATATGGTTGGACGCGGAATTTATCACCTTCTTTAATTCTGACTCCAACTCTGACTGTATCGCCTACATATATCTTAGGTAAATCAGATTTGATTTGTTCCGCTTCTATAGAGCGGATTATCTGTTGAGCATTCATTGAAGACCTCCTACTAGTAAGTGTGGAAACAATTTCACTAACTGCTTTGATGAAAAGACGAGGCAGTATCCAGTTGCTATAACGCTGGAAACTTCCATGAAGTTCCGATCGCCTACCTTTGCTTTACTTCCAACTCAGTTCAGACTATTCCAGTCAAACCTGGAAAACTAGTCACACATTAGAGTCAGGCTTAGGAAGTTCTTTGCCATTTGAGCGCACCCCTGCTCGGACTTCTGGGTGTGCAAGACGACAGGCTCAAATTTTCTTCTGTCAATCTTTCCTCAACTAAGGGTAAACAAACGGAGGAGTTGTTCTGTATCTACTACAGGAGGCGTGGAACTGCCTTAATACTCCAGGAAAACAGTTCTGAATATATATTGGTGAGATCGGAACTGTTTTTGTCACTTTGAAGTACGTACGGACGTACTATAATGAATCTCTTACATACTTATCACTGACTTAGTTTTCGTAGAACTTAGACCAAATCGGCTGAAGGACTTCTTGGCTTGCGCCTAAAGGTTCGACTTCAAAGTCGAGGTTTCCTGATATTCCTGATAAAAACTCACAATCAATAATAATAAATCGAAAACCGCCCTTAAGTCTAGTCGTTTTTTAATTTAACAGCTTTTACCGACTACATACACCCTTGGCGAACCTGAATGACAATCTTTTTTTCTTACACCCTGACACCCTTATTTTTTAGTAAGCCTTTCTAGTATAACAGTGTTGAGATAAAAAATGTATTGCAGAGAACTTTACCCAAGAGTGTTCAATTTATGAAATTTAGTGTCGTTATCACGACCTACAACCGTTTAAAATTACTGCAACGAGCAGTTAAATCGGTTTTGAAACAGACCATACCCTGCGAGTTAGTGATTGTCGATGACTGCTCATCTGATGGTACCCAAGACTACGTGGGAAACTTAAACGCACAACTGAGGAGTCAGGAAAATGCTCTGCGCCTTGTTTACCACCGCAATTTAGTTAACTCGGGTCATGCAGCAACAGTCAATGCTGGGGTTCAAGCCAGCAATGGAGACTGGATTAAGTTTTTGGATGATGACGACTACCTGGCTTCCAACTGTTTGGAGGAAATGACAAAAGCGATCGCCATGCGAGAAAGGGCGGTTATTTGCTCATGTGTCGCTGCTCAAGTCAACACAGATGAAGCCGAACTTAGCCGCACGCCGATTGTTGGTCCGGGGTTAACTTACTATATCCCGCAAGCAGACATTCATTACGGGATGTTGCTAGAACTAGTCCCATTTGGTACACCTGTGCAGGTTGCTTGTCGTCGTGACGTTTTCTTAAAAACTGGTGGTTGGAATTCCAAGCTTGATACTAACTGTGATGATATCGATTCCTGGATTCGCATTTCTCAATTTGGTGATGCGATTTTCCTAAATCAATGCCTTGCTTACCGTACTATTTGGTCTGGTGCTTACAATCACAAGTTTTCTTTGCAACAGCGATTGGATACAAATATTTTCATGAAAGAGCAAATTTACGCTTTGGTGAATGAAAAACACCAGACGCATACACCAGCTTTTCAAGATATTAAAAATTACTTGAAACTTCATTGGTTTTTAATCGCATTAAAAAGCGGAAATATCAAAAGCTGTTGGCAACTCCTAGATTCCTCTTTGCTATCTGTCAATGGTTGGAAGATTTTATTGTCTTCTTTTCTAACACGTCAATTGCATCACCATCATCCTCATATTCAAAAATGCGTATTGATTGAGTAAGAGAATTTCGTTATTAGCTATCAACCATTAGCCATTAGCTATTAGCCATCTTGTGTTGAAAAATTTACAATGATTTTATAAATTTATGACTCAAAGATAACATGAAAAATGTAATATTACACTATAGGGAGGGTAGGAAATTACGTAGATGAGTACTGCATTTTTACGTTTGATTTTCAGTGGAGGAGAACGTTCTTACTCCCTACTAACGACTGGCGAAATGACCATTGGGCGAGATCCTACGTGTCAAATTGTACTGGATTCTAGTCTGTATAAGATGGTTTCGCGACGCCATGCTACTGTCCGTCCATCAAGCACGCCAGATGGTAAGATTAGCTATTTACTTTGCGATTTGAATAGTGCCAATGGTACTTATCTCAACGGACAACGTTTACAGGGGTGTCAGGAATTGCAGGCGGGCGATCGCATCATTTGTGGCAATGGTAGTCCAGAATTTATCTTTGAGTACCAACACAATCAATCGCCGACAGCCACACCATCAGCGAAGGTTCCACTGATTCCGATGGAAGTGAATTCTTCTACGAATACAGATGGTCAAGCAAGTTGGTCTCAATTGCTTCCCATTCTTTCCCCACCCAAAGATTTAACAGATAAAGCTTTCCTAGTACCGGGAATTATTACGGTGGTATTCGTGGTACTATTATTTTTTGTAGAAGGGCGTTCGTATCAAATTTTACTAGGTTCTTATTTGGGCGGCGCAGTCTTATATTTTATTTACCGTTTATGTGGTAAGCCCAAGCCTTGGTGGGTGGTAATTGGGTCTACAATTTTGACAATAGGAATTTTAGCGAGTCCGATACTTTCTCTATTTATTTGGGTGTTTCGCGATCTCTTACCAGGCAACGTACCAGATGATACTAGTGCGATCGCCTTTCCAGAACTCTTTCTCCGTTACTTTTTTGGTGCAGGGCTGTTAGAAGAATTGCTGAAAGCTCTGCCAATCATCGTATTTTTCCTTTTAGGAAGGATGTTCTCTTCGCCAAAGCGAGAACGCATTGGGGTTTGTGAACCTCTAGATGGGATTTTGCTAGGAAGTGCTTCTGCGGTTGGCTTTACCCTATTTGAAACCCTAGGTCAATATGTACCCGGTACAATTGCAGAAGTTTCTCAACAATTGGGAACAGAAGCTGGATTGCGGGCGGGATTAGAACTCTTAATTCCAAGAATTTTAGGCGAAGTTTCTGGTCACGTCGCGTGGAGTGGCTGGTTTGGATATTGTATTGGTTTAAGAATACTGAAACCACGTCAAGGTTGGCGGATTACATTAATCGGTTACTTGAGCGCGTCTGGACTTCACGGTTTGTGGAACAGCATGACAGGATTGGGTAACTCCTTGGGAATTTTTGTCCTGGGTTTGTTAGTTGTGGTTGGTGGGTTGTCTTACGTCTTATTGGGAGCAGCAATTATTAAAGGACGTGCTTTATCACCAACGCGATCGCAAAATTTTGCCACCCGCTTTTATAAGAATGCTCGTTGAAAACCCTTGAAGAAGCATTCGCACGCAATCACCTGAATTTAAATAGCATAGAACTCCATTGAGGATTTTCTCACTTTCCTGCAACAGCAGCGCCAAGAGGTCCTTGGAGTTGCTGCGTGATCGCCTGTATTCAGCCAATGATAAAGGATTACTACACGCTAGCTTGGGTTGTCCCAATATGCAGTGGTTGCAGTGAAATGATCGGAATAGTTTCTATTAAGGAAACCGTATAAGCAGAAACCTGTAAAAAATCTGAGACGGGAGGATTCAACAGAATTTCTAAGACCATTTCTCTCAACTCTTTTGAGATTCGAGATAAACCAGTCAATGGAAAGCTGCGGTTTCCCATCTCTGTTTTTTGTGCCAACACAGAATATTCAAAAAAAACGAGACTTATACAAGAGTGCTGTTGTTGATTGATTCGTAATAGAATATGGTCAGTCAGTTCTACTCCTGTTGCTTGCAATCCAGGCTCAAAACAGACAGTTAGTGTATCGCTCACTTCATCATATTTAATGCTTGGTTTACTCATATCTTAACCAATTACCTTTTGATATGCTGTGACTACATAGTTATTTGGTACGGGTTGACCCCATTCCCCTTCTTGAAAGCGACATAGAATAATAGCGACAATGTGAGTATTCCCAAAGGGTAAATTATCAAATGCCTTGATGTAACGATATTTTTGGGGATTGAATGGATCTTGAGTCCGACGACCCGAACGAAGGGTTTCTTTAAGTTTATCCTCACATTCTTCCATCTCTGGATGATTTTCTGGGTCAATAATATGTTCCCATCGCTCCTCAGTTATATAAATCTTGTTACTATACGATCGTATACGCTCCAACGTCTAACAGTGTTCATATTATTTCGGGTATAACAAATATTTCAGAAAACGCGATCGCACCCCAATACTGCTCGATTAATAATAGTCGAGGTCTGGTGAAACCCGGTTTCGCAAGAGTTACCGGGTTTCTAATTTTCGCTTATCCGAGCAGTACTGGGAACACTACATGGCAAAGGTAGTTAACGAAATGTACTTAACTTACCTATCAAACCTACTAAATCGTGTAGCAGAGTGTAGAAACAGGGAATAATAAACAGCGTTAGCAGAGTTGCCAAAGACAAACCTGAAAACACAACAACACCCAAAGGTTGCAAGAATTCAGAACCTTGACCTATACCCAAAGCTAGAGGGAACATCCCCAAAACAGTGGTGATTGTAGTCATCAATACTGGACGCAGGCGTTGTGGTGCTGCTTTTAAAATAGCGGTACGACGGCTCACTCCTGCTTCTTCGCGAATTTGATTAGCCAGTTCTACCATAATGATGGCATTGTTCACTACAATACCTACCAGCAAGACCGCACCTACTATGACTGTTGCACCAATGGCAGTTTTAGTAATGTAAAGCCCAAAAATACCTCCAGCTAAGGCAAGTGGTATTGTCAGCATAATCACCAATGGATCTACGAGGGAGTTATATTGTACAGCCATGACTACAAACACCAGGAAAGCTGCCAACCCTCCTAATAATTTGAGAGAATTTTGTAATTCCTGATTAGATTCTGTTGCGGAACTGGGTAAAACACTCACTCCTTCCGGTAGATCCAAACTGCTTAATACATTATTCACCTGTTCTAACGCCTGACTCAAACTTGCTCCCTCAGTCAAATTACCAGCAATAATGAAAACTTCACGTTGATTAATGCGTTGAATTTCTCCTGGTGCTTGACCCTCGACAATCTGAGCAACATCACTCAGGCGCACTTGACGATTATTATCAACAAATAAAGGCAATCGTGATAGTTGAGAAACCGATCGCACCGATTCTTCATTCAACTCCACTCGCACATCAACCAAACGATTACCCCGTTGCAACTGGGTAGGTAAACTTCCTTCAATAGCAGTTTGAATTGTGTCGCCAATGTCTTGAGTTGTCAACCCTACAGCAGCAACCCGTTCCCAGTCAGGACGAATCTGAATTTCTGGCTGACGGGGGTCCGCATCCGGACGGAATCTGGCTAAAGTCACTTGTTCTTCCATCGCCGCCAACACCTGACGCCCTGCTTGTTGAAGATTTTCCGTATCATTCCCTTGCAAAATAATGTCAACTTCTGCACCGCGTACGGGAGAGTTAGAAAGAATCAAACCCCTCACTTGACCGGGGCTAAGACGCAAACGGATTCCTGCTAAATTCAGTTTTTCAAACTCAGTGGTGACTCTTTCAACATAAGCTTCTACATCTGTACCCGGTTTTAAGGTAATAGTGCTAGAACTCCTCAAGGGATTCTCACTGGTATTGCTCCCAAAAAGAAAACCTCCTGCCGTAGAAAAAACATATTCTGTTTCTGGCTGCTTGAGGAGAAGGTCATCAACAGCCTTCATAACTTTACGGTTTGTTTCAACTGGTGTACCGGGAGGAAATTGGGCAAATAAGTTAGCTTGTCCAGTATTGATTCGAGGTAAAATTTCTTGGGGAATTTGAGGAGCCATCCACAAACTACTACCACCAAACAAAAGAATCGCAAGTCCAATGACAAACACCCGATAGCGCAACACTCCAGCTAAAAAACGAGCATACCCTCCAGTAGCTGCGTCAAATCGACGATTAAACTGTTTGAGCAACCAAAACTCTGTGAGACGACTCGACCAACGCCATGCTAACAATCGAGATGCCAACATTGGTATAACAGTCACCGCAATTAAGATAGACGCTGCTACAGCAAAACTAATTGTTAAAATTAACTCATTGAAAAGTAGTGAGATAAAGCCACCAATCAGCAAAAATGGCAACACTGCTACTAAGTTCGTACTAGTAGAAGCAATTAATGCTGACTCAACTTCTCGACTACTTTGTTCGGCTTGGTCAATCAGTTGTCTGTGATTCAAGCGACTTCGAGAACTTTTGCCGGGAGTCATACCAACACCC
Source organism: Scytonema sp. PMC 1070.18 (assembly GCA_035967975.1). Lineage (GTDB taxonomy): Bacteria > Cyanobacteriota > Cyanobacteriia > Cyanobacteriales > Nostocaceae > Scytonema. The sequence goes on from JAWQFQ010000051.1 coordinate 9,386, forward strand.
TCGGCAATATTCTCCAGCATAACGATGGAGTTGTCTACTACAATCCCAACCCCCAGCGCCAAACCACCTAAGCTAAAAACATTTAAGGATAAACCAAACAGCCCCATAAAGATGATAGCTGCTAGTGTAGCGAGGGGAATGGCGGTGACAATAATAAAAGTTTGACGTAGAGAACCTAAGAACAGGAGAACTGCGATCGCCGCCAGTGCTGCCCCAATCAAACCGGAACTGGTAACATTAGAAATAGCATTGCGGATAAATTGCGACTCATCCAAAGTCGCTGTTAGCACTGTCCCCTCTGGAACGATACCAGATTGCCTGAGTTCTTCTAGACGTTTTTTAACCCCATCCACAACATTAATACTGTTAGCATCAGGTTGTTTTTGGATACTAACTTTTACCGCTTCTTCACGATTGAGTGACACAAATACACGCTGTTGTTCCGAACCATCTATCACCTCCGCAAAGTCTCTTAAGTAGATACGTCTTGGTAACAAATTCGGAACAGATGTAACAGATGTTTGGCTAGATGAATTAACAGAAGTTGTAGATGAATTGTTACTTGAGACTTCAAACAAGAGATTTCGGATTTCGTCAGCAGTTTGGAAGCGTCCCACAGTACGAGTTAAAGGTTCAGAATTTGCGCCGAGAATCCGACCACCAGAAATATCTTGGTTGCGTTCTCGCAATTCATCTAATACATCAGTTAAACCCACACCCACAGCTTGTAAGCGGTCTAAATCAATATTGACCCTGACCTCTTCCTGAACTCCTCCCGATACATCAACCCCCGCAACCCCCGGTACAACACCGAGTTCACGAGCTAGTTCTTCTTCAGCAAAAACACGCAAATCAACCCCACTTAACGAGGGTGAAGTCAAAGCAAATTCATAGACTGGTAACTGAGAGGGGTCTACTTTAAACAAACGAGGGTCTTCTATAGTTTCTGGAAGCGCCCCACGCGATCTATTAAATGCAGCCGTTGCATCATTGAGAGCTTGGTCAATGTTTCCACCAGGTTTAAAGTATAAATCTACACTAACTCTTCCTTCACGAGTTTGAGAATAGACCTGAATCACACCTTCTGTAGCTGAAAAAGCCTCTTCTAAAGGTCGCGTAATTTCATCAACCGCCACTTCTGGCGAAACACCAGGTGCTTCCAACCGCACCCCAATCCGAGGATAAGTAATCGAAGGCAGTAAATCTACAGGCAATCTTATGATATAAAAAACACCAATAATAATAACCGCTAGCGTAAGCATAAGTGTACCAATGTGCCGCCGAATTGATACTGCACTGATACTAAATCCGCTACGTTGTTGTACCTGCTGCATAATTGGGGTGTAGGGTGTAGGGTGTAGGGTGTGGGGAAAGAGTTGGTAAACTAGAATTCATAATTCATAATTCATAATTCATAATTCATAATTCATCATTTCTCCGAAAGTATAGAAAGACGCACTGTGTCACCATCTTTCAAAGGACTACCACTACGCGTAACAAATCTTTCCCCCGGTTGCAAACCAGCTAAAATTTCCACTTTCCCATCCGCTCTATCTCCAATTGTGACTGCTCTAGCTGTAACCTTTGGTTTACCATCTGCTTCTACAACAACAAACACTGTACCTGAACGATTACGGTTTGGGGAGGTAGGAGATAAGGAGGATGTTGTTCTCTCATCCGTGTTTTGTCTTTGTCTCCCTGCGTCCCCCTTTCTCCCTTTCTCCCTTTGTCCTACCTCAATTGCTCTTTCAGGTATGACAACTCGTGCTTGTGTTTGGGTTTCAAAGTTAACTCTTGCTAACAATCCACTACCTATTCTCCCGTCACCGTTAGGAATGACAACCTCTACTGGAACTAGGCGAGCTGTTGTATCAGCGGCTGGGGAAATGCGCGTAACTTGTCCTGTATAATTTTGGTTAGGAAAAGCGTCTAAGCGAACTTTCACAGGTTGTCCTACCCGGACTTTTGAGAGTTCTAGTTCAGAAAGTTGAACAACGACTTTGACACGACTAAAATCACCTATTCTTAAAACCTCATTACCCGGTTGAATCAAGTTTCCAGGTTCTGTCACCTTTTCTAAAACTGCTCCAGTAATTGGGGATGTGAGTCTTGAGTAGGAACGACGTTCTCTAGCTTCTGCGACAACAGCTTGTTGAGCAACGACTCTACCTTGAGCTGCTGCGAGGGCTTCTTGTTCTGTCCGAACTTGCGCTCTAGCTGAACGAAGGACTTCAGCAGAAGTCACGCTTCTGGTGCGTGCTTGTTCGGCTGATTGTTCTGCGATCGCTCCTTCTTTTAAGAGTTTCTGCTGTCTTTGTGAATCAGCTTCTGCTTGCTGTAACTCTGCTTGTGCTTTTGCGACTTCAGTCCGAGCGTTGTTTATCTGCGCTTTTATCCTTGCAACTTCTGACTTTAAAGCGGCTAATTCTGCTTCTGCTTGATTTTGGTTTGTTCTTAATAAGGTATCATCTACTTGTCCGATGACTTGCCCTTGTTTTACTTGATCGCCTATATCAGCATTCAATCCTAATAATTGTCCTTCAACTCGCGATCGCAGCGATACAGTACGGAAAGGTGTGGTTGTACCTGTGTACTCTAGTTCTTTTTGTAACATATCCTTACGAGCGATCGCCACATCTACAGGAGCTGCACCACCACCTCTTTGGTTTGCACCAGGTTGCTTTGATTGAGCTTCAGCGGATTCCTTTGGGGATGAAGCACAACCAGTTGTCAGCAGTCCCAAACTCAGTAGAAAAGCAATAACAAGGTTTTTTCCCTTCACTCGTGTATACAAGCAAACACCTCCCTCATGCCTTCGCTTTATATTTCCCATTTTATGTGTTGCTTTTAACCACTGACTTGTTTCCGAAATCATCTCCCTTGCTCCGATTGGGACAATTGTTTGTTATACTAACGATTTTATTTTCTAAAATTTAATATCCTAAGTAATAACAAGGCATAAGCTAGTCGTGAGGACTACCTCCACTCAGCATTCCCAAAGAACAATCAATCATTAGTTGTACAAATCTAAAAAAATTATGTAGATATTATAACTATTATTACATTTTACTTGGCTCTATCAAAAGTTAAAGACTACTTGTACAGAAACATAGTTTCCTCTCAGGATTATTCTTCAAAGATATATTTTTCCCCATACCCCACACCCTACACCCTACACCCTAATTCCTGCTGCTACGCTTATCAATCATGTCTGCTAGCAAAGCGAACATTCCTAGTTGAGTTGCGGCGACAAATAGAATCAAAGTCCGTTCTGTCAAGTCTCGTCTGATAAATATATCTTGATAAAGAGTGATTAAAAAACCAACAAAAAATAAACCAGCGACTGGTAGAAAAACTCTTAAAGGAGCAAAATAGACTCCTGTTCGCAAGATGAGTTGTACAAAGCGTAGAGTATCCCGAATAGGTTTTATTTTGCTCTTCCCTACACGATGATGGTAATCAACAGGTACATAGTGAACAATGTAATGGTTTGTGAGCATCGCCAGTGTAATTGTGGTAGTAAAGCTGAAGGTATCAGGTAAGATGTTAAGGAACTCCTCGACTACACTTTTACGGAATACTCTTAACCCACTGTTTAAATCTGGTATGCTCCTCATCGCAATCCATTCCGCAAAGCGGACGAGAAACCATTTAGGTATTTTCCGTAAATTAGAGTAGCGCACCTTACTCCCTATTCTTGCGCCAACCACCATATCAGCTTGATTTGTAAGCGCAATTAATTCGGGAATGCGATCGTTTGGATAAGTACCATCAGCATCCGTAATGACAATCAATGGATACTTAGCTTGACGAATTCCCGTCTTCAGGGCTGCACCGTATCCCCGATTTCTGATATGCTCAATGATACGAATGTCAGTGTAAGAAGATAAAATATCCCTGGTTCTATCTGTGGAACCATCATTAACTACAATGATTTCGTACTTACAATTAACTGATTTGAAGATATGGCGTAAATTATTCAGTGTTTCTGCAATACCTTTTTCTTCATTGTATACGGGCAAAACAAGCGAAAAATCTGGATAAATAGACTCTGTTATTTGAATCTTAGGAGAAGAGTTCTGACTTGTTCGTGTCCCTTGCTGCATGGTTTATAAAAAAATGTATATTTTAACTTAATTCACTTAAGCATATGGGAAAAGAAGTAGGTAGGTCAATATTTGCTAATGGTTAATAGCTAATAGCTTTTTTACTATTAACCATTAGCCATTAGCCATTAGCATTCTTCACGATAATTTGAAATATAATGACAAGTACAAATCTGGAACAATCTTTAAAGTTTATAAAAACAAAGAAAAGTAAACGCTATATATTTTGGCTAAGTTTAAGTCTGATTGTAGCAGTCGTTTATGGTTGTTGGGCAATCTTTCCAGCTTTCCAGCACGAGTATATTATTCATGATGATGCACGCCAGCATATTTTTTGGATGCAGCGGTTTGTAGATGGCGAACTCTTTACAAATAATTATATTACCGATTATTTTCAATCAATTTCTCCGCCTGGATACTCTGCTTTTTATCAATTTATAGCAAATATAGGAATTCATCCTTTTTTTGCTAGTAAGATTGTTCCGGTATTTTTAGGAATTGTAACCACATTATACTGCTATGGTGTATGTGTGGAATTATTACCAATACCTGTCACTGGTTTTATTGGTACATTACTTATGAATCAGAACTTGTGGTTGAGTGATGATATCATTTCTGCCACTTCTAGAGCCTTTTTATATCCACTGTTTTTTGCTTTTCTTTACTATTTGCTGAGACAATCGCTGTTTTCATGTCTTGTATCTCTAGCAATATTAGGGCTATTTTATCCTGGCTTTGTATTGATATCCGTTGGTATTTTAATTTTACAACTTCTCAAGATTGAAAGGAGTTCACTGCGATTTTCCCAACAACGTCGAGATTATATCTTTTGTGGTTTGGGAATAGCTGTGGGCTTAGCTGTAATTTTACCCTACGCCTTAGGTACGTCTCTTTATGGTCCGTTAATGACTCTAGAAGAGGCGAGAACTTTACCAGAGTTTCTTTCTTCAGGAAGAATGAGCTTTTTTCTGGATGATAACCCATTGAAATTTTGGTTAGCTGCTAGTCGTTCTGGTATTAGGATATCACTGAATCCTCCGATAATTGCCTTGGGAATACTTTTACCTGTGCTGCTACGATTTAAATCTCATTTTCCCTTAGGGAAACAGGTGCGGAAAAATGTCTCAGTGTTAGTGTATTTGGTGGTGGTTTCGTTATTTCTATTTTTTGCGGCTCATGCTCTACTATTTAAGTTGTATCTTCCGAGCCGTTTCACAGTACATAGTTTTAAAATTGTCTTAGTTGTAGCAACGGCGATCGCACTAACATTAATATTAGATGCTCTTATTAATATACGAAGAAAGCAAAAGTTTGGAAAGTTTGCGATCGCAACTCTTTTTGGAGGAATGATAGTCTTTTATCCTAATCTGATTTGGAAAGATAGTTTTCCTCGCAACAGTTATGTTACAGGTGCATATCCAACTTTATATCAGTTTTTTAAACAACAACCTAAAGATATTTTGATAGCATCTTTAGCTTATGAAGGTAGCAATTTACCTAGTTTTTCCCAACGCTCTATTTTGGTGAGTTACGAATATGCGATCGCCTATCACCTTGGTTACTATCGCCAATTTCGACAAAGACTAGCCGATTTAATTCGTGCTGAATATAGCCCTAATTTAGAAGATGCTAAAAAGTTAATTCAAGAATATGGAGTAGATTATTTTCTCATAGAAAAAGGAACTTTTACTCCAGAATATATCACAAAATCAAAATGGTTAAGACAGTACCTATCTCCCAAGCTACCAAACGATATGTTGGCAAAACTTACGAGAGAAACTTTAGAGAGTTTACAACAAGGGACAGTTCCAGCTTTATCAAAGGTTGTCCAAGATTGTCAGGTTTTGGAGACAGGAAATTTGATGGTCATAGAAGCAGAATGTGTTGTTAGCCCTGAATTAAAATTCGGGCTAAAAGCTCAAACCCGTTAAAACGGGTTAGAAGATAAGGAATATTGGCTAATTGCAACCTGGCTTTTAATGCAATGTGGTCGGTATCTTATCGGAAGACTCTTTGAGTGCGATCGCCTGATCTTGTAGTGCGATCGCCGCAATCGTTGCGACAGCGTAATGCACCATCTAATTCCCCTCTGAATGACTTAATCAGGGTGGATTTGCACGGAACACCACCCTATAAAATTCTACTCATCTCAAATTAAGTGTGGCATTTATGGACTTCCATTCCCCTATTTGACGGCTAGGGATATCAATATTTATAATTACAGATGGAGTAGATAAAGGCGAGGGCATTTTATGAGTGTTGCAGAAATCAAAGAAGCAGTAATGAAACTTTCTACCGAAGAGTTAACAGATTTGGTGAAATGGCTTGATAAATTCTCTGAATCTCTATGGGATAAGCAAATTGAGGAAGACTTTGAATCTGGCAAGCTAGATCATCTAATTAAACAAGCAAGGCAAGAATTCAGAGAGGGAAAGTGCCAGGAAATTTAAAGCATTTCACCACTCCACAGTTTTGGGAATACTACCGTCAGTTGCCACAGGAAATTCAAGAATTGGCAGATAAGAACTATGAGTTGCTAAAGCTTGATCCCAAACATCCATCTTTGCACTTCAAAAAGATCAGAAGTTTATGGTCGGTAAGAGTAGGTAGAAATTATAGAGCGTTAGGTTCTGATGAACCAGAGGGAGTTCTATGGTTCTGGATCGGTCCGCACAGCAAATACGATGAAATCTTAGGGCAAATCTAGTGTGATCGCCTGATGAAGCAATAATCTCTCTCCGAGTATCGCGATCAGATAGATTACTCACTGAGAGCAAATGCTTAACTTTTAATCAAAGTATAAAAATTAACAAAATCTGTTCGTATTGACATTATTTGCTTAATACGTATCAGTTTACGTATAAACTGATAAATTTCGTTAGGCGTTTAAAAACGCAACAGCATATGTTTTCTACTATATTGAGTTGTATCTACTCAGACGAAATGTTTACAGCAACTGAGTTAAACCTTCAACCAGGAAAAGTACTAGACCGAGCTTTAGAGCATCCAGTAACAATTACTCGTAATGATGAGCATTTTGCTTTGCTGCGTCGTGAAGAGGTCTCTTCTCTTACCAAAGCAGCGCACAACGGTAGATACCTGATAGAGCTTTTAAGTGCTGCTTTTCGTTTATGTTTAGGTGAAAAGCTTAGTACAGAACATCCGCATGGTTGGCTTAAAGTCTTTGACAAAGATGAGCTTCAAGACTTTGTTAATGAAGTAACAGAGGCTTATCGCTCGGCTATCTTTTGTGAACAAGCTTGGGAGGAACTAGAAGCAATTATTCATGAGTGGTATGAAAGCGCATTAGCGATCGCCAACCCTGAAATTGCCTATGCATTCAGTGATAAGGATGAGTATAATGAAGTACCACTAACTCAACCTTTTACTGAGAAAATAACCTGAGTTCTAAAATGACAGAAATTTCATCAAATAAATCAGAAACAAACAACGTGGAGCCGCCAGAAGTTAAACTGAAGGCTCCTAATTTGTCATAGAGATGTTTACAACGGTGTCAGAAACGCCCAGAAAATGCCCAAAAACAAGTTTCAAAGCTGACTGCTGACGGCTAAAGTGCTGAACGCTTACAATTTTCCTAACTCTTACCTCTGTGTTCTGGAGCGCCTGAAGCAGTTTTTACAAAAGTAATCTTCCCGCACCGAAGGGAGTAAGCAAACATATAGTGAAAAGCAATTTAGCGTTGAGAACAGCTAGCAGCAGTTGACCCCATATCAGCAGCACCTGACGTATGAGAGATAAGGGTAACTTCCCCTTTACCATTGAACACCCAACCAGTAGCAGGTATGATTGGTACGCCATCATAGGTTTTAGGAATAGACGGAGTCACAGGTTTTTGCAATGATACAACAGCATTTCTGCTGTCTCCAAACTTCCTTACCTCCTCGTTAGATGAAGGTAATGTCGTAATGCGATTATCCGACCACACCACATCATTACTTATGAATTCATAAGGATGGGGAGGTAAACCGCCACGTCCAGTAACGATAAATTCACTACCTTCAGAATTAGCAGTAGCACAACCCCTATCTATTAATACTGATGTATCAGTTAGCACTGTAGGTAAGTTAACTAATCCCTGACTTGGGTCAATGTCCGGATTATTGATACTGACACGACCACTCAAAGACGGATTTTCTCGCGAAATTGCTGTGATATCGTTCGTGATTAACTGACCCGGATCTAAGTCATCAGGACGTAACGACTCAAGTTCTTGACGACTGAGCGGTGCAATACCAAACGTACCAGCAACCTTAATATTGATATTACCTCCTTGACCATTAAATGCATTGGCAGTGATATCACTATTTTGATTGGGAATAGTCACAATAAAACCACGTGGGGCATTGATAGTAATGTTACCACCGTTACCACCAGAACCAGTAATTCCCGCTGTAGCTGAGATAGAACTATTATTGCGTAAAAGTAACACGTCTTTGACGTTTAAAATAATATTCCCACCATCACCTGACTCAGTCGTAGCTGTAAGGCGTCCCTGGTTACTTAAATCGATAAAACGGGCATTAATTGTTAAATCACCCGCTTTGTTTGTGCCATTATTCCTATTTTCCACAGAAGTATTGACTTGCGCCCCTTCAGTCACAGCCACTGAGTTAGCATTAATACTGATAGTGCCACCATTTCCTTCACCTGTTCTGCGGACATTACTGACAATCCGTGTATCATCTCCTGTAATCTGAACATCACTATCAACTTGGATATCAATATTACCTGCGTTTCCCTTTCCAGAAGTACTAGCGCTGAGTTCGGCGTCATTGGTGAGGACAAATGAACCTGCTTTGATGTTAATGTTACCACCAACTCCAATTGCGCCAGAACCAAGGCTGCTGAAGATACCGCTTTCTACACTCCCATTTTTTCCTGAAATGGTAAGTGTGTCGTCAACATTGATGTTGACATTGCCACCATTTCCTTGACCTCCTGCTAATCCATCATCGCTATCAGCCGCACGCACAAACACACCCAATAGTCCGCCATTAGTCAAGGATAACGACCCGGCATTAATATTAATAGTGCCACCGTCACCTATGGCTCCTGCTTCTACAGTACTGAATGAACCAGTGGGGAAGCCATCACTGCTACCTACACCATCGAACTTAACAGCACCATCAGCGCTAATCGTGACGCTACCTGCATTTCCCCGACCGTTAGTGAAAGCATTGATTTGCGCTCCTTGTGTCACAGACACTGAATTGGCATCAATACTGATAGTGCCACCATTCCCTTCACCTGTACTGAGGACATTGCTGACGAGCAGTGTATCATCGCCTGTAATTTCAACAGCACCATCAACTTTGATATTTATATTACCCGCATTTCCCTTTCCAGAAGTACTAGCGCTGAGTTCGGCATCATTGGAGAGGATAAATGAACCTGCTTTGATATTACTTTTGCTGTTTCCTTATCAGCTTTTCGCCATTCACCGCTCAGTAAGTAAAAAGTAAGTTGACTATATAAAGTAGGCAGTTGAAACTTAACGAGACGAATTCCACTGTCGGAAAATGGTTGGTCATCGGTGATAGGATATTGATTTCTTTCTTCTTTAGTTGGTAATCTGTAAAAAGTTAGAAACTGGCTCTTGTGGCTGCTGAAACTTTGCTGCTCACTCCACAATTTTAGCCATAGGCAGAATAGATTTGCGTTTTTCCAATCGATTCCATTAATTGTTTTTTTGGCATCTCCACTAGAAAATCTACGACTGCGCCAGTGTTGTGGTTGGTGAGATGTCGCTATCTCATCAAGAAACAGTTGATATTCAGCACAAGTTATGTAACCACTGTTATCAATTTCTTGATTTTCATCAATTCGTACTAGACGACTTAACCGCCGTGCTAGTCTAACCTGAGCTGCTAATTGAAAAATTTTTTGGTCATTGGACTCTAATCCTGCCTCAAGCGTATCTTCAAGCTGTTGTCTGACAATTGGGTCAACACGCAAACCTTCTTCTTGGCAGTCTAAAGCAAGTTTTAGAGACAAAACAGTCGGATTCTCCAAAGCAGCGCGGATGATTTGTGTAGCTCCAGTTTGGGCAGTATAAAGACGAATCGTTTCATGCCACCAATCATCGTTGATTTTAGTTATGAGAAGAGATTCTTGGTTAGTTTCTTTAATTTGAATGGCAGCTAAATATTCTTGAAAACTTTTGTGAGCAAACTCGTATCTGTCTTTTTCTCTTTCCACTAACAAACCACAGATGTTTTCAATATTTTTGAGAAATTGTTTTGGGGTGAAATTGTTGCTGGCTACTTTAGTTAACTCACTTTGGATGAGAGAGTATCCCTGTGCGGGAGTAAATTCACGAGTTTTCTGCTTCATTAACTCTAATGCTAGCACTTGCAACACGGCTTTCTTTTGTTCGGCAGTTAATACATTAGAAATACCTTTCGCTTCCTGTCGTCGTCCTAGAAGAACATCACAAATTTCAGCATACAATTCTACCCGCCGTCCTGGTAAAGCACCGCGATAACAGTGAACTGTAGCAATCATAGTGAGCAGTAGTGGATTGAGTGCCATTGCTGCTAACGGTGGGGAATTTTTAATGCGTTCTATTAAATCATTGGATTGGCTTTGTGACGACAATCTTATACCAGGGTCGTCCTTGCCCAAATGACTCATAATTTCTCGTTGCAAATACCAATTGTGAATAAAGGTTTCTACCTGCTTTAAACTAAATGGTTGTACCTCTACAATTGTTTTAAGGTCTTTTAATGAATCGCTTTCACTCTTTAATCCATAGGGTCTTGAAGTCAGAAGAAAAGTTGCATTGCGGTATGTAAAAATTTGGTTATTTATCCAAATACTGATTGAATGACGAACTTGAAAATCTGCTACTTCATCAAGTCCATCCAACATCACCAAGCATTGGCGATCGCATAATTTCCTCTCAAACCATTGTGGCGGTGGTTTCAGTTTGCGAATGGATTCTTGACGTTCAATTAATTCTGATAATTTGGGTGGATATTGTGCTTTGGAAATTGCTATTTGAATATTGCGATCGCGTAGATAAAGCAGTATGGGAATCAGCTTTGGTGCTTCTCTATGTTGAAGGCGTTGGGTATTTTTAGTATAAGTGAGTGTTAGGTGTTTTAACAGCGTACTTTTTCCCGCTCCGGGCGAACCAATGATTGCGAGACTGCGATAAGCAGATGTTTTGTTGTTTGCCACTAAAATATCCCAAATGCTGCTGAGATTATCACTCATGCTGCTAGGCTGAATCATGTCCGGTAAGATTCTGTCTGGATTTTTTGGTAAAACTTTTAATGGCACAAAAACTTTATCTAAGGCAAAGGTAAATTCTCCCTTAGTTTTTAATCCTTGAGTTTTATAGTCACGACAGATATCAATTAAGCTTTGGTAATACTGGCGCTGAAATGGAGAGGTAAATTCCCAAGCCCAAACTTCAACTTGACTCCACAATGCGTCTGCAAGTCGTTCTGCTAATTGGTTTAAACTTAGTTGTGTATTTTGGAAAAGTCGATTTAGAAACTCAGTCAGGAATATTCCTAATAGGGTAAGGAGCGACAAAATGACTGATAAAGACAAACACACGAATGCTTGTACCCATTGAAGGGTAATTGCAGAATGAAGTGTTAAGAATAGACCAACACCTATAAAAAACGTTAACAGCCAAAATAAAGAGAATCGCAAAACTCGTTGGTTATTTGGTCGAATAGGATTATCTGCTGTATGAGTTAGCAGTTGTTCAGCAATAGTCTTCAGTTTTAAATTGCCAAAATTATCTTTGCGTGCAGCACGAACTAAGTTTTCAATCCATCCCTGTGATTCTGCTGTTTTTATTAAGATAAACACAGTTTCCTTTAAGTTACTACCATTAGCGATCGTATGTAAATTTTTGTCTAACTCATACGACAACATCCGCTCTAGTGAAGATAGATTGCTAAAAGCATCAACCAAAGCATCTTGCAGTTGTTTGCGCTGTTGACCTGTGAGCTTCATTGTTTATACAAGTTCGTCAAAGACTTGGGGACTCATGTATTAATGACATACTTCGTAGAATATGCGGCTCCGCGTTGTTAGTTGACAGAACTTCTATACAGCATTTTTTATGTTAATGAAGTACATCCTAAGGGCACAATACCTTGCACTCTTACAACTATCTGTAGCTCATTTAGTTAAAACTTGCTGTTATTAATGAAACAATTTTAAGGTCGTTCAGTTTTAAAATGTCATTTTTACTATAGTCACAAATTGTAGAAAAAATATATGTATACATTCTATAAAAATCAGTTATAAGCACTACTATTTATAATAGCTAAATTATGCATTCAGTGATAAGGATGAGTATGATGAAGCACCATTAACTCAACCTTTTACCGAGAGGTTGTTTGAAAAGTGATTGGCTGTAATTTCAAGCACTGGTTCATCCCCCCTAGCCCCCCTTAAAAAGGGGGGAAAATCTCTAACGGTCCCCCTTTTTAAGGGGGATTTAGGGGGATGTGAAATGTGCATACTACTGACGAGAGAATTTTTAAAACATCCTCTGAGAAAGTAACCTGAGTTCTAAAATGATAGAACCGTTACTCTATCATCTGAATCAAATTAACCTTTTGGACAGTACCGATAACACGATAGGGTCTGGATATTTCATTAGTCTTCTTTGCAGGAATCCAAGCATAGCTGGAAACTGGAAGTTCAGAAACTTGTTCTACCTTCCGACCATGATGAGGCGTGTAAAAATTAAGCAGCACTCCCGTTTTCCCACCGATTTGGACAAAATATACTGGTGAAGAATTCACAACTTGGACAATAGCAGGCTGTTGAAAGAAAGTTTTCACATCAGGATTATAGTTACTAATAATACCAATGCTCCCAGCTACAGCCAAAGCCAGCCACGCAGGAACTAACCAACCCGCTATCCAATAACGAACTGTGAAAAACTTATGACCAAAACGATAACGACCAATCCAAACTAATGGCAAAATTAGCCAACCCAATCCTAATGCCAAACCTATAGGTGCATAGTTGCGGACTTCTGCATCACCCAAGATAAAAGCAACGACTGCGGCTATCACTATTAAAGCACCAAGTATACCAAATATATAGCTGAGATTGCGGGTTAAGATATGACGCAAAGACATAAAGTTTCTTCGTGTCCTTTTCTCTCCCTGTATTTCTGCACCCAACCAATTTAAGCCGATCGCACCCAACAAAGCGATGAACGGACAAAGGATAAGACTATAGTGAGGAAGACGAGTTGAGAAAACAGACAGTTCAGTAAATAAGATGAGGGGAGCGCCAACCAGTATAAGTTGGTATTGTGAGATAGGACGACGAATCACCAAAACCAAGCCTAAAAGACTGAAGAAAAACCAAGGAAATGTCTTTACAGGTACATTCCAAAAATAAAACTCTAACCCATTATTACCACGTTCCTCGGAACCCAAACGCGTGACAAAGTTAATTAATTCTACAAAACTGTTTTTGCCATAATGCAGAAAGCTCAACCACAACCATATAAAAGTGGGAATTAAACCAACGGCGAAACCTAAATACAACATTGGATTGGCAAGATGGCGGTGGCGGCGATGCTGCCAAATGAGGTATGGTAACAAAGCGACGATCGGTAAAATAATCATAAAGCTTCTTACCAAGAAGCCCAAACTAAAACTTAACCCAGCAAGAAAGCTCCAAGCATAAGTATATTTAGGATGTAGTTCAGCTTTTAATAAAGACCAAATCGCTACAAGTACCAGGAAAACCATTGGTACGTCAGGTGTACCTAGGCGACAATATTGCAACCAAAGAAATTGGACACTTAAGATAGCAGCCGCCAGCCAAGCAACTTTTTTACCTAAAAGTATCCTGCCAATTTCATACAGAAGTAGTATGCTAAGAGTGCCAAAAAACAGACTTGGTAATCGTCCACTGGCTTCACTCATACCAAATAAGGTGTAGGAAGCAGCAATTAACCAGTACGGACCGGGGGTTTTGTGATGGGGAGTTGACCAGGGATGTATCCAATCTCCTGACTCAATGATTTGGCGCGATCGCCAAGCATAAAGCCCTTCATCATGAGCCATGAGGCTATCTTGTCCGGAATTAAATAACAGTAGTGGTAGTATCCATATTAACAATGTGACATAAGGAAAAACCCATGATAGCCCCGTAAAACGCCTAATGAGATGAATAGATTGTGTTTTATATAACATTTCCTAGACATAGCCAAATCTTCTTTTGTTTGGCTCCTCTACATATGTATCTATTAATAGAATACGTATAAGAGTATAAAAATTGTTCCACTAAACACAGCAAAATAGGGATAAAAGATGAAATGCTCCTGGGAAAGAATTGCTTCCTCCCCTTGAGCGCTAAGTAGCACCTACTTCATCCTTTATCCTTCATCCTTTCAATGTTTATGCCCCTGAAACCCGATCAACGTACCAAAATAGATAGCACAGATGACAAGCTATTTTACGAATATCCCCGCTTTGTCACCCATGTAGACGAAGGTTTTATTCAGACGTTAACGGATTTGTATCGCGAACGTCTCAAACCTAACACCCGCATCTTTGATATGATGAGCAGTTGGGTATCGCACTTACCACAAGAGATGGAGTTTTCCCATGTTGAGGGACATGGACTTAACGCAGAGGAGCTGGAACGCAATCCTCAGTTAAATCACTACTTTGTCCAAAATCTCAATGACAACCCTAAGTTTCCCCTCAAAGACCAAGATTTTGATGCTGTTCTCAACTGTGTTTCAATCCAGTACTTACAATATCCAGAGGCGGTATTTTCGGAAATTCACCGCATCCTTAAACCTGGTGGGATAGTAATTGTCAGCTTTTCTAACCGAATGTTTTTCCAAAAAGCCATTCAAGCATGGCGGGAGGGTACAGAAGCTAGTCGAGTTGAATTGGTCAAAAGCTACTTCTCCTCAGTACCTGGATTTACAGATCCAGAAGCGATCGCACGTCAATCTAGTACGCCTCAACTCTTGCAGTGGTTGGGGGTTCCAGGAGGAGACCCATTCTACGCGGTCATAGCGCATCGACAGTAAGGGATTTCTAAGAAATGAATTATTTGTGGTACGGGCGTCCCTACCCGTTCTGTACAGGTGGCGGGCTAGAAGCCCGCACCACAAGAAATTTTTGGAGTTTTTTTGGTTTGGGGTATAAGGCTTTTTCCCCACCCTAAGGTAGTTGTGGGAAACCCTGATTAAAAGGTTAATTTTCTGAGTAGTAGACTCAGAAGCGCTGATAATACCTGAAAGGTACAGCATCAGGAGGTAAAAATGGTTTTCCCCCGCGTCCGTAGAATTTTTGCAGCATTGTTGTTATGTTTATTACTTCTTACCACATCCTGTGCTCAGAAAGCACCCGGACGGTTTGACCAAGTACAGCAAGAAAGTAGCAGACAAAGAAATGGTCAAGCAGTTGCTAGAACAGCAACCCAAGGCGCTGAATTTAATAAATTCTTCCCACCTGCGGAGGATGGTTATCAAAGAGTATTTACCCAGGAGAAAAAAGGTTTTGCGGAAGCTAAGTTGAAGAAAGACGGTAAAGATGTAGCAATGCTAGCTATATCTGACACCTCTAGTACACCAACAACAGCCGCAACCTACTCTAGTAGCACCAAACAAATAGCCGGCTATCCAGCACGGGAGATTGGCAGTACTCAAACGGCAATACTGGTGGACAATCGTTATCAAGTGAAAGTCATTTCCCGCGACCCATCATTTACACCTAGCGATCGCGAAGCTTGGCTAAAGAAGTTTAACTTAAACGGTTTATCAAGCCTGAAGTGAATAGTTAATTGCTAATCGCTAACTGTATCATAAGCAATTAGCCATTAGCAATTAGCAATTAGCCATTAGCAATTAGCCATTAGCCATTAGCAATCAACCATATAATGATAAGGAGACATTTGTGTCTAAACCGATTTTTGAGTTGGTTGACGAATTGCCAACCAGCAACTTGACCGTTTCAATGTTGAACTCTCTTGATTTTGTAGTTCCCGGTGAATGGCACAACGTTGTTGGTTTTGTCAATACCATTAAAACAGTAACTGGCGAGAGTGATGATAGCCTCATTCAAGCCATTGGCGAACGTGCGATTTATCTTTACAACGATCGCTCTCAAGGATACCAACGTGCTATGTGGCTCTACCAGACAGTAGATAGCACGGATAGAGCCCTTGGTGCAGCAGCCTTAGCTAATCGAGTGGGTGAGAAAATTCCTCTTTTGGGCTTTTTAAACCGAATCACCCCCAAACCTGATAAAGCCCAAACCATTGACTTGACTCTGAAATTAGTCACCGAACTATTAGCTTTCTGTCAAATTAACGGTATTCCTGGAGACAGTATCGGAGATTTTGCTGCGTCTTTGGCTGACTACAGTGGTGAGTCCTTAATGCGGATGGTGGCTTTAGTGTGTGTAGATGGGTTATTACCTCTAGGTCCCGATTTCATTAGCAAAGCCTTATCTGCACTCAATCATACAAGCCCACAAGAGTTAGAGCAAAACTCAACTTTCCAAAATATTAGCACTGAAATTCCCGGTCAGGATTCGGGCAGTAAACTGAATTTTATTGAGTCAAGCTTTGACTCAGTAAAAGGTTGGATGAGCAATCTAGTAGACTCCCATAATTTATCACCACACAACGTTGCTAGTCACTTGCAAAGCTTTCTTGATGTTGCTGATGACAAGTTAGACTATCTGGCTGCCTTCATAGATATGTCAACGAATTACTATGAACACACAGGTACGCAAACCTTGGCACGCCGCTTGATTGAGCGAGCTGTGGCTGAAATTTAACTAAATTTGGTCGCTAATTGCTAATTGCTAATGGTAAAAAAAGCAATTGGCAATTAGTATTCTTCACGGAATTTTTACACTTAATTTAAAATTGCAGGTAATTGATAATAGTTTTTATCACACCTTACCAATGACTAAATAATAATTATCAAGGAATCAATATACTCTGAAAAAAGTAATTATATTAACCAAAATTGAAAGATTAATTTATTGGGGTTTTAATCCATAATGAAAGACAAGACTAAATATTATTAGTTTGGGTAAGCCTTAAAAGAGTTACTCCCCACAACCCCAATGAATCAGCATCATATCGAAGTAACAGTTTCTGCTAAAAACTTCAGAGACAACATTCGTCATGTACGCGATCGCGTTGCACTTGCTCAAGTTTGTGTCGTGATGAAAGCAAACGCATATGGGCACGGTTTGAAGCAATTAGCACCTACAGCTGTAGCAGCCGGAGCAGATTATATTGGTATCTGCACTAATCCAGAAGCAGCAATAGTGCGTGACTTGGGCTTAGATGTGAAAATACTGCGCTTGCGGATGGCGCTACCTCAAGAACTCGAAGAGTCCATTCATGCGTTGAATGTAGAAGAACAGGTAGGTAGCATGGAAGCCGCCCAGTACATATCAGATATGGGCGTCAAACACGGCAAGAAAATCCCTATCCATATCAATATAGATACTGGAATAGGTAGAAGCGGGTTTTTTTCCTTTCAACTGGAGGAACTGAAAAAAGTTTGTGGTCTACCTGGTCTTGCTGTCGTAGGAATTATGACCCACTTCGCCAGTGCAGATGGTAAAGACCTCGCCTTTACTCAAACACAGCTACAAGACTTTTATCGTGTTCGCTATGCTCTCAACGACTACTTACCGGATAGCGTACTGACACACACACACAACAGCGCCGCAACAATACGCCTCACCCCAGAGTGCAATAGTCTTGTACGGGTGGGAGCAGCTTGTTACGGCGTGAGAACTTCAAGAGATTTTGTTAATCCTACTGAACTAAAACCTGTGATGTCAGTGAAAACTAGAATCGCGCAAGTGCGTCAAGTTCCATTTGGAAAAACCATAGGTTACGGGAGCTTGTTTACCACTAAACGCGATAGTTTAATTGCATCTTTACCTGTTGGTTTTGGTGAAGGCTATCCACGTTCTCTCTTCAACAAAGGTATTGTCCTCATTAAAGGTCACCGTTGTCCTGTCATAGGTCGCGTATCATTGAACATTACAACAGTAGACGTGACTGACCTACCAGAAAAAGTTCAATGGGGCGATGAAGTTGTTTTAGTGGGATCTCAGGGTAACGAGGAAATTACTTTTGAAGAACTCGCAGATAAATTTCAAAGCGTTCACACTGAAATCAATCTAATGGCTGGTTTTATGAATCAGGTAAGTTACGTATATTGATACCAGGTGATGTGCTTATTCTTTTTCCGTAAAGGCACGGCAATGTCGTGCCCTTACTTAGGTAAATTTAAACTTTTGACAGTTGGAGACAAGAACGGTTCAAAAGCAGAGAAATTTTCCAATTGCTTAAAGTTACCTGTTGCAGAAGCTCTATCAAAGGAAGTAGTAATAACGTAAAGGGCTTTACCGTCAAAAGCAACGTAGCCAAGATGATCTTCATGGACTCCACCCTGTTTCTTCAGACCTGTAAAACCGTAACGCATACCCTTAAGTTTGCCAACCTCTACTGTTTGCAGTGGTTTAGGTGAGAAAACAGTGCGATCGCGATACTCATCCCGACGGTCTTTTTCCAAAGCACCGTAGTGGTCAGAAACCCAAAGTTGCAGTGCAGACGCCAATTCAGTTTGGTACTTGGGATTTTGGTAGTCTACCTTTGCATCAACTGGAATACCAGAATTTGCCAGTATCTTTTGGAAGTTCGGCTCCTTTTCCAATGGGTAGACTGTCATTTCAACCGTACCCAAAACTTTTCCATTGGAGGACACACACAATAAGGGTGCATTTCCTTCACAAGCATCAACCGTCCAACCCAAGGGGGCTGCGGTTTTTCCCAAAACATTCTTCCAGATATTTCCTTCTGATTGGGTATTGGTAGCTGTGGTTTGAGCTGATTGGATGCGTGTAGGGGTTGTAGATGGCGTTTTTTGATTGAGAGAGAGGTTGGAAAGAACGTGCTTGATTCCGAAAGGTGTTAACACCATCAATACAATAGCAGCTAGTAGGATGTGATAGAGACGTAACATTTTTTCTATACGGTGTATCTAAGAACAGATCGTTGAGCCCGGAACTAAAGTCAATACAGTTCAGTTAAGCAACATTAAGAAACCCGGTTTCGCATGAGTTACCGGGTTTGGAGCGCCCCACGCGTCTCTTAACTGAACCGTATTGGAACTAAAGTACCCTTCTCAGTAGCGGAGACGCTACGCAAACGGGTAAGAAGCTGCTGAAAGCTGAAGTTAGCTGAAGCTAACTGGGGTAAAGGTTTGAATTTATTTTAATGGGTTTGAGCTTTGAACCGAAAATTTATCGAAGAAGGGAACTTTTAACAATGTTAAGGCGATGAGGGGCGATCGCCCTCTCCGTCAATGGTGTTTTAGTGACTCGCAACCAGCGTGATTTCTCGCAAGTCCCTGGCTTAGTCTTAGAAGACTGGACACAGAAATAGCTAATTTAAATCCGTACATCCTTTTTTCATAAAGGTTACGACTAAATCCATTACTCATAATGATAACGACAAGCGAGAAAATCAATTTGAGTATTTCCCACTCGATAGACAAGCCGATGTTCTAAATCAATTCGTCGTGACCAGATATCTGCATCCAGATACTTTAATGGTTCTGGTTTTCCGATCCCCTCGAAGGGATTTTCCATGACAGCTGTTACCAAATCTAAGATTTTTGACGCTTTCTGAAAATCTTGCTTGAACCACCAAGCAATATCTTCTTTAAACCTGGAACTAAAACCGGGACTGCGATTAACTAAACCTGGCTTAATTTCATCGCTTTCAGCTTTGTTTTTCTTCTTCTTGTTCAATTCCCAACTCCTGCTGAATATCTGCAAGTGATTGTGGCTGAATCTTTCCCGTTTTCGACTCCTCTATTGCATCTAATAAGCGACGCGCATTTGCAGGAGAGCGCAAAAGATAAACTGTTTCAATCAAACTTATCAAGTCTGACTCAGCAATCAAGGCTACATTCTCATCCTTACGACGGTTAATTATATACACCTGATGATTTTGTACAACTAGATCTAACAACTTGAAAAAGTCATTTTTAGCATCGGTTGGGGATGTGATTTCGTAAGAAAACATTAGTTCATGTACAGAGATATGTACATTTATTATAAAACACTATTAATCGTTATTGAGAAACCCGGTTTCTTTAACAAACCGGGTTTCTGCGCCCCTTAACTACCCTTAACCGACAAGTATTGCATTCGCCCCTACCAACGTACCTCATTAACTCGCGAAACCTTTACATTTTCCGGACTCTCAGCTCATCCATTAATTTTGTGACGATCTAAAGCAGCTGAGTGAGCAGTGGAGAAATGTGTTGCTAGGTAACTATTCTTAGCAGCAGCCCATCGACTAGCTATAGGCATTCTCCAACCTGTCCCAAAGGCGCGATCGGTAATTTTCAATCCAGGGGGTGCTTGTCGCCGCTTGAATTCTGCACGCGCCACCATACTAATCACTCGATCTACAATAGCTGGGTCATGACCTGCGGCAACAATTTGTGCTGGTGACTGATAGTTGTGAATTAGACGTTGTAAAATATCATCCAAAACGTCATAGGGTGGGAGGGAGTCCTGATCCACTTGTCCTGGTTTTAGTTCGGCACTGGGTGCTTTGGTTAAAATATTGTCCGGAATCACTTCACCATTGCGGTTTAACCATCGACAAATAGAATAAACGCGGGTTTTAGGAACATCGGCAATCACTGCTAACCCACCATTCATGTCACCATAAAGAGTACAATAACCAACTGCCATTTCTGACTTATTGCCAGTTGATACAAGTAGATGACCAAACTTATTAGAAATAGCCATCAATAAATTACCCCGAATCCGGGATTGAATGTTCTCCTCTGCTAATCCAAACTCTTGTCCTGCAAACAAATCGGCTAGGGTTTTGTCGTACTCTTTCATCAACTCCCCAATTGGGATGGTAGTGGTGTCGATACCAAGATTTTTGACCAATGTTAAAGCATCACTGATAGAATGCTCTGAACTGTAGGGAGAAGGCATGAGAACACCGAGGACATTTTCTTGACCAAGTGCTACGGAGGCGATCGCCGCTACTAATGCAGAATCTATCCCACCACTCAAACCCAGTACAGCTTTAGAAAAACCACACTTGCGGACATAATCTCGCAATCCTAAAACCAAAGCTCGCCAAATTTCCTCATCTTCGGACTCATAGTGTGATGAAATAGAACCTACTTGCAAATCCCGTTGTTCTTCATTAAATTCCAATATTAATAAATCTTCTTCAAAACCACAAGCACGGTATACCATTTCACCTTGACTATTTAAGGCAAAACTTCTGCCATCAAAAATTAAATCATCATTACCTCCCACTTGATTGGCGTAGATAATGGGTTGCTTATAGCGCTCTGCACTATATCTGAGCATTTCTTCTCTAAATCTCTGTTTGCCAGCACTATAGGGAGAAGCTGACAAATTCACCGTCAAGTCTACACCCAGAATTGCTAAATCGGCAATTGGATTTGTCGTATAGCTACGCTTACCCCAAAATTCCTCATCATTCCACAAATCTTCACAAATTGTTACGCCGACATTAACCTCATCTAAGGTGAAGTAATTCGCTTGCGATCCCGGTTCAAAATAGCGACGTTCGTCAAATACATCGTAAGAAGGTAACAGCCGCTTGTGGAAAATTTGCTGTACTTTACCCCTATTCAACAAAGCAATGCTATTAAATAAACTTTTCCCACCAGTACTGTGAGCTTGTAAATTTTCTTGAACAGTTCCTACTAATACTGCTATTTCTGAAGGTATATCCCTAGCTAATTGTTGCAATGTCATGTCCATTGCATATACAAAACTGGGATTTAGCAATAAATCTCGCGGGGGATAGCCACATAAAGAAAGCTCTGGTGTCAATAATAATCGTACACCTTCTGCTGCTGCCTTTTGGGCTGCTTCCAGAATTTTCCGAGCATTTCCAGCTAAGTCACCAATGATAGGATTAAGTTGAGCGATCGCAATCTTCATGTTGGATTAGAGATTATAGATTCGTAAAAAGATTTGGTTGTTAATGGTTAATTGCTTTTTTACAATTAACCATTAGCGATTAGCAGTCTTAACGAGAATTTCACATAGCATTTAGGTCAATACCGCAGTCCCAGAAACCCGGTTTCTCCAAGAAACCGGGTTTCTAATTTTCGCGCTTTCCCAGCAGTATGGGCATTTAAATAGGCTACATATCATATATAACTCATTTGTTACTAAGTTGATTAAATAAAAACCAAAGGTTTATTTTTAAACGGAGCAAAAGCCTCAGCATCGAATCGATATAAACTTGCTGGACGACCTGCACCTCTTGACATTTTTAGTCCTGTATCGCATAAGAAACCTAACTTGAGTAAACGCGCCCGAAAATTAGAATAATCAGAAAAATTTTCACCTAAAACCGTAGTGTATAACTGATATAAATCATTCAACGTAAACATTTCTGGCAAGACTTCAAAAGCTACAGGGCTATACTCTAACTTATTTCGCAAACGCCTATGTCCATAAGCAAGAATTTCGTTATGGTCAAAGGCTAATTGCGGTACCTGCTTGACAGGATACCAAGCAATTCCTGTCACTTTATCAGCAATCAATTCTGCTTCTTCAAACCGTACAAGCGCAAAATAACTGACTGAAAGATAACGTACACCATAACTATCAGAAGCTTCCCTTGGGTCACGTTGCGGACCTCCAAAAGTATACAATTGCTCTAAATAAAGGTTATTGGCTCTTATTTTTTCTGACAAAATCCGATAAGCCGCATCTTCCAATGACTCTCCTTGACGTACTAAAGTACCGGGAAGACACCAATCATTTAAAAATGGCTCCTGCTGTCTCATGGTTAATAAAACTAGCAGCCGATTTTGGGCGGTATCTACAGAAAAAATGACATTATCGACACCTACTTTAAAATCTGCTAAAGGTGATTGATTGGGTGGAGCTAAAATTTTTTTCTGGTTACGTCCTGGCATAGGAACTAATTGTTCAAAGCCCTACTATACAATAAAAATGCATGGCTATTCTTTCTACACTTTTGATGTAAAGAGAATAGATAAAGCCTGAACAATTATCAAGTATGAGAAGGTAGTTCAGGTGTGGCGAAATTTTACAGGAACGAAGACACTTATAGTTTAACAAGTTAAGTTGTTAGACAAACATTGGTACAAACGTTCTTTATGAATATAGTCAACAACAGGTGGTGTTAGGGCTTCGCGATCGCCACTTTCTCGATAAGCAGTTGAAGAGACATCTGGTCCGGTGAAGTTAGCAATATCCACTTGTCCTCCCAGGTTTTGCACTATATGTAAACTAGGTTCATCGATTGCATACCCTGGTCGTTGTAACACTAAAAGTTGCACTTTTTGTAACAAATCTTTAATACGGTACCATCGTGGCAGTTGAGAAAGCAAATCTGAACCTACAACCAAGGTAAACTGTGGTTCATTTCCCCAACGTGCTATGGCTTTCTCTACTGTTTCCAAAGTTCTCAAGCTACTTAGTTCCTGTTCCAAACCGATATTGTGACTCGGTGCATTTATATCTGTAATTAACAGATGCAACATTGCCACTCGATGTTCCAAACGTGTTTGATGCGACTTAAAAGGATTATCAGCCGCCCAAACAGCTACCCAATCATAATGTTTGGACAACCAGTGAATAATAGCTTGATGTCCAGCAGTTGGTGGATCGGCGCTCGTACCAAATAAAGCAATTCTCATAGTTGTTGGTTGTTAGTTGTTAGTTGTTAGTTGTTAGTTGTTGAATGTTTAAACTTCTACTAACTACTAACGACTAACCAATCTCAATTCTGTAATTCGTCTCATCGTCTCTTCTGTTAATTTTTGTAAAGCAGTAGAAATCTCCACTGGGACTGAGTCGGGGTTATTAAGTTGTCTTGTGGAATCAGGCAAACTGGCTACAGAAGCAGCAGTACGCTGGCGAATTTGAGTTAAGGACTCTAGGTCTCGCACTCGTTGACCATTCTTCACAAAAAGTTGTAGTAAAGGTTCTTCTCCAACTGGGCGTTCTGTCACCAATCCCAGCCTATCTGCTTTCACTTTGTCTCCCTCAAATGAGCGAAATATTTGCTTTCTACCAGGGTAAGTCTCCTTAGAAGTTGAGTGTTTCATCACTGGGATACCATCGATTTCTACGATTTTGTAAACTCCATTGACGGGAGAACCTGTCACCAATCGTGTTCCCAATCCATAACCATCAATCTCAGCGCCATCGGCTTTTAACCTTGCTATTTCCCATTCGTCTAAATCCCCACTTGCGAAAATAGTGACTTCAGGAAGAAGCGCTCTGACTTGTTTTGACAGGGAAACCAAATCACCAGAGTCCAACCTGACTCCGAGCAGTTCCATTTCTCCAGAATTCACTTTTTCTGCCAATCTTTTGGCAGCAGCGAGGGTGTCGTATGTATCAATTAATAGTGGCGCACCAGGAAAATAACGGTGAAATGCCACGAAAGCTTTGTCTTCACTACCTTCTAGTGCTGATAGGGCCATGACTAAAGCGTGTGCCATTGTACCACTGGGCTTTTGTCCCATCTGTAGCGCAGCTAACACATTTGAGGTTGCATCTAACCCACCCGCTAACGCCGCCCGCGCCGCCCATAAAGATGCTTGGGGACTAAATGCCCGTCTTGTGCCAAATTCCAGCAGTTTTGCTGTCTCTGATGCAACATCGCGCAATCTTGCTGCCCGTGTGGCGATTAAAGTCTGATAATTTAGGGTATTCAGCAGGTAAGTTTCCACTAGCTGTGCTTGCCAAAGAGGCGCGTCCACTCGTAACAGTGGTTCATTGGCAAACACGGCTGTCCCTTCAGGTAATGCCCAAACATCACCTGTGAAACACCCTTCGCCTAGAACTGACCAAAAGCGATCGCTCACCTGGTCAAAAATGCCTGTCTCCTGCAATGCTGTTATTTGAGCAGGACTAAAGCGTAGTTTTTCCAAATATTCCAACGCTTGCGCCAGTCCCATAGCAATTAAATAGCCAAAACCTTCTGGCAAGTGTCTGACAAATAACTCAAAGCTCGCCTGTCGTTGTTCTACGCCTTCACCCGTGTAACAAGCTGCCATTGTTAGCTGGTAAAGGTCTGTTAGCAAGCTGTAATCAAGGTCTGAAAGTGCTAGTTCCCGTTCCTCTAAATACTGCCTGCGATCGTGTGTATTTGCGTCATTCAAGTTTGGAAAACTTGTCATGGCAGAGCGCCCTTACAAGAATACTTCTCTATTTATGGTAAAATCTACCATAAATCTTGTCAACTACTTGACGGGTTTTCCTAATAGATTGTTGAAAACCTGTATTTTTACAGTTATTTTTTATTATTTTAACTGAAAATTTAAAATTTGTTAATAGTACTTTCTAGTCATTCTTTATAAAAAGACATATTCAGAGTCAGCATTCAGCCCTCAGCTTTTAGACGTATTTTATTTGTTTTCTCAAAATCCTTGTGGTGAAATCATTCATCCTGCTGATAGGTGATAGCTGACGGCTGAATGCTGAAGCTAAACTCTCACAAACATCTATCAATTAATATTGCAAAGATTATAAATATATTGCTAACAAGAGCCAAGAGAAAATATCTAGACTAGAGTAGAAGCATCAATAGATAAACCTCAATCACACAGCCTATAAACTAAGGGGGTTCTTATATGAAAGCTTTTTCTGATATGCTTACCCAATTTGCTCAGTATATTTCTGAAGCTGTCATGAGAATTTTTGCTCCTAATGATGATGCTTATCCTCTTATCGGTGTACAACCCTTTACAGGTGAACCATTCAAGCGTAGAGCCGCTGATATCTGGTAGATAAAGAGACGTTGCACTACAACGTCTCTACATACGTATTCGTAATATGTTGAGAAACCCGGTATCTAAGAGATACCGGGTTTCTGTACTATACAAAGTTGCTTTGGTGCGCCCCTACTGACAATTTATTTTTTTAAGATATAGTTGATACATTATTATCTATCTTCCCTACTCATGTCTCGACGACAACTCTCTGTGTGTACTCTGCGCCTGGAGCGCTTTTTAATCTCACAGCTGCTTTTTCCCTCTATGCTTGCTGGAAAAATATATGCTGAGTGATGATTTAAAGCTGCGAGAGGTACAACCAAGCGATCGCGCTCACTTACTGATATGGGACACTCCCAATGACCAAGAACTCAGACGATTAGTATACCGTGAAAACGCTGAATGTATTAGTTACCGCACCCATCTTCTTAACCGTATTGATACTAATAAACCTTTCCTAGCTCTGCATCTTTGGCTAGAGAGAGAACTCGAAGCTATCAAAGCTATATGCGCCAATACTTCCAATCCTGTGGTGCTTCTTAACGCTCTTTTATGACTCTGAAGAGAGAAAAATACAAGGGCTTCTCTAAACTGCCACGGAGTGGGCGGGAGCTAACAAATTAACTACATAAGGACTAAGACAAGGAAAGCCGTCGCCAAAAGTAGATAGGAGAAACTTCTATCTTGGAGAAGTTCTCTAGATTTATACGGAGAAAAATTGTTTTATGATCTACTGATAAATGAATTGAGCCACTGCATTTATTATCCTGATTCTACAGGCAAATACCCCGGAAATTGATTCATTATCTCTATCAGTTTCTGGAAGCCTAACTGTAAGTGAGAATTAGTGAAAACAATTAACCAAGGTTTAATAAGATTCCAGAAAATATAGGGTTGAATAATCAATCGCAAGTTATTTAAAGTTGACTTCCATCCCAACTTAAAATCCCACAATTTATGTTGACTAAAGTCTGATGGTTCTGTGGAAGTAAATGGAAAATTTTGCGGGGTGTTGCTGTTGAAATCATTTCGAGCTTGTGCCTGTAAACTCACTAAAAAATAGACGCTCATTACTATTTCCCACCATTTTTCTATTTGGGAATAGTCAGTCAAGCGAAAGTCTGCCCACCCTAATTCATTTTTTCCTTGTTTGAAGGCATATTCTACCCAATTGCGAAATCCATATAGGTTGCCTAATTTATCGGCTATGTCGCCTTCTAAATTAGTTTTCACATACCAAGTCTGATTTTTTGGTAAGCTATCTATATCGGTAGTAATCCGCCAATAACTTGTAGGTTTTTCTTCGGTAAAAGTTATTTGTTGTATGTACCTTTTTTCAACATCTTTATCACTAAATACCCGCTCAAACTCTTGCCAAACACCGTAAATGACTTCTTGATTTGGTAAAATAAATTCTCGGTGATTCTTTCTAATTGCTAGTACGTATTCAATTCATATTTGTCCAATGTTGCAAGAAATCTGGGACTTGAACCATAAAGACTATCTGCTAAAACTAAATCAAATTTAAATCCTTGTTGCCAAAGTGATTCCACAATTTCTGCCGCCAATTGAGGCTTTGTCTTATATTCCTCTTCTTTATCGAGTCTCTTTCTAGGTTTGAAGACTTTAAACATTAAAGGAAACGTCATGTCTTCTAACACACCATAAGCATTGACAGACACTAGACCATTTTCAACTTTCCCCAAATTCCCAATGTATTGTCTTGCTACATAATCAGTCTGATTTCCTTTCTTTCTATCTCCAGTTTCATCTATTATCAACTTGAATGTCCTTTCATTTAACATGGTCTTGGTCTTTTCTAGACGCCTGTCCCTTAAAGAGACTACCGACCAAGGTGAATCCGTTAGAAAATTCTGAAGTGGTTGTGCATCATGTAAACCTACCGCTTTCGCGATCGCCCTCTGAAGCGCTGCACTCCGTGGAATCGCAAGTCGCCTTTACATCACCCTCAACTTCTCGTTCACAAAAAGAACCAGGAAATGACAGACGAGAGGCTTTGGCTATATCTACGCCAGAAATGAGAGAATCTGTCTCTCGTAAAGCATTCCCAAGTTCCACCTGGGAACAACAAAATACGAGAAAACAAGGCACGAGGACGCAAACACCAACAGACAAAGAAACAAGCGGACACGAGGAAAGAGGACACAGCGATATCTCTGCGTCATCACGTCTTCCCACTCCACCAAATTTCCCTTCAAAACAGGAGGCTCAGCCGATGTTGTCCCGCAAGCAGAGTAACTTTAGGGCGGGTGCGTCTTTTCTCGCGTCACCGAGTCTCTCCCTCTCCATGTCATCACAGCCGCTTCACCATGTCTTCTCTCAAACGCGTCAAGTACCACGACAGAATGTAACTTCGTATCAAAACCAAATTTCAAAAGTAGAACAAGCAGATAGAGTGACTGAAACTAGTCTGAAACAGAGTCAACAGAAACCATTACCAAAAGTACGTCCTGTTGCACTAAAGCTCTCTGATGTTGTCGTCTTGGCTTTGCAAAACAATAGATCTATAAAAAACGCATATCTCGAAAGAATAGCTCAAAAACAAGACCTAGCAGTGGAAGAAAATAAATTTGCTCCTAATCTTACACCCTCAGTGTCAATGTCGATGGCTCAATCCGGGTCGGATGCAACCACAACAACGACTAATGAAGTCGGTCTTGAGGCAAAAATGAAGATTCCCACCGGGGGGGAACTGAGTTTTGGGTTGACAGCTAACGCTCTAACGCCAAAGATAAGTTTTAATCAACCTCTACTAAGAGGAGCTGGAATCGATGTAAACAGAGCTTCGATTAAGACGGCTCGACTCACTGAAAAGAGTAACGTCTTGGGTTTAAAATCGACATTGACCAACACTATTACGGATGCTATAATTGCATACCGTAATTTACTCCGCGCTCAGGAACGGGTAAAAATTGAGCAGCTTTCCCTGAAAAGCGCTCAAGAACTTCTGGAAATAAACCAAGCTCTGATTGAGGCGGGTAGGTTGGCACCGGTTGATATTATTCAAAGTCAGACGGCGATCGCTAATCGACAAGTCAGCTTGGTGGCTGCTCAGAATAATCTTGAGTCAACAAAGTTAGCTCTACTTCAGATTCTTGACATTGATCAAAATACCAATATTTTGGCAGCAGAAGTCCCAAAGGCGTCACCCGTTACTCTAGACGCGAACAAACTTCGGCAATTAGCGTTTGAAAATCAGCCGGAGTATTTGCAAGCACAGCTTAACTTGGGCAAAGCTAAACTTGACCTATTGCAGGCAGAAAATAACAGACGCTGGGACTTGGGTTTAAATATTAGCTATGACAATACAGGAGATAACGCAACAGGAGACGTGAGAGCGGGACTAACTTTTAGCAAAACATTGGGCGATTTGACGCCGGAACAGAGGTTTCAGCGCAGCCGAGTTAACCAATTGCAAGCGGAAAACAATTTGAAAGATCAGCGTGAAAGTTTAGAAATTCAGGTAACAGACAGGATTAGAGATGCTAATTTGAGTTTCTCTCAGGTGCAACTTGCCCGACAAGCCAGGGAGTCTTCGGAACGACAACTAGAGATTGAAAGAGAAAAGCAGCGATTGGGCAGAGGATCTGGAGTTTTTGAGATTGTGAGTCTGGAAAATAGTTTGGTAGAGGCAAGAAACGCAGAACTTAATGCAACCATTGAATATCTCAACGCTTTGACGAACCTTGATAAAACTGTAGGAACCACATTAGATACCTGGCAGCTAACAATTGAGGCTAATAAAAAGTGATTTGACTTTGCCCTCATCAGCAACTCTAAACTCTGCCGTTGCAATTAGCTCATCCAGTACAGGTTCATTAGTGATAACTCCCTCACTCCCTCCCCTCACAGGTGTAGGTTTTTTACATATAAATCTAGAATGGGTAAGACTTGGAAGACACGGAGGGAAAGTGGACAAGGAAGAGATGAAAATTTACGTAATTATACTTGATTATTTATCGCTTTAGGGTAAAAAAACTTCCTGGTCTACTTTCCTTCCTTGTCCTCCAAGTCTTGCCAACACCCAAGAGTAAAAAACCTACCCTTGTGAGCACTCCCTCCCTCCCTCAGTCCCTCCTTCCCTCAGGGCAAACGCATTAAAATGTGTAAAAAGAAGTCTTGACAAAAAGTGCTAGACGTAGATACTCAGCCAGGGTTATTGTCTTGTGTAGAACTTTTTTGTTCTCATACACATGTAATACCCTCGCTCATAAATTCATTCGCTCCATGTAATACACGGGTGCGATTCGTTACTAGCATAAAAGTACCGACTCAGGTCGGCAAGCTATAAGCTAGAGGGGTAAGTAACCTAGAAAACCCCAACTGTTCTTGAGATGTGAGTGAGCCAAAACGGCAAGCCTCACCCGTCAGGAGAGATGTGACTCCCAACCTGCCCACGCCGAGTAGACTCGGAATTCTACAGAGCGAAGCTGGGAACAGGGGTGCGACCCGAACTGGTTGTTTAGAAAGGGAAGCCCACTTCCCTAGCGGATTCATACCCGCTACTCTTACGGAAAAGACTCTACCAGAGTCCGGTCACGTCTAAGTAGGTAACGAAACAGACGGAGTGCAGACCCCGAAAGTAACCAAAGCCAGCAGCCCAAGCTGGTTAGGAGCGAAAGAGAGTTATCAAATGGTGAACTAACGTGAACTATTGTTTTTTAAACTGCGTTATCCAGCAAGGAGCTAAATAAGGCTGATAAGCTCCAACCAAAAGGTAAGCAAGCGGAT
This sequence comes from Scytonema sp. PMC 1070.18, assembly GCA_035967975.1. Taxonomy (GTDB): domain Bacteria; phylum Cyanobacteriota; class Cyanobacteriia; order Cyanobacteriales; family Nostocaceae; genus Scytonema. Next base: position 40,088 of record JAWQFQ010000051.1, read on the forward strand.
ATTTAACTCCCTGTTTTAAATATCGTATGAACGTTAATCTTGCCGCAGAAGAAATAGCACCTAACTGATGACAAGAAACTAAACGACACAACGGGGTAAACCCTACAGAGTCTAGAAAAGGTCGATATTTCTAGTAAGCCAACCGTAAGGAAAGCAGAAATCTCTGGAGGGGAGAGGATGGATGAAAAAGCGAATGCCTATCCGTAATAGATAGGATAGAGACTCAAAATTTGCCTCTAACCGAAAGGAAAGCAGACTTCATCTGGGTCTTATACGAAAGGATTAAATGTTAAAAGAAACTTAATCCGAGGACAAGTTAGATGCAGGCAGTAATGTCTACAAACGGACTAAAGAAACAACTTGAAAACTGGAACGAAATTAATTGGCGTAAAGTTAACAAGCTTGTTAAGAATCTACGACAGAGAATCTTTCGTGCAATAAGGCTTGAGCCGTGTGAGTACGAAAGTCTCACGCACGGTTCTTAGGGGGCTGCGGGATGGCGACATCCCAATGCTACCCGACCGCAACCAGTTGAAAAATAAGCAGGTAACAACAAGCCGCGCTAATGGGGGGATGACATGGGTAAAACAAGTCCTGGAAAAGTGTCTTATTACAGAGCTACAACCTGAACAAAATATGTAGACTCCATTCTCTATATTCTCACAGCGTTATCCGTGTGATAGCTGTAAACTCCGAGGAGAGAATAGGCAAATTGGACTACCCTAAATCATCAAAAACAATCAAAAGAACGGAACGAATAAAAACTATATATCGGTCTGGGAAAAGGTCGAAAATCCCAGTAGGCAAGACGAGATACGGAACAGCTATACGACGGCAGAACCTCGAAAATACTGAAAAAGCAAAACCATACGTGTGGTCACTGTGGACACAAACTAACCTCCTTTGAGAGGGTACATTTGCACCACAAAGATGGCAACCATAACAACTCGAAGGAATCAAATCTCACAGTCGTTCATGAAAGCTGTCACGATTATATCCACATGAGTAAGTAAGGAAGCGAAGACTACCAATCCTCCCAAGCGCGAGAACCCGTTAACTAATGGATTGGCGGGGAAAGGTAGAGGAAGCCAACCTTAAGAACATCGGGAGCCGGATACACAAAAATGGGTACGTCCGGATCTAATTGAGAGGTGCGGGGCTTAATAGCTCCCATCGACTCAACCAAACTTTAAACTTCTGGCACCATGTATTACACCCTTCTTCTCCTTTATCTGGCGGCAACGCAATTTTGTGAGAGCGAATTTTTATTCTCATATCCCACGCTACGCCATCGCCTAAATTACTCAAGAGCTTCTACATCCACATCTGCATATTTTTGTCAAGTCTGTTTTTTACACATTATAATGCGTTTGCCCTGCTGCGTCAAGCCATTCGTGATTCACAATATCATCTTGATGATGAATTTCGACAGCTTGGTAGAGAAATTTACGTTGACGTTAAGAATGAGTAAAATATTGACAACTTCGGGGCTTCGAGCCAGCCACCTGTACAGGACGGGCGAGGACGCCCGTACCGCAAGAATAGATAATTTGTTTCTTGGAAATCCCTAACCCATTTTAATGGGTTTTAGCTTTGAGCCGGAACTTTAGTTCACGGCTTGATACCTCATTTTTCTACACCCTTTGCAATTGTGCAACTTTTGGATCGACAATCTTTTGACCCAAGCTAGCAAATTTAATCGCTAGGGAAATTTTACTACCTGTCCCGAAAACATGAGTGATTTCACCTACTCCAAAAGTTTTGTGAAGGACACGATCGCCGACTTGCCAATTCTCTGTAGAACTTCCCTTTCCACGGGTTCCACGCTCTGAAGAAGCACCTTTAGTATAATGCATTACACCTGGTAATCGTAAAGCCACTAATTCCTCTGGTAATTCATCTAGGAATTGCGATCGCATAGCAGGTTCCCTCGAACCATAAAGGCGACGTTCGCGAGCGTGGGTTAAATACAACCGTTCTTGGGCGCGAGTAATCCCTACATAACACAAACGGCGTTCTTCTTCCAAAGCTGCGGGGTCATTCATGGAACGGTAGTTAGGAAACAATCCCTGTTCGAGTCCCACCAAAAACACCACTGGAAACTCTAACCCTTTAGACGCGTGTAAAGTTAACAGCGACACTGCTGTTTGTCCTTCCTTTAAATTATCCAAATCCGAACTGAGCGCGGTACTGGCGAGGAAAGCCTGTAGGGTGACATCATCACTTTCTTCTTCAAATTGTCGCACAGCGTTGAACAATTCCTGAACGTTTTGCACCCTATCTTCCGCTTCGTCTGTTCCTTGGGACATCAAATCTTGGATGTAACCAGAATCTTCCAAGATTCCCTGTAAAACCTCCGACACGGGAACCGTTTCTAATTGTTCTTGATAAGTGCGAATCAAATTAGCAAAACCATTCACGGATTTTGCCGATCGCCCTGCTAACGTATTCACTGATGTCTCATCACTCAGTATTTCCCACAGGGTCGTCCCTAATTCTTGAGCAGCGTTCACTAAGCCTTCTATCGTCGCTTTCCCAATCCCGCGACGAGGCGTGTTAATAATTCTTAACAAACTGACCGTATCAGCAGGGTTAGCGATCGCTCGCAAATAGCCAAGAACGTCTTTAATTTCCTTGCGATCGTAGAACTTAATTCCCCCTACCACCGTATAAGGAATATTACTACGAACCAATAATTCTTCAAACGGGCGGGATTGAGCATTTGTACGATAAAGTACGGCAAAACTACCCCAGTTCAACTCTGGATGCTTGTTTTCCAAAGAAAGAATTTGATTGATGACAAATTGTGCTTCCACCATTTCATCATCAGCTTTGTGACAATAAATCTCCTCACCAACACCCCTTGTTGCTTTGAGGACTTTATCTATTCTTTGAGTATTGTTTTCAATTAAATGGTTTGCTACCTGCAAAATATTTTCGCAGGAACGATAGTTTTCCTCCAACTTCACCATTGTTCGGGTATCTTCATCAGCTAACCCGTCACCAAAATCTTGCTGAAATTCCAACAAAATGGTAAAATCCGCCATTCTAAATGAGTAGATCGACTGATCTGCATCACCCACTACAAAGACCGAACGGTTTGTCCAATCCCATTCATCCTGATTATTTTCACCGTTTGTGACCAGCAGGCGGATGAGGTCGTACTGAGTGCGGTTAGTATCCTGATACTCATCCACTAAGATATGACGAAATTGCCTGTGCCAGTAACCCAAAACCTGCTCATTTTGCTGAAACAGCCGTACAGGAACAAGAATAAGGTCATCAAAATCGAGGGCGTTATTTTGAGCCAGTCGGCTTTGATATGTATTGTAAACTTCCGCAATCACCCGTCCGCGATAATTAGGTTGTTCCCTCTCAAAATCTTGAGGTGATAAACCCTGATTTTTGGCGTTACTGATGGCGTAGCGAACAGAACGAGGTTCAAACTTCTTATTGTCTAAATTTAATTGTTTTGTAACAATTTCCTTAACAAGGCTTTGGGCGTCGGACTCATCAAAGATGGAAAAATTCTTAGTCCAACGCCGCCCTTTTTCATCTTCGTATTTTTCAATATCAAAGCGAAGAATTCGAGAACACAAACTATGAAAAGTACCACACCACAAGTGTTTCACCACTTTTTTCCACACCTGTGATTTGAGTTTAATTTGGTCATACTCTGGTAGCAAATCAAACCTCTGACCGTGTTCTTTCATTGCTAGCTGTTCAGCAAACAGCTTCTGAATGCGTTCTTTCATCTCCCGTGCGGCTTTATTCGTGAAGGTAACAGCCAGGATATTTTCCGGGTGGACGCGATGCTGAGAAATCAGGTTAGCAATGCGATAAGTCAGCGCCCGTGTTTTACCGGAACCCGCACCAGCAACAACTAGCAAGGGACCGCAAAAATGTTCCACAGCGCGGCGTTGACTTGGATTGAGGTGACTGAGAAAGTCATTGGTTGTTGTCATGGGCGTGAGGGAGCAACACGTATCGCTTAAAATCTCATTATAAATACTAGCGGCTGCTTAGCTTTTCAGGTAGAGGTTATGAGGTAGGTTACAATACTTGTCGGTTAGGTCGGACTAGAAACCCGGTTTCTTTGAGAAACCGGGTTTCTCAACTAGCTTGTAGTTCGTGAGCGATCGCCCAACACAGTCAACAAAATGTTAACTTGGTGACAACAACCATGCTTGCAAGTATAACCGAATGGTGGTTCAATAGCGGTGTTCGACTTCAGGGACTGCCAATTTGACTTATCATCCTGCAGTGTCTTGCTTGCTACCACAACTTATGATAATTACAATACACATTCCCAACATTAGACTTAAAGATAGGACACGGTAGTGCTGTGTCCTTACAGTAAGTTCTACCAAACGCTTAACAGGAGCATATATGGAACCAATTATTGCAATAGTCTTAGTGCTAATAGGATACGCATTAGGGTCTGCAAAACTGATAAATCAGGGTAATGAAGCCTTAGTCGAACGGATGGGGCGGTATCATCGCAAACTGAAGCCAGGATTAAACTTTATTGTTCCCCTGGTAGATCAGATAGTGATGGAAGACACAACACGGGAACAGGTTTTAGACATCAAACCTCAGAACATCATTACCAAAGACAATATTTACTTAGAAATTGATGCTGTCCTTTTTTGGCGTATTAGAGATATAGAAAAAAGCTTTTACGAAATCGACGACCTTCAATTGGGACTGATTAACTTTGCGACAACCACACTTCGAGAAATCATTGCTCAGAACACCTTCGAGGAAACCAACGTCTTGAGGGCTGAAATGGACAGAGCTTTGTTGGAGCAATTGAACGAGACAACAATACAGTGGGGAGTTGAAATTGTCCGCATAGACCTCCAAAGGATTACACCACCTGAAAGTGTCAGGAGGTCAATGGAAGAACAAAGAGCAGCTGAAATCAAAAGCCGTGCTGCAATTCTAGAAGCAGAAGGAGAAAGACAAGCAGCAATTAAGAAAGCAGAAGGAACAAGCCGTTCGATGCAAATCATTTCCGAAGCATTGCGAGCCAGCCCCGAAAGCAAGGACATTCTACGATATTTAGTAGCTCAAGATTACATCAACGCTAGTTACAGACTTGGTGAAAGCAATAATGCCAAAGTTGTCTTTGTAGATCCAGGTAAGAGCGGTGACATGATGGATTTGATTTCCGAGACAGTCAACCAAGAAAGTGGCAAAACATCTGAAAATGGTTCTGTGTAGGTAAGCGTTCAGCAGTCAGCCATCAGCTATCAGCTATAGAAATGATAGTTTTATTGCGGTGATTGTCGGAAGATAGCATCAGCAACCAAAGACACCTCACGCATTTCTTTCACATCATGAACTCTCAGAATATCAGCGCCATTAGAGATAGCAGCGCAACAAGCCGCTGCTGTTCCCCAGACGCGTGCTTTTGGGTCTGGTTGGTTGAGAATGCGACCAATAAAACTCTTACGGGACGCTCCTACTAAAATAGGGCAGTTCAATTGTCGCAGTTCCGGTAAGCGGCGAAAAATTTCTAGATTTTGCTCGTAGTTCTTAGCAAATCCGATACCTGGGTCGATAATAATCTTTTCAGGGTCAATGCCAGCAGCAATTGCTGCGGCAATTTGTTTTGTTAAGAAATTATAAATTTCTCTTATCAAATCTTGATAATCCGTAAATTGCTGCATCGTCTGAGGGTTTCCCCGGATATGCATCAAGACAATTGGTACATTTAAGCTTGCTACCATTGGCAGCATATCTGGGTCAAAAGTACCACCAGAAATATCATTCACGATATCGGCACCTGCTTTCACAGCCGCTTCTGCAACAGCTGCCCTTGTGGTATCTACAGAGACTGGTATAGTTACTTCTTTTCTTACAATTTTTAACACGGGTATAACCCGATTCAGCTCTTCGTCAAGCCCTATTTGCTCTGCTCCGGGTCGAGTCGATTGACCGCCAATATCAATAATATCAGCACCATCTGCGATCATTGCTCGTATACGTGTTAATGCGGCAGAATTAGTGTAAAATTCGCCACCATCACTAAAACTATCAAGCGTAATATTTAACACGCCCATGATATATGTCCGCTGTCCCCACTTGAAACAGCGTTCTCTAATTTTCAATTGGGTCATAAGTTGAGGGTGTAGGGGTGTGGGGGTGTAAGGGTGTAGGGTTGTAGACAATATTTGTCGCAAAGAGCGACAATTAGAAACCCGGTATCTTGGAGATACCGGGTTTCTGGTGGTACCTCAGCGATTGTATCCCTTGCAGTATTGGGGGTGTACGGGTGTCGGGTGTCGGGTAAGAGGAATAATTAATTTCTACCCCCTGCTCCCTATTCCCTACCCTATTCTCCCCCACACC
>JAWQFQ010000052.1:0-45731 GCA_035967975.1 Scytonema sp. PMC 1070.18
GAGACTTAAGCGATGATCTTTCAACATCGTCGTGTAAACTACACATAACGTCAAATCCTTATTCAGTAAGCGTTGTGGACGTTGTGGTGCATATAACCATTGGTGGTCATTTTTTGGATTCGTTCGTTGCTTTGTGCCATACTTCCCGTAGTTAGTTAGCTTCTAGGTTTGTGTTTAGGTCGGACAAGACATTAAGAAAGCAGGTAAAATTTGTTCCCAAATTGTTCCCAAATCTAGCATCTAGCCCGGTTAACACAACAATTTTCCTTTCCCCCTGAAAAATGTTTACCCTGCGCGATTACCAACAAGAATTAATGACAAAAACCCTATCCGCCTGGTCGAGTGGGAAGAGAAGGGTCCTGCTGCAACTGAGCACGGGTGGTGGCAAGACAATTATCTTTGCGGCAATGGCAACGGAGTTTAGTTGTCGAGGAGAGGGAGTGTTGGTGGTCGCCCACAGGGAAGAGTTGATTCTGCAAGCTGCCGAGAAGCTGGCGGTGACGTGTGGAATACAACCGGGGATTCTCAAAGCTGGGTACAAACCGACGGATTCCTTAATTCAAGTCGCCAGCATCCAAACCCTAGCCCGTCGCAAAATTTACCCAAAGGCGGAGTTGGTAATAGTTGATGAAGCTCACCACGCATCAGCGCTCAGTTACCGCAAACTGTTAGAAGCTTATCCCAATGCTCTCATTTTGGGAGTCACCGCCACCCCCAGGCGCGAAGATGGTTACGGATTGCGGGATATCTTCGACCACTTAATTTGTTCGATTACCACCAAGGAACTGATAGCCCTTGGATACCTAACAGATTACAAATTAATAGCAGGCTTTAAATACTCCAAGCATAAAGTTCCCCAAAAACGGGACTTTACCAAAAAAGAACTAGAAGAAGTGGCGTCCGACTACAAACCATCGGAGGTGGTAAAACAGTGGCAGAAGTTTTGTGCTGGGAAAAAAACAATCATCTTTGCAGTCAACGTTAAACACTCCCAGGCTATAACAGCGATGTTTTGCTACCACAATATTGCCTGCGAACACTTAGATGGAGAAACCCCACCCTTAGAGCGCAAAGCAATATTAGATAGATTCCGCTCTGGAGAAACACCGATTATCAGCAACTGTGCCATTCTCACAGAAGGTTTTGATTGCCCCGACTCAGAAGCAGCTGTCATTGCTCGCCCCACTGCCAGCGTCACACTATGGCTGCAGATGATTGGCAGAATCTTGCGTCCCTCACCAGGAAAAGAGTTTGCCACCATTCTGGATATGACTGACAACTGGTACAGACTCGGTCGTCCCTGCGACAACCGCTTTTGGAGTCTCGACCCAATCTCCTGCGACCCAGACACTTTTGGTTGCAGGTGTTGTCCTTACTGCCACCACGTCTTCAAGCCCATGCCGGGACTGACTCAGACTTTCCACTATTTTCACGTAGCCAAGGCTGAATTTATAGATGTCCACCAAACAGATTGCCCCAACTGCGGCACATCTTTCCGCTGGGTCTTAGAAGAATCAAAAGTCGTGGAAAGTGGTGGAGTCCCAATCATTATCACCACCGCTGATATTCAATTTAAAGAAGTCCCACCCGATGTACGCCCTCAGCTCATACGTCCAATTCTGGAAGTCAAAAAACGTAAATTCAGAACGGAAGAAAAAAAGTTCGTTTTCTACAATAACGCTATCAAAAACTGGTTTTTAGAGTGCCAAGAACTGACCCTCTCCGAATTAAACTACGCCGTGCAACTTCTTGGGTGTAGGGAATGGATATTCGAGCATAGTCTAGAATGCTTAGCAGCCCGCGTTCGTAAAGCAACCGAGTGGGAAGAGGTGACAAAAATTATGTCCCGCCGTCCTGAAAGTGTCAAGAAAGTGGTTTGGACGCAGTTACCTCGTCCAGAAAGAGACAGAATCAACAAACTCAAAGCAGAATACGAACGGGAACTTAAAGAATGGTTAACCGAAGAAAACCTAATATTAATGGTAGAGGATTTGGAATCTTGCTCTAATATGGAAATGCTTTGCGATTTGTGGCAAATTTGTAACAAACAGGCGATAAGAGTAGCAGTTGAAAGGCTATCTGGTGAGAAGCGCGATCGCATTAGTCAGTGGATGCAACAGTTAGATGCGGCGAGTAGTTGAACAGCGCCCACCTCCAGACGATCGCTTTTACAAATCTTCACAAAAAACTCCGTCTATCAATGCAGAATTTGCAAGCGATCGCTCCTACTACTTTCAAGCACCCAAGCCATTCTTCCTTTATTGTGGTACGCGCTTTTTGCTCTGTGCTGCGCGATCGCACCATTGCTTTAACATAGGTATCTCCTTTGTTGAGCAAGGCAGAGACAATCTTAAAACCGAGCATTCCAGTAGAACCAACAACAAGAACGGTAGATTTTGTTATCATCGTTTTTCCTAACAAAGTTAATATTAATATTGAGAGATATATAATTATTCCATATTACTGTGTCGTGTTTTGCGCTTGAATAGTCCTGTCATACTGAGTCCTGTAAAAAGCAACCCAATCAAACCTAGTCCGTTTAAAAGTGGATAAATGGCTTGTAGGTGAAAGATTTCTCCTGTATGTATATCTATAAGGAAGCTAGAAGAAAGTCCTGTGTTAATTGGCCATTCCCCGACAATGGTCGCCAACATTCCAGTGACTACAGTTAAAAGCAATGGGATACAAAGAATAATGCCCAGAATACGGTGATATTTGCGAAATGAACGTTTCATAGTAAATTGTTATTTAGATAATTAAATTGAATAATCATTGTTACTTACAACACCTAACTCTACACTCCTTTTACCAAAATATTTTGCCCTTCCAACTTAGCGGTGTAGAGTTGTAATGGTTCTGTTGCAGGACCTTTCAAGACTTTGCCATCAGATGCGAACTTTGACTTGTGACAGGGACATACAAAAGCCTTTTGGTTTTGTTCCCAATTGACAGTACAGCCTGCGTGGGTACACTTAGGGTTGAGAGCAATCAGATTATTATCCTTAGAATCGCGTACAACCACGACTGAGCCATTTTGACTCTGGACATAACCTTTTTGATCTAATTCTGCCACTGTACCTACGACTTGAAAACCATCGGGACGGGTTGAAGTTGTGGTTTGAGAAGAACAAGCAGCTATTGCTACGGGTAGGGAAGATGCGATCGCACCCACACCAACCCATCCGAAAAATTCACGTCGATTCATACTAAGTTCCAAAATTGCTATTCTACACCGCTACACTACCGTATTGGTTTATAAGTCTTAAAGTAAAACAAAGAAAGTAAAGAACTCGTAAAGCAGTAACTGACAGACACCCCACATTGTTAAGGCTCTCAACAGTTAAACCCTTCAAATGACTGGTAACTTTACCTGAAAACGGCTTCCCACATCAACTTGACTAGTGACAGTAATAGTACCACCATGAGAGTTGGTAATAGCTTGAGCAATAGATAAACCCAAACCAGAACCGCCTTGACGCCGGGAACGGGCTTTATCAGCACGCCAAAAGCGATCAAACACCAATGGGAGATGTTCAGGAGCAATACCGATACCAGTATCTGCGACTTCGACGATAACAGAATTATCCAATCTCACCATTTTTACTCTCACAAAACCGCCCTGTGGAGTATATTGCAAAGCATTTTCTAGCAAATTTGTGAATAAACGCTGTAACTGACGAGCGTCACCTTTAACCCATACTTCACCAGTAAAATCAGGCTCTAAGGTAATTTCTTTTGCTTCTGCATAGGGCTGTAATACATCAATTAAATCCATTAAAATTTCATCTATGGGGATAGGAATAGCAGTTTTCGGTAGAGTCGTAGATCCAGCATCACTTCTGGCTAACAAAAGTAAATCCTCTACTAAGGATGTCATCTGTCGTGTCGCCCCATCTATTGTTGTTATTTGTTTTACATTTAGAGGATGAATGCGTTCCGGGTGACTTTGTATGAGCTCTACCGACGTTTTAATAGCTGTTAAAGGACTGCGTAACTCATGAGAAGCATCTGCAGTAAACTGTTGTAATTGTTGAAAATTTTGCTCAATTGGTTGCAACGCTCTAGCAGTCAACCACCAACTCGTACCACCAACTAAAACTGTTCCCAGAATACCAGCAATTTCCAGTCCCATTAACAATCTGCTGAGTACTTTTTCTACGTCTACAGTAGATATACTGACACGTACATAACCCAAAAGATGTTGCCTGTGTTTTGAAGAATACACTGGTATGGTTAATGTTCGTATCTCCTTGTCTTGCCAACTGTGGAAATTTGTGACTATGGGTGTATCAGGGAATGTTTTTCCAGCCTTCCCTAACAATTGCGCTTTCGCATCAAACCATTCCACACTTTGACGATACAGCCGCAAATCTTGCCAAGGAATATCTAAATCCCCATCATTATCTAATATTCGCGGCATTTTTCGGTGAATCGCCCTAATGTCAGTACGAATAGATGATAAATTATGAGCGGCTGCATCTGCTAACGCCAGTAACTGAGTGTCTACTTGCTCGTAAAGACTATAAGCAAAAAAATGATACACTACCACCGATGACAGTCCCATCACTATCATCATCGCCATTAAGTAGGACAACAGCAACCGCCAACTAGTAGCGCGAAACTGCGGGTTGGCTAAAATTTTCTTCCATTGCCAAGGGAATATACGTAGTTTTACACCCAACCCGCTTTTGTTATTGGCAATTCTGGTTAAGCCGATACCCAAGCCCGTAAACAGTTTCGATAAAATCATGTTTTGCTCCTACGGCTTTGAGTTTTTGACGTATTCCTCTGATGTGTACCTTCACTGTATCTTGAGTCGGTGGATCGATAGATGACCAAAGATGATCGAGAATGCGATCGCGACTCAGAAGCTGACCACGATTGCGGAGCAAGAGTTCTAATAATTGGTATTCTTTGGGTGTCAGTGATAGTACTTGATGGTTGTAACTAACATTACCAGTTCCTGGGTCAAGGAGAAGACCGCCCCATTCTAACAAGGGTGATGTTATTGCGCTCCCACGTCGCAGCAACGCCCGAATCCTTGCCAGTAATTCCTTTAAATCAAAAGGTTTAACGACATAGTCATCTGCCCCTGCATCTAAACCTAACACTTTATCCGTACTGCTGTCCTTAGCTGTTAACATTAGCACTGGCAATTCATAACCAGCTTGTCGTAACTTTTTACACAATTCTATCCCATTCAACCTTGGTAGCATGATATCGAGAATCAGCAAATCGTAGACAAACACCGTGACAAAGTCCCATCCTTGCTCTCCATCATCAGCAACATCAACCGCATAATGACTGTCGTTCAAAGCTTCTGCAAGCGATGAAGCTATGCGTTCATCATCTTCAACTAATAAAAGTTTCATGTCATTAAGTAAATATAATAAAGTAGCTGACATCTTGCACCATTCTCAACAAGACCCGAAAAACCGGGTTTCTACCAGATAAAATTTGATTGAGTGCGAGCGTAAAATTCTTTTCCTGGAAGTCCCTAACCGAGCAGTATTGTGTTAACTTTACCCTTTGAATAAACACATTGACTGGTACAGGTTTCATCAATTCTGACTGCAATCAGTCCGGGGATTTGGGGTTCAAGTTGTTCATAAATCCATTTAGCGATCGCCTCACTTGTGGGGTTAGCTAACCCTGTAGTCTCATTTAAGTGGTAGTGGTCTAAATAGTTTTCCAGCAAGGGCTTTAGATACGCTGTTAAATCACCATAATCCATAATCATACCTTGCTTAGCACCTGAATTTATCAATTGATTACCAGCAACGTATACAACACCGCGCCAAGAATGTCCATGCAATCTGGCACATTTACCATCATGATTGGGTAATTGGTGGGAAGCCTCAAACCTAAACTCTTTCCCAATTATCCAAGTTTCCAAGGGAAAATCAGATTCTTGTATTGAGGTCATTATTACACCGAGACAGGAGTAGGATAGTTAAAATGAATGCAGAGTATCTAGAACAGCTTTAATTTTAGGAACTTCATGCGTTCTAAACAAATCGGTTTTTCCTAAGGCTGCGAGAACCGCGAAAAAAGATTCAGCAGTTCTGACCTCTTCCCCAAAGTATTCAAAAGCGTGGGGTAGAGCATGACATACTGGAAAACCTAACTTCCTCAGTCGAAAAGTACTCAAAAATGTTTTCATTTGATAACGAATTCGCAAGGAACTGTCTTGAAGATTTTTATAATAAAAACCTAATCCTGCATCAACAAAAATCTTTCTCACTCCCAACTTAGTAGCTAGTTCTATTTCCCGAGCAAAATAATCGTACATTAATTTAATCGGATCGTCCCCAAAATCAAAATCACCAACTTCTCTGACATTTTTACCTTGAACGTAACAGATAATCACCCCAGCATCGAACTCAGATATAGCTTGGTAAATTTTCTCACTGTCAAAATAACCAGTTAAATTAATGACATTTGCCCCAGATTGCAAACATTCTCTTGCAACTTGAGGATAATAAGTTTCAACAGAAGTCAAAACACCTGCTTGGTTGAGAGATTGAAGCACTGGTAAAATTTTTGAGTTTTGTCTAACATCTTCCACTCTCTCTGCTTTTTCCAAAGTTGACTCAGCACCGATATCAACAATATCTGCTCCTTGAGCTTTCAACACCAATCCCCGCTGAATCGCTTGCTCTGAACTTAAACATACACTTTCCCTATACCAAGAATCATTAGAAAGATTAATAACACCCAAAATAGCCTTTCTGGAATTGAAATTAAATTTTTTGTCGCCTATTGAAAATTCTTCAACTGTTACTTTTAGAGCATCATTATATTTTTCATGAAGTTCATAAATATCTTCAATAGTTAACATATTTTTAAATCCTTATATTGATACACAATGATTGGTCTTAGCTTTTGAAAAGATTTATCTCTAAATGATACAGCAGATTGTCAGTGACTTCCAAATAAAATTGAACATTATATATATAACGGATGATGGTTATTCCAGATGAGTAGGGGCGAACGGCCGTTCGCCCTGACAAATTGAAACAGATGCCGTTCGCCCTGACAAATTGAAACAGATGCCGTTCGCCCTTACCCATGTACATCATTCAATACTGCTCGGTTAACAATTGAAGTCCCAGAAACCCGGTTTCTTCAAGAAACCGGGTTTCTAATTTTCGCTCTTTCCGAGTAGTATTGGTACTTCATTTATCTAAACAATGCTGTAGCAAAGCCTGATTATAACTTCCATCCTCCTGAAACTTCTAACACCTGTCCTGTAATATATTCAGATTCGGGACTGATAAAAAACCACGCAGCATGAGCAAGTTCTTGTAGGGTAGCGGGTCGTTTTGCAGGTAGTTCAGGGATAGATTCCTCTACATCGAAGGAATTTTCCGCTATTCCGGGGGATACGACATTAACAGTAATTTTGTCTGGGATGAGTTCCCTGGCTAAAGATTTAGAATAAATAATAATCCCGGTTTTAGCTATTAAATAGGGTGTATTGGTACAACGTGCTAGCAGATGTTGGGCGCTAGCACAACCAATGTTGACTATACGTCCACCATCAGCGGCTTTGAGGTAAGGTATTGCTACTTTAGTAACATAGAAAGTGGCGTTGAGGTTGGAGTTGATAATTTCATGCCACTCTTCTACCGATAATTCACTAGTGACTCTGTCTAAATAATTACCAACATTATTGACGACGACCGATAAACCGCCTAGTTCCTCCGCAGCACGTTCTACTAAGGACTTAGCTTCATTGGGATTGGTCACATCTGCTTGGAGAGAAATGGCTTTAATTCCGTGAGTAGCAGCTTCTTGGGTAGCTTGGTTAGCGGCTTCTACACTCTTATTATAGTGAAATGCGACATCAAATCCCTTGCTAGCTAAATCCAGAGCGATCGCCTTACCAATTCCCGATGATGACCCAGTGACTAGTGCTTTTTTTAGCATTTTCTTAAAGCTTACTTATGATATAGATTACTTATTTCCCGTTGTAGATAGTCTTCAATCAACACTCGGGTATAGGTATTGAGGGGGTACTCTTGTGCTTGTTCAGGACTCACCCAGACCCATTCCTCAATTTCTTCATTGGGTATAATGGTTTCACTAGGGGAAAATGCGTAATAGTTAATCAAAATGAAGTGAGCAGGTCGCACAAACTGTGGATCTAACACCGCCTCTTGTAGCAATCCAAAACGTACATTGGTTAAGTTGAGACCAACTTCCTCCCTAAACTCTCTCAGGAGTGCAGATTCTAGGGTTTCCCCCCAATCAACTTTTCCCCCCGGTACACCCCATGCGCCGCGCCACTTCGTAGACTTGACAATTAATACTTGTCCACGCGGGTTCACAACCAACGCCCCCACAGTCGTCAAGGGGAACTGCTTTTGCACAGACACTGGTTCAATTGTAATCCTCTGATTTTGCATTTTTACGGATACTCAGGGGTTATTGAAACTCCCCAAATTTTACCAAGAAATGTTACAAAATGTGAAAGACATCTTTTCCATATCCCGCTCGGTTTTTATGATTAACAGTTTATTCACTAATCAGTCGGCGATCTGAAGATTGCCACCTGGTTAAACTGCAACCCTATATGTATAGTACATTTGTTTTTAAAAAGCGCGGATGGGTAGGTGTTGAAAAATGGCGAACTCAGAAAAGACCTTCTATTCCAGAGTACATCTAGGTTTCAGCCATTTTTTCCTTATCACCCATCCGCGCTCCTTACCCAGTAAGGGCGAACGGCCGTTCGCCCCTACCGTCCTGACAAAATGGTGTGGTTCATCTAGGTGAAAACTGCTGTAAATAAAGATAAAATAGACGCGCAGTTTATAGTTGGACCTATTCACGATTCGTTTATTGGTTATTTAATTAAGAAAAATAACCAACTGTCTATATCAGGCAAATACGAAATAGCTGGGTATGATTTTGGTCACTTTGAGGTTGAAAAGACTCATTAAATTCCTATTACGAATTATAAATTACGAATTGGGCGTAGCGCTTGACCTTCGGAAGTGGAAGCGATCGCTCTTCATGCAAGGAGTTTTCTCTTCGGGGCGATCGCATCTAGAGGTAATCCGCACTAATCACGCTACCGTGGTCATTTGACTTTTATGATGCCTATAATACAATAGACGTGTTTTTTTAAACTGCAATTTCACGTAAAACCAGAGAACAACATAATTACCCATGCCTGACGATTGTCATCCTAATTCTGCCGTTAATGCAGCTGCAACAACCAAAATTCATCACGCCAATTTACAGGATTTACCTTTAACTACGGCACGTAGATTATACAAAGGTGGCATTCGTCCTGGCGAACCAATCAGAACAAGAATACAAGCCCAACAAATGTTAGAGAAGATTCCCCCTTCAGGACGGGCTGGTGTAGATGGCAAATCTGCGGCTAGTAAGGCTGAAAACTATTTATCTGACAAGCACGCCAGTCACATAAAGCCTCATAGTCAAGGTGGCTCGAATCATCCCAACAATATCAAATGGGAAAATGCCAAGGACAACATAGCGCGTGGCGATCGCACCATGACGTTACAAGAACAAATGAAACTGAATGCTAAGTACCATTTTGACAACCTGGTTGGTGCTGTCAAAGCAGGTATTCAAGCTGCACCTTTGGGGACTGCTGTGGGTGCAGTTACAGCCGCACCTTTCTCGCTCTTAACTAATGCACTGCGTATCATTCGGGGTGAAATCTCCGCACAACAAGCAGCGACAGCGACATTAAAAGATACCCTTACAGGTGGTGCAGTCGGTGGCGCAACAGCATTTGCAACGACAACATTAGCCGCCGCTTGTCCACCTGTTGCGATCGCTTTCATTGTAGCAGCACCAACCTTAGCTGTTGTTGGTACTGCGGGTATGGTTTACGAGTTTTTCAAAATTCTTGACGACCACAAACAAGCTGTAAGAATCTATTACGAGTCTTTAACTCAACAAGAATTAGAAAGATTACAAGCCATTGAAAATGAACTGATTTACGAACACAAGAAAAATGTAGAGTTTTTGGCTGAAGCTTCAGCCATTAGTCAAGAAATTAAAAACCGCCCAGTAGCACCGGGGGTAGAAGGATCTCTACAACGGTTACGAGAATCAATTGCTATTGCTCAATCTCTAGGGCTTACCTCAGCAGATAGTCAGTTACTACCTAATTCTTAACTTCCTTATCTTCCCCCTCATTCCTAAATAATCCATCAACAAATCTCTATGATTTTTATAATTCCTCTTATATTTGGTGCTTTAGGGGCGGCGGTTGGTGCTGTGGCTGGAGCTTTTACGGTTCACGCGGCTGGAGAAAAGGACAGACAAGCAGCCAAACATCACAGACAAATTGCTAATGAATTAACGGACAAATACGGAAATTTAGAGAAGAAATATTATGAATTAGCTGATGAAAGCCAAAAGCAGATTCGTGATTTAACTCGCCAACACGCATTAGATGAAGTTGAAAAAGATTGTTTGCGTTTAGCAGTACGATTACAGCAAAATCTAATTTCTCTAATGTGGAGCATTGATAGAGAGCCAACAGAAGATGCTTTGAAGAAATTTGTCAACGCAGTGGAACTTACAAATAATGTTCTTTCCCAAATTCATGAAGAATTAATTTGTGTCCCCAGTGACTATTATGCACGCAATTTTGTTGCTGCTGTTCAACGTGACATCAATTGGAAGCCAGTAGATTTTTCAATGAAATTAAATATAAGTGAGGAAAAATTGACATTAGAAAAATTTATAAGTAAAACCGAAAAGACAGAGTTCAAGCAGAAGGAACACACAATGAAAGTCTCTTATCAAAATATGGCTTCTCAAGAATTTCAGGAAACATATAAAGGAATTAAAGAAACTGGTGACAGACTCTTAAAGTATCTAAAAGAAGTTCGTGCTCTCCGACTCCAAGAGGGAGACAGTACTCAGGGATTACAAAGCGTTGAGGATGATATTACTCAAGCTTTAAAAGCTTTAGCAGAACAAAAATATCAGGTAGCTGTAATTGCAGCAATGAAAGCAGGTAAAAGTACCTTCTTAAATGCTATAATTGGTGCAGATGTTTTAGCAAGTGAATCAGAAGCTTGCACAGTGTGTCGCACAGATATCCGTCCAATTGATGCAGGACAAACACCCAGACTTTTAGAATATCAAGCAGGTCAAAGAAAACCCATAATTTTAATAGAGGGTGACGCAACAGAAATTCGGCAAAGATTTTTAGAGCGTACCCACGAGATTCGAGCTAAGTCTAATCAAGATAATACTACACGTTTTGAATTAGAATATCCCATTGAAGCCATTACTCAAATGCCATCGCTAGCAGGTTTCACATTAGTTGATACCCCTGGTCCCAATGAGTGGGAGTCTGTCTCGTTCAACACCACTTCTTTAAAACAGACTGCTTTAGAAGCTCTCCGAACCTGTGATGCTGTATTATTCATTCTGGATTACACATCATTTAAGGATAACACGAATTCAGAATTGCTTCAAGATTTAATTGAACAACGTCAGGAATTTTTAGCAGAAAATAGGGGTAAAATTTACTTTGTTCTTAACAAAGTAGACAGAAAAGCTGATAGAGATAGACCTATTGCAGATGTTATAGAATCTTTAAGAAAAAATTTAGTGGAATTTGGTATCCCAGAACCAATTGTTTATTCAGCTAGTGCATGGCAAGGGTTGTTATCTAAGCTGATTCTACAAAATAAGGCGACAAGTAGCCATATTAGGGACTTTGAGGATTTTTTCAGTGCTAAATATACCGAAAGAGATGAAAGAGGAAGGCGTTTTATTCCATTACCAGAAGAAATTGCCCCACAAAGTTTAAATGATAGTGGTATTCCCAGAATTCAAGAAACAGTTATTCAAACTATTACTCAAAATTCTGGATGGAATTTGTTAAGTGACGTATTAGATAAGTTGAATAAAGCAGCTAAAGCTATTGATGAGACATTTATTACAGATATTGGAATCTGGAAGTTAGAATTTGAGGAACTACAACAAAAGATAGAAGAGTATAAAAAACGTTCTGATACAGCCAAAAACCAGGTAGCAATCGTAAAAAAGTCCGTAGAAGCACAAAAGGAAATATTAATCACGACGTTTAGTCAAGGGATTGAGAAATTTGCGGATACGGCTAAAAAGCGTATAGCAATAGAAATTGAGAAAGTGGCTGAAAATCAATCTAAACAGTCTTCGCTTCAGAATCAACCCCGCAATCTTTTCACATATATCCGAGATAAAATTGGTTCTCTATTTGAGTCTGTCTCTACCTCCGATCCTTATAAAATAAGAGCCAATAATAAAAAAGACGCAAAGAAGGTTGGTAAAACAATTAATGATTATTGCACTCCTATCATTCAAGGATTTTGGTTAGATACTCAAGATAGTTTAGTTCGAGAAGGAACAAAGATTCGTGAAAATTTAGTGAAACAAATTCAACAAGAAATCCAAGCTATTTCTAATGAAATTTCTGATTATGTTGGCAATGCTTTGCAGGTGGAAATAGGTAATAATCCCATCCAATTTCCTAGGTTTGAATTTTCAGGTATTGATTCTATGGTTCAACATCAGCAAGAAGTGTTTACTAGAACAAAAAAAGAAACAAAAACAGAGAGTCGCTGCTGTAACTCAGATAAAGTCTATGAGGTAGATGTCCCGTATAAAGAAATAGTGACTTACTATGAAGTTGATTTACGACTGACTTGCCAAGGAATTCAACAAAAGATTGATTCACAAGTGCAGAGTAACTTAAGATTACTTCAGCGTGTGATTGAAAAACAAGTATCAGAAGATTTTTGGAAGGGCGAAAAGCAAATCAATGACTACATCAATAGATTTCAGACTGAGTTTGACTATTTGCTGAAAGAAAAAGCAAAAAGAGAAGTAGAAGCCCCTGAGATTATTGCTATCCTTGAGAGTCAAAGAGTCCAAGTGAGCGAATATCTCAATGAATTAATGTTTGTTCGAGAAATGCTTGAGAGTTGGAAACCAATACCTATCAACCGATAAATATAATGAGTTGCTTGTAGCTTACAGCAGTTTTCACCTAAATGAACCACATCCAATACTTGTCGGTTAAGGATAGTTGAGATCCCAGAAACCCGGTTTCTTCAAGAAACCGGGTTTCTAAGACTTTAACTATTGTTAACCAATGAGCGATTTACCACGGGAACATGGGAAAAGGGTTGTCCCGCTTCATCTTCTAAAACAATTCCATCGCTTCCCGCACCGTGTCCGCTGAAGTGAACAATATGAGGCTTATAATCTAAGATGGCTCGG
Organism: Scytonema sp. PMC 1070.18; assembly: GCA_035967975.1. Classification (GTDB taxonomy): domain Bacteria; phylum Cyanobacteriota; class Cyanobacteriia; order Cyanobacteriales; family Nostocaceae; genus Scytonema. The sequence goes on from JAWQFQ010000052.1 coordinate 13,267, forward strand.
TAAAAGTCTCATGGACGGACCGCCCACTTCTGCTCTAACTTAAACTGCTCCCTATGTTCTGCGCGTCGCAATCCCTTTTCAATTTCTCGTACTTCCTCATCCAGCCGCAATCTTGAAGTACTCACAGGATTAGCTGCCAAAATTAATATAGTGGTACGGGCGTCTCGCCCGTTACGATTCAAAGGACACCCGTTACCAACACTACTCGCTTAAGCCGGAATAGAAACCGGGTTTCTGAGTACACTAATAAAGCCTAACCCAGCAGTATTGCACCCGGTTACAGATTCACAGCACGGGCAGGGACGCCTATACCACAAGATGGATAATTTATTTCTTGGAAGTCCCTAAATTCCATACTCAGTCAGATAAATCTGACTTTAGCTAAAAGCTGACCGCTGAAAGCTGATACCTAAAAGTATAACAAAAAAAAGGGCAGGTATCAAACCCGCCCAGACGCTGAACCAGGAAAACTTAAATTCTTTAAACGAGCACCTTCGCCAAAATTGGATTGAAAGTAGCAGCAATTTCTGGGACGTACACCTGTGAAACGTAGTCAGCAATCATTCTATCGGTGTTAAACAACGGTGCATTCGTCTTAATGGATGCTTTCATCATTTGAACCCAACGGTGTGGAGTACCATTGGTGTCTTGGTCGTAGTACAGGGGAACTATTTCCTCTTCCAGAAGCTTGTAAAGTGACTCTGAATCTATACTATCTTGCAAATCCTGATCACTGGTGTGAGCATCCTCACCAATCGCCCATCCGTTTACCCCTTTACCATTTGCATCTGCTATGTATCCTTCACACCACCAACCATCAAGTACACTACAATTAATACCGCCATTAAAGCAGACTTTTTGACCAGAAGTACCAGACGCCTCTAGGGGACGGCGGGGATTGTTCAACCAAACATCAACACCTTGCACCAATTTCTGACCAACATATATATCGTAGTCTTCAATAAAAGCAACCCGATGTTGAATAGCAGGATGGCGACACCATTCCATCAAACGTTGAATAATGCGCTTTCCTTCTTCATCGGCTGGATGGGCTTTACCAGCAAAGATGATTTGTACCGGACGTTCGGTATTACCAAAAATCCTGAGCGCCCTTTCTGCATCACGTAAAAGTAAGTGACCCCGTTTGTAAGGGCTGAACCGTCTGGCAAATCCAATGGTCAACATCTTAGGATCGAGCAAGGAGTCTATTGCGTGTATTCTGTCGTAATCTTCGCCTCTTTGTTCCCGTGCTTTTTTAATTCTATGGCGAGTGTAAGCAATCAACCGCTCTTTGAGAACTTGATGTCGCCACCATAGCTCCTCATTAGGAATCCCGTCAACCTTTTCCCACATCTTGGGCTCAACAGCACGAGTTTTCCAGTCTTCCCCTAAGTATTGAGAGTAAAGGTCTGCTAACAACGGGGCTGTCCAGGTGGGTGCGTGGACTCCATTGGTAATGTAACCTATGGGTACGTTGTCCTCCGAACGCTCTGGATACAATACCATCCACATCTTACGGGAAACTTGACCGTGCAATTCACTCACACCATTGCAAGCGCGACACATCCGCAATGCGAGTACCGTCATACCAAAAGGTTCCCAGGGATCGCCTAGTCGCCTCGCACCTAACGCCAGGAATTGTTCGCGAGAAAGGCGTAATTGAGACCAGTAGTGGGAAAAGAAGGAGTCTATTAAGTCAGGGGAGAAGACATCGTGACCAGCGGGAACGGGTGTATGGGTGGTAAACACGCAGCGTTTTCTGACATCAGATTCTATGTCGTAGAAAGATTTGTCACTACGCTCAATTTCTTGACGCGCAATTTCTAAAGTACAGAAAGCTGCATGACCTTCATTGAGGTGGAAGACAGAAGGCTGAATTCCCAAAGCTGTGAGCGCCCGTACTCCACCAATTCCCAGGACGACTTCTTGAGCAATCCGGGTTTCTTGGTTACCACCGTAGAGGTGTCCGGTCAACCAACGGTCGATGGGATCGTTGTCGTGGCGATCGCTATCCAACAAGTAAAGACTAACTCGTCCCACCTGCGCTCGCCAGATTTGCACCTTCACCAAGCGGTGACGGATTTCTAATTCAATAGTGACTGGTTCCCCATGCTCGTTTTTAATTAACTCCAACGGCATTGTGTGAAAGAGATTATCTACATAATAATCTTCTTGCCAGCCACTACGGTTTAACCTTTGACGAAAATAACCTTGACGGTAGAGCAACCCTAAACCAACCATCGGGACACCCAAATCCGATGATGATTTCAAATGGTCGCCAGCAAGAATACCCAAACCACCGGAGTAAATTGGTAGGGATTCATGAATCCCAAATTCAGCGCAAAAGTAAGCTATGGGGTGTTCCTGGGTAATTTGAGGCGCGACCCGACTCACCCAGGTGTTTTTTGTGGTCATATACTCATCAAACTCACGCACTAGCGCCCCAAGCTGCTTAATGTAAAATGGGTCTTCAGCAAGTTGGGTGAGGCGTTCGTAGGATGCAGCTTCTAGAATGGCGACGGGATTGTGACCGCAGCGTTCCCACTCTTGGGGATCGATAGATTGGAATAGGGCGATGCGATCGCTCGTCCAACTCCACCAGTAGTTGTAAGCCAAATCTGATAAGCGTTTGAGTGGAAATGGCAATTTTTCACCCAGTACCTGGGCTGCAGTATTTGCACTGTGGATATTCATAAATATTCTATGTTCTGTGTTAGCTAACTCATAGCAGTTGCCCCACACTTACACAAAGTGAAGTGTCGGGATGAATGCCGGGGTGGCGACGATACCATCGCCGAAACAAGTTCTGCATAGCAGGACAGGTTCGGCGATGGTTGAGGAGTCGCCAAATGTACCGATTAATACGGCACAGCATCCAAAAGGATGTAGTTTCCTCCGCCAAGGTTTATCCAGGTTTTGTACGAGCAACACTTTCCCTCTCTCCGTAGGAATGTTTAATCACTCGCCGCAGTTCTACCCGGAACTAGGAAACGGGACGCTACTCCCTGTATTCCGGAGTGCCTATATATTCTGGGTAAACGTAGTAACTCTTGCATAACGAGCCACTAAGGCGTCGGACGAACCTCTAATTTCTTAGAAGCCCACACCAAACCGAAAGGCGGTGTGTGGAGTCGTCACGTGTCTTTTTGATTCAGGTTGAACTCTTGTAGGATGATTGTGCCTATCTGGTTTGTATAGAGATTATCCTCTGAGGGCGATCGCAGTTCTTTAACTACTGTTATTTTTGGGTCTTATTCACAATCATCTACCTTTTTTAAGGATTTTGACAGCTTTTTTGTATCAATTTAGTTGACAGTGTTTTAAATAAATTTTTTTCTTGTTAAGTTTTTTTGAATCAGTAGTCATTATTATTGCATACATATATTTAGCTAAAAGTCAATTCAATATTTGGAGGGTTTTAGGGTTCCCGAACGCGAGTGCGTCTGGTGACCGGAGAAGGGTACAAATGTACCCAATACTGCCAGGTAAAATCCATGAGAAGCCAGAAACCCCGTATCTTGGAGATACCGGGTTTCTAATTTTCGAGTCGTATTGCCACAACTTCTTAACACATTTGTCAGAATTTTTTAGAAATTTTATAAATTCTTTAATCAGCTTTATCAAAAATTTGTTTTATTAATCCAGAAATTTTATATATTGACTAATAATAAAACATTGTGATTATATTTTATTTCTTTTAAGGAAGTTATATTAATCTTTTATACTTAGTATTTCCTCAACGTTAAATCGAGATTAAACTTAGATAAAAATTCATATTTCTTCTTAAAAATTTGGGTTCAAACTTTATATTTAATTTGATAAATTAAAGAACAACAAGGTTTCCTAAATAATTAGGAACATTCAGGAAAAACACCAACTCCTTCATAACAGAATTACTGTTAAGCGGTAATTTCAGAAAATCTAAGAATCTACCAACGAAGGAAACTAGGTAGCCATCAAATTGCTGATTAAGATAACTACGTATTCTGACAGCTGCGAAATAATGTTGCAGCGTTATTTACTGTACTGCTCAATAAAACTCAGGAGTAGCTCAACATCTCCACTTTGAATGATATCGGCTTTTTTCATGAGCTATGAATCTGTTTATTCCGTATAGGTGTAATTTATAAGGTAATGGTCATGCAACTTTACACTCCCATTGAGATTAACCAGCTCGATCAAGATATGAGCTATTTACTTGAAATAACGCAGTGGCTAAAGAATTTTGTTGCAAAACCAAATCCCGATTTAGGTAGGTCTGGAGCTGTATGTCCTTTTGTACCTCCGTCCTTTAAGTTAAATAGCCTTCGTCTGACAGTCATTCGTTCTAAAAATCTAGACATACAACAAATTGCGGACCTCATTTTACCCTATCGAGATGTTTTTCTAAACTTAGAACCAAAAGAAAAACCTGCTGCTTTAAATAAAGCCATACTATTCATCTTTCCTGAAGTTCAGTCAGAAGATGCTCCCAAAATCATTGATGTTGTCCAAAGAAAGCTCAAACTTTTTTTTGTTGATGCAGGACTCATGCTAGGGGAATTTCACAATCGGACGGAAAGCCCCGGTCTCCATAATCCTAATTTCCGACCACTTCGCAGTCCTATTCCCTTACTAGTTATCCGTCCCATGACTGAAGCCGATCTGATTTTTATGCAAAATACAGAAGACCTAAACTTGCGTGTTAAGTATTTAGAAGCCTATTTAAGGCATTATGGTCCGACCATTAAAGACCAAAACAAGTTAAAAAGTGCTTATGAAGCATTAGCGCTAACACAAAAGCAGTTGGAACAACAAAGTTTATTAGAGATTGTGTAAGCATTCAGCCATCAGCACTTGCTGCGTAAACGTTTAGCTATTAGCTGTCAGCAGTCAGCTTGGAAACATATTTCGGGCATTCTCTAGGCGTTTTTGATAAGCTAATTAAACACCCCTATAGCTCATGAAAGCTGACGGCTGATAGCTGATGTCTGAACACTTACCCTAACACTCACACATGGAGGAACATATCTCCTCCCATCACCCTTAGAGGATATTTGAAAAGTCCTTTCATCAGTAGCAATCATATTCAATATCCCCCTAAATTCCCCTTAAAAAGGGGGACTTTCAGAGCATTTTCTAAAAAGGGGGACTTTCAGAGCATTTTCTAAAAAGGGGAACTTTCAGAGCATTTTCTAAAAAGGAGGACTTTCAGAGTATTTCCCCCCTTTTTAAGGGGGGCTAGGGGGGATCAATAAGTGCCTAAAATCACAGCCAACCATTTTTCAAACAACCTCTTACAGAAAAGTATACCAACACTAATTCTTGAACTTAAGGAGAAATGGTTTGTCAACAAAAATACTATGTACTAGCCTTTCTTCTACTATCCGGATGATTGGTACTTCTACACAAAAACTTTACAATAAGAAGCATGATTTTAAAACTAATTTATTTTTTTATAATCTAAGTAGAAAGCATGATATTGTACCATAATATGAAAAAGGCAATCAGTATCACTCATCTTTTGAAAAAAGTCATTTTAGTTTAAATTAACAGGAATTTCTCGGCTTCAAACTTTAAGAAACGACAAGTTTAGACGTATTCATTAGGAAAGTGATATCTATCAAAACAGAAACATCAAAAAATAAGAGGACTAAACAGACTGAAACAGGTCACTCTCTGAACATCATGAAAGTGACCATCATGTACTGTGTACAAGTTTCCCACGAAAAAATCTCTTCCCTCTACACCCTATTTTCAAATTAATAAATTTACAGACAGCCAGAATTATGACGATCGCCAACAACAATTCCTACTTCGAGCCTCATATTCAGCTAGAAAACCAACTCAACTATTGGAAACAGCAGTTAGCAGGTGCAAACTCGGTATTGGAATTACCTGGAGATAAGCCAAGACCACTAGTACAAAATCACCAAATTGCAAAACAATCTACTATTATTCCTAAAAGTTTATCGCATGCACTTTTGAAACTGTCACAACAAGAGGGTGTAACTCTGTTTACGACAATGTTGGCGGTGTTTCAAACTTTGCTGTACCGTTACAGTGGACAAGAAGAAATCCTAGTTGGTTCACCAGTGACGGTGAAAGACAACAAACAAACAGGATGGAAAACAAATATCTTGGTATTACGCACTGATATGTCCAATAATCCCAGTTTTAGGGAATTATTGCAGAGAGTGCGAACAGTAGTCACGATTGCTGAGACTCACAAAGATTTACCGTTTGAAAAGCTGATAGAAGAACTAGAAATAAAGCGATCGCCTTCTCATCATCCTTTATTCCAAGTTATGTTTGTCTTGCAGGATATCACCAGACAAACCTTGGAGCTACCACAGCTAACGACGGACTTAGAACAAGTCACACCTCAACTAGATTTGACCTTAGCGATCGAAGAAACAGAACAAGGACTGCATTGTGTCTGGGAATACAACACCGACCTTTTTTATCCAGGGACGATTGAGCGCATTCACGGACATTTCCAAACATTATTAGAAGGAATTGTTACAAATTCACAACAAATCACTGAATTACCATTACTGACAGCAAACGAGAGACAGCAGATACTGGAGGAATGGAATCACACCCAAATCGACTATCCCCAAAAATGTATCCATCAGTTATTTGAACAGCAAGTAGAACAAACTCCAGACGCCGTAGCAGTTGTATTTGAAGATAAACAACTGACTTACTGGGAATTAAATAAACGTGCAAACCAGCTAGCACACTACCTCAAAACTCTGGGAGTCAAACCGGACGACTTAGTCGGAATTTGTGTAGAGCGTTCTTTAGAAATGGTAGTAGGATTGCTAGCTATCCTCAAAGCAGGTGGAGCATACGTACCCCTAGATCCAGCATATCCTCAAGAACGTATTAATTATATCTTATCAGATGCTCAAGTTTCAGTACTATTAACTAATTCCTCCCAGTCTTCTCGAATCGAAGAAGATTCAACATCGCCAAAATATCAAGTTGTTTCCTTAGATAAAAACTGGGAAAACATAACTACCCACCCTATAGAAAATCCTACAACCTCTGCAACCAAAGATAACTTGGCGTATGTTATCTACACATCAGGTTCAACCGGAAAGCCCAAAGGAGTGCAAATTCAGCATGGTGCTGTTGTCAATTTCTTAACATCAATGCAGCAGCAACCAGGATTAACAGAAGCGGATGTACTCCTAGCTGTGACAACAATATCATTTGACATCGCCGCCCTAGAACTCTATTTACCCCTGATTACAGGTGCGCGTGTTGTAGTCGTGACAAAGGAAGTCGCAAGCGATGGTAGATTGTTGAGCGATTTTATAACAACTACAAGTACAACTGTAATGCAAGCAACTCCAGCGACCTGGAGAATGTTGCTAGCCGCAGGATGGAAAGGCGTTCCAGGATTGAAAATTCTTTGTGGTGGAGAAGCGTTAACGACTGACTTAGCACAACAATTATCCGCCACAGGTGCAGTCGTTTGGAATATGTACGGTCCGACGGAAACCACTATTTGGTCAACAGTCTTTGAAGCCGTCATAGCACAATCATCTCAGACCGCAATCCCCATTGGTCGCCCTATCGCCAACACACAAGTTTATCTGCTAGACCAACATTTGCAACCAGTTCCCATCGGTGTATTTGGAGAACTACATATTGGCGGTGATGGACTAGCACGAGGTTACCTGAATCGTCCAGAGTTGACAAACGAAAAATTTATCCCCAACCCGTTTAGCCGCGAAGAAGCACGCCTTTACAAAACAGGGGATTTAGCTCGTTATTTACCAGATGGTAATCTTGAATACATTGGACGTATTGACCATCAAGTCAAAATACGTGGTTTTCGGATTGAATTAGGAGAAATAGAAACAGTACTGAGACAACATTCATCCATACTTCAGGCTGTTGCTATTGCTCGTGAAGACAATCGTGGTGACAAGCGATTGGTCGCATATGTTGTCGTCAAACCAGAGCAAGATTCTCCCAGTCCAAGTGAACTGCGTCAATTTCTCAAAGAGCAGCTACCTGAGTACATGGTACCTGTCGCCTTTGTCTGTTTAGAGACCTTACCACTGACACCTAATGGCAAAATAGACCGTCGCGCTTTACCAGAACCATATACATCCCATTTTATTAATGAAAGTAGCTTTGTTGCACCTCGTAACCCCTCTGAGGAGATTTTAGCCGCTATCTGGTCGCAAGTTTTGGGTCTAGAGCGAGTTGGTATCCACGACAACTTCTTTGAATTGGGAGGACATTCACTCTTAGCGACGCAAGTTATTTCTCGGATTCGCCAAGCCTTCAGTGTCGAAATTCCCTTACACTTGTTTTTTGAAACGCCAACCATTGCAGGTTTGGTACAAGCGATCGCATCTGGTCAAAATCCAGAACAACAGCAAATCATCCCCCAACAAACCAACCGACAATCCGCTCCCTTATCCTACCTCCAGCAGCAACTTTGGTTTTTAGCACAACTAGACCCAAACAGCGCCGCGTACAATATCGTTGAAGCGGTCAAATTGCAAGGAGACCTAAATATATCAGTTTTACAATCTGCGCTAGATGACCTGGTTGCTCATCATCTGGTTTTGCGAACGAACTTTGTTTTACAGAATGACAACCCAGTACAAATCATCAGCGAACCTCGGTCAGTTGAACTGAAAGTGATTGACCTGAAGGATAATCTGGAAGTCGAGCGCATACAACAACTCTTACGAACAGAAGCACAACGCCCCTTTAACCTAGCATCAGATTTAATGCTGCGTGCGTGCGTGTTGGTGCGATCGCCACAAGAACACATTTTATTGTTGGTGATGCATCATATCGCAACTGATGGCTGGTCCATGAATATTTTCTTCAAGCAGCTCGCTGAGCTATATCAAGCCAAGATTCACAATCAGCCAAATCCTCTCCCAGAATTACCCATCCAGTATATAGATTTTGCAGTTTGGCAAAACCAACAGTTTTCGGAAAAAGCACTAGAAAAACAACTCAACTATTGGCAACAGCAGTTAGCAGGCGCAACCCCTGTGTTAGAATTGCCTACCGATAGACCTCGACCACCAGTACAGACTTACCGAGGTGCGAGACAGTATTTTACGATACCTCAGAATTTATCAAAAGCGTTAGATGCGCTCTCAAGGAAAGAGGGAGTCACCCTATTTATGACCTTGTTAGCAGCATTTCAGACCTTACTGTATCGTTATAGCAGACAACAAGATATCTTAATTGGTTCTCCCATTGCAGGTCGCAATCGCGCAGAAGTAGAAGATTTAATCGGGTTTTTTGTCAATACCTTGGTCATGCGTGCGGATTTATCCGGTAACCCTAGTTTTCAGGAATTACTACAAAGGGTTCGTACAATAGCAATATCTGCATACGCTCATCAAGATTTATCCTTTGAAAAACTAGTACAACAACTGCGCCCAGAGCGATCGCTCTCATACCATCCCCTCTTTCAAGTCATGTTTGTCCTGCAAAACCTCTCCAGACAAACATTAGAATTACCAGGACTCAACCTCACCTCCTTTGAAGTAGAAACTGAATCATCTCAGTTCGATTTACTATTAGAAATAAAAGAAACCGAACAAGGACTAAAAGGGCTTTGGGAGTACAACACTGACCTATTTGATGACACAACAATCATTCGATTAAATGAGCATTTCCAATCACTCTTAAACGCAATTACTGTTAATCCAGAGCAGAAAATTGCCGAATTACCTCTACTCACAACAACGGAAAGAAATCAGTTACTAGAGTGGAATAATACCCAAACAAATTATCCACAAAAGTGCATCCATCAGTTGTTTGAAGAGCAGGTAGAACGGACTCCAGATGCAGTAGCAGTTGTGTTTGAAGACCAACAATTGACATACGCGCAGTTAAATACGCGTGCAAACCAACTCGCACACCACCTCAGTCATTTAGGAGTTAAACCGAATGTACTGGTTGGTATTTGTATGGAACGTTCTTTAGAAATGGTGATAGGACTGTTAGGTATTCTCAAAGCAGGTGGTGCTTATGTACCACTTGACCCAGAGTATCCTCAAGAACGTTTAACCTTCATAGCAGATGACACGCAAACCTTAGTGATGCTCACCCAACAGAAATTGGTGAGTAGCTTACCAACCCTCAAAGCCAAAGTGATTTGTTTGGATTCTGAGTGGGAAGAGATTGCTCAGCACAGCCAAGAAAACTTTGTCTCTGAGGTGAATATTGATAACCTCATCTATGTCATCTACACCTCTGGTTCCACAGGTACACCCAAAGGTGTGATGATTCCTCACCGTGGAATTTGCAACACACTTCATTGGCGACAATCAAAATTTGAACTCACCCCACGAGACAAAGTCCTACAAACCATTTCTTTGAGCTTTGACCCTTCAGTATGGCAAATATTCTGGCCTTTGTCATTTGGCGGACAGTTAATCATGGCTCGTCCCGGTGGTCATAAAGACCCCGCTTACTTTATCCATGAAGTTGTCAAGCGTGAAATTACCATTCTTGGCTTAGTACCATCCATCATCCAGGCTCTCGTAGAGGAAAAGGGATTTGAAAATTGTCAAACCCTCAGACACGTCACGACAGGTGGTGAACCTTTGTCGGTGGAACTCATGGAACGCTTTTACGCCTGTTTGAATCTGGATCGTATTTTAGTCAACTGCTATGGTCCAACAGAAGCTTCCATTGATGTCACAACCTGGGTTTGTCAACGCGGTACTGATTACACCAGTATTCCTATTGGTCAACCAATCGCCAACGTACAGGTTCATATATTAGACGAAAACTTACAACCTGTGCCTATCGGTCACCCAGGCGAACTATACATAGGCGGTGCTGGTTTGGCTCTCGGCTATCTCAACCGTCCCGAATTAACACAAGAAAGATTCATTTCTCATCCCTGGAGTCAAGAATCGGACGCAAAACTTTACAAAACGGGCGACTTAGTTCGATACTTACCAGACGGTAATATAGAGTTTATTGGTCGTATTGACCATCAGGTAAAAGTACGCGGCTTCCGCATTGAGTTGGGAGAAATTGAAGCGACCCTAGGTACACATCCTGCACTACAACAGACCCTAGTCATGGTTAGGAAAGACGTTCCTGGTGATAAAGGATTGGTAGCATATTTCGTCCCACACTCAGAACAAGTACCCCCCAACCCAAGCGAGTTGCGCGGCTTTTTGCAGGATAAGCTCCCTGATTACATGATACCTTCGGCGTTTGTCTTATTAGATACCATGCCATTAAACCCCAATGGCAAAGTTGATCGCCGCGCCTTACCTGCACCAGATATATCCCACTTCAGTGCTGTCAATAACTTTGTTGCACCCCGCACCCCCACAGAGGAAGTCCTAGCAACGATTTGGACAGAAGTTTTGGGTTTAGAACAAGTTGGTATTAATGACAATTTCTTTGAATTAGGGGGACACTCATTGCTAGCAACGCGAGTCATTTCTCGCGTACGCCAAACCTTCAGTGTTGAAATTGCTGTACAACGCTTATTTGAATCACCGACGATCGCAGGTTTAGCAAGTGCGATCGCATCTACTCAAAACCAGAGTCACGAGGAATATCAAGCCATTATCAGAGTCGCAAATCGACAATCAGTTCCTCTATCATTTGCTCAGCAACGATTGTGGTTTTTAGAGCAACTAGAACCAAACAGCGCAACTTATCATATTCCTGAGGTTCTATGGTTGCAAGGCGACCTTAACATTGCTGTTCTGCAACAGTGCTTAGACACCATTGTTGCTTATCATGAAGTTCTGCGAACCAACTTTATTGCATCCAATGGTGAACCAGTGCAGATGATTGGGGAACCTCGTTCTGTGGAACTGAAGGTCATCAATATCGAAGATTGTGCGGAAACCGAGTATGCTACCGTTGTACAACAAATACTACAAGATGAAATACAACGTCCTTTCAACCTAGCATCGGACTTGATGCTGCGAGGTTGCTTGCTAGTGCGATCGCCACAAGAGCACATTCTACTGTTGGTCATGCACCATATTGCTTCTGACGGCTGGTCGATGAGCATTTTATTCTCGCTGTTAGCAACTCTTTACGAAGAGTTCATCAACGGTTCACCCAAACCTTTGCTAGAATTACCCATTCAGTATGCTGACTACGCTGTTTGGCAACGCCAGTGGTTGTTAGGAGAAGTACTCGCAAAACAACTCGACTATTGGAAACAGCAGCTTGCAGGTGCAAACACCGTCCTGGAATTACCAACTGATAGACCGCGTCCACCAGTTCAGTCATACCGAGGAGCAAAGCAATCTTTTGTCATCCCTCAAAGTGTAGCACAAACACTAAGTGCTTTATCCCGGCAAGAGGGAGCTACACTATTTATGGTGTTACTAGCAGCATTCCAGACACTCCTATATCGGTACAATGGACAGGAAGACATTTTAGTAGGTTCTCCGATAGCGGGGAGAAATCGACAAGAGGTAGAAGGGTTAATTGGATTTTTTGTCAATACCCTAGTGCTACGTACCGATATGTCCAATAATCCCAGTTTCTCAGAACTGCTGCAAAGAGTACGACAAGTAGCATTGTCTGCTTATTCTCACCAAGACTTACCATTTGAAAAGCTAGTAGAAGAATTGCAGCCAGAGCGATCGCTCTCATACCACCCCTTATTCCAAGTCATGTTTGTGTTGCAAAACGCACCGAAACAAACATTAGAGTTACCAAGACTCACCTTAACCAGTTATGAGCTAGATAGTGTCACATCCAAATTTGATTTAACCTTGTCAGTCGTAGAAACAGAACAAGGACTACAAGGGGATTGGGAGTACAGCACTGACCTATTTGATGCTGCTACAATTCAAAGGATGAGTGGACATTTCCAGACATTATTGCAGGAAATTGGAGCAAATCCACAGCAAAGTATTAACGAATTACCACTGCTAACCCCCATTGAAAAACAACAGTTCTTGGTATGGAATGAGACTCAAGCAAACTATTCCCATCAGTGTATCCACCAGTTATTTGAAGAGCAAGTCAAACGTACTCCAGATACAGTAGCAGTCGTATATGAAGACCAACAACTGACCTACCAAGAATTAAATCAACGCGCCAATCAACTAGCACACTACCTGAAAAAGTTAGGTGTGAGTCCAGAGATAATGGTTGGTATTTGTGTAGAGCGATCGCCCTTAATGATTGTGGGATTACTAGGAATTCTGAAAGCAGGTGGAGCCTATGTCCCTATCGCTCCCACATATCCACAAGAGCGCATAGCTTATATGCTACAAGACGCCCAGGTTCAAGTTCTGTTAACCCAAACAGAATTAGCAGCCCAGTTACCCGAACACAACGCACAGCAAGTCTGCTTAGATGCTGATTGGCAGATTATCGCTCAAGAAAGGAGCGAAAATCCAACCACGCAAGCGCAGCTAGACAACTTAGCTTACGTGATTTACACCTCCGGTTCAACAGGAAAGCCAAAAGGAGTTGCAATTCAACATCGCTCAGTTATCAATCTTTCATCAGGGTTAGAACAAGCTATCTACACTGTAGAGCCAAACTCCCCACTCCGAGTCAGTGTAAACGGCTCCTTTGCATTTGACACTTCTGTAAAACAGATTATTCAAATTCTGCACGGTCATACCCTTGATATCGTCCCAGAAGACATCCGATTTGATGGAGATGCTCTGTTATCTTACCTGATTCACCATCAAATTGAAGTATTTGATTGTACCCCATCACAACTGAGACTTCTAATTTCAGCAGGGTTACTTAACAGCGATGTTGCGCTTAAATCTGTACTAGTAGGAGGAGAAGCCATTGATGAATCTACTTGGCAGCTTCTAGCACAAGCAGAGAAAATTCGTTTTTATAACGTCTATGGTCCCACAGAATGCACTGTAGATGCTACAATTTGTGAAATTCGCAAAGCGGCTTCAAAACCAGTCATTGGTCGCCCAATTGCCAACACACAAGTCTACATTCTAGACCACCATCTCCAACCCGTTCCCATCGGAGTTCCAGGAGAATTACACATCAGCGGTGCTGGACTTGCAAGGTGCTATCTTAATCGTCCAGAAATAACACAAGACAAGTTTATTGTCAACCCCTTTAATCAAGAATCAAGCCCACGCCTCTACAAAACTGGGGATTTAGTCCGCTACCTACCTGATGGCAATATAGAGTACCTCGGTCGCATTGATGACCAAGTCAAAATTCGCGGATTCCGCATTGAATTAGGAGAAATAGAAGCCATCCTCAGCACTCATCCAGCGGTAAAACAAACCTTAGTCATAGCAAGAGAAGACATTCCAGGCGACAAGCGGCTAGTAGCATATGTAGTAGTGCAACCAGAACAAATTCCTCCTAGTCCGAGCGAGTTACGCGGCTTTCTAAAAGAGCAGCTACCAGACTATATGGTACCCACAGCCTTCGTCTTCCTAGAAGTCATACCTTTGACACCCAACGGAAAGATAGATCGCCGCGCCTTACCCGTACCAGATGCATCTAATTATAGTGATACCAACAGCTTTGTTGCACCCCGCACTCCCACAGAAGAGACACTAGCTGCTATTTGGGTAGAAGTTTTAGGTTTAGAACAAGTAAGTATTTATGACAACTTCTTTGACTTAGGAGGACATTCACTACTAGCAACACAAGTCATGTCTCGGATACGCCAAAGCTTCGATGTAAATATGTCATTGCGCCAATTATTTGAAACACCAACTATTGCTGAATTAGCTGATGGAATTATTCAACTTCAAACAGAAAACACAGAAGACGACGAAATCAGCCACCTCCTAGCAGAATTGGAAGACTTATCTGATGAAGAAGCACAACACCTATTAGCACAGCTATCGGCTAATAGTTAGTGGTCAAATACCAAACAGCACAGCCATAGCATTTCCTAATCCGCTGAAATACAAATTCATCTGCGTTCATCTGCGTTCATCTGCGGTTAATTATTCATTTCCTACTCCCTTCTCGGTATAAGATTACCGAAATTAAAAACCGCTCTAGGCGCACGACGCACCGGGGAAAGAGACTAAGAGAGCATCGGTAATCTTGGGTGCGGAAAGGGAGTATCTTGCTTGAAGATTATTTAATTAAATGAACCGCAAAGACGCGTTCGCGGAGCGTCTCGTTCGCGTTGGCGGAGCCTCTCGAAGAGAAGCGTCTCGTTCGCGTTGGCGGAGCCTCTCGAAGAGAAGCGTCTCGAAGAGAAGAGAAGAAGGTCGGGTAGGTGTTCAGCAAAATGTGCTTTGATTGCTGATGGCTGACAGCTAATAGCTGAACGCTTACAAAAACGGTCATTTTATAACCAGAAGAAAAGAATAGCCCTCATAAAAACTATGTCAGCTTAAGGATAAACGAATATGAATAATATCAACCAAAAGATTGCTTCTCTTTCACCTGCGAAAAGAGCTCTACTAGAGCTAAAGCTTAAGAACAAAATTGCTGATACGAAAACAGAGCAAACTATTCCAAAAAGAGACAACGCATTACCAATACCTTTATCTTTTGCTCAACAACGGCTGTGGTTTTTGGAACAGCTCGAGCCAGGACATTCGCTTTATCATATTCCTCAAGTTCTCCAGTTGCAAGGTGACCTGAATGTAGAGGTGTTACAACAGTCATTAGATGCGATCGCGTCCCATCATGAAGTCCTGAGGACGAACTTTATTGCACAGGATGGCGATGGAGTGCAGGTGATTGGTGAACCTCGAGCTGTAGAATTAAAGGCGATCGACCTTAAAAATTGTCCGCAGCTTGAACGCGCTGCTCAAGTACAGCAGATTGTACGAGATGAGATGGAGCGTCCATTTGACCTCACATCAGATTTGATGCTGCGCGGATGCTTGCTGCAACTCTCGTCTCAAGAGCATATCTTGTTATTAGTTATACATCATATTGCTGCTGATGCTTGGTCAAATAGTATTTTATTTGACGAGTTGACACAGTTGTATCAAGCGTTCATTGAGGGAAAACCCAATCCATTACCAAAATTACCGATTCAGTATGCCGATTTTGCTGTATGGCAACGAGAATGGTTATCGGGTGAGGTGTTGGAAAAACAACTTAATTATTGGAAACAGCAATTGGCGAGTGCAACTCCTGTCTTGGAATTGCCTACAGATCGATCGCGACCTCCAGTGCAAACTTACCGTGGTTCATACTTATCTTCTAAGTTACCACAAAATCTGTTGCAATCACTCAATGCACTGTCGCGGCAAGAGGGTGTAACATTATTTATGACACTGTTAGCGGCGTTCCAAACATTGCTATATCGTTACAGTGGACAAGAAGACATTTTGGTTGGTTCTCCCATTGCAAATCGAAATCGGACGGAAATCGAGAAGCTGATAGGATTTTTTGTCAATACTTTGGTATTACGCACCGATATGTCCAATAATCCCAGTTTTCGGGAACTATTGCAGAGGGTGCGGAAAGTAGCTATGTCTGCTTATGTTAACCAAGACTTACCTTTTGAAAAGCTGGTTGAAGAATTGCAACCAGAGCGATCGCTTTCATACAATCCTTTGTTCCAAGTCATGTTTACCCTCACGAATGCACCCAACCAAGCACTCGAGTTACCAGGACTCAGCATTGCTCCCATAGAGGTTGAGAATTTTACATCAAAGTTTGATTTGACCTTATTTGTGACAGAGACAGAACAAGGCTTGCATTGTGGGTGGGAATACAACACTGACTTGTTTGAGGATAGCACGATTGCTCGAATGAATGGGCATTTCCAAATATTGTTGGAAGCAATTGTTGCAAATCCACAGCAAAACATTAACAAATTACCACTGCTATCTCCAACAGAAAAACACCAGCTACTCCTGGAATGGAATCATACCCAAGTAGACTATCCCCACAAGTGTATTCATGAGCTATTTGAGGAGCAGGTGAAGCGCACCCCTGATGCGATCGCGGTGGTGTTTGAAAACCAGCAATTAACTTATCAAGAGTTGAATCATCGTGCGAATCAATTAGCACACTACCTGAAAACTTTGGGAGTCAAACCGGATGTACCAGTTGGTATCTGTGTAGAACGTTCCCTAGAGATGGTTGTAGGAGTACTGGGAATTCTCAAAGCAGGTGGAGCTTATGTCCCTCTAGACTCAGCATACCCCCAAGAGCGCCTGAGTTTCATGCTTGGTGATTCGCAAGCAACGGTGCTTTTGACTACCGAAGAGTTAGTCACAGTATTGCCCGAACATAACGCACAAGTGGTTTGTCTTGATACACAATGGAGTGCGATCGCTACCCATAGTTCAGAGAATTTCGTCAATGGAGTTAACTTAGAAAACCTAGCGTATGTAATTTATACATCTGGTTCCACAGGGTTACCAAAAGGTGTCGCAATGAAACAACATCCTCTTGCCAATCTCATCTTATGGCAATTGGAAAACAGCAAAGTAGCGGCTGCAAAAACCCTGCAATTCTCTCCAATTAGCTTTGATGTCTCCTTCCAAGAAATGTTCTCCACTTGGTGCTCTGGAGGAACATTAGTCTTAATTGCAGACGACTTGCGCCGCGATGCATCAGCTTTGTTAGATTTCCTCAAAGACAAAGCAATTGAGAGACTCTTCCTACCCTTTGTGGCTCTACAGCAACTTGCAGAAGTAGCCGTGAGTTCTGAATCAGTTCCCAGCACACTCAAAGAAATCATCACCGCAGGCGAACAGTTGCAAGTAACTCCCGCCCTCACTCACCTATTTAGCAAGCTCAATGATTGTACCTTACACAATCATTATGGTCCATCAGAAAGCCATGTTGTCACCGCTTTTACCTTAGCTGATTCCGTACAAAATTGGAATGCTCTTCCACCCATTGGTCGCCCCATCGCCAATACCTCTATTTACATTGTTGATTCCAATCTCGAACCAGTTCCCATCGGAGTACCCGGAGAACTATATATCGGTGGTGTAGCACTAGCAAGAGGTTACCTCAATCGTCCAGAGTTGACACAAGAAAAATTCATCCCCAACCCCTTTAAAAAAGCGCAAAGCAGAACTATAAAGGATGAAGCAAAAGCAAATTATACTTCTCAACGTTTGTACAAAACCGGAGACTTAGCCCGCTATTTATCCAATGGCAATATTGAATACCTTGGGCGCTGCGATAATCAAGTAAAAATACGTGGGTTCCGCATTGAATTAGGAGAACTAGAGACTGTACTTAGTCAACACCCAGCTATCCTGCAAGCGGTAGTGATTGTCCGTCAAGACATTCCTGGTGACAAACGCTTAGTAGCTTACCTTGTTCCCAATCAAGAACCAGCACCCACAGTCAGCGAACTGCGTCAATTCCTCAAAGAAAAACTACCTGAATACATGGTACCCTCCGCCTTTGTCTTCCTAGAGGTGCTACCCTTAACTCCTAGCGGCAAAGTTAACCGCCGTGCTCTTCCAGCCCCAGATACCACAACATTAGAACCAGAAGCAAACTATATTGCTCCGCGCAATGAGTTAGAAAGCCAGCTAACACAGATTTGGGAAGAAATTTTAAACGTCAAACCCATTGGTATCAGCAATAACTTCTTTGACCTTGGGGGTCACTCCTTGTTAGCAGTGAAGTTATTTGCTCAAATCGAGAAGAAACTTGGTAAAAAACTACCTCTTGCGACTTTGTTTCAATCCGGTACAGTAGAAGCCCTTGCTAATTTACTTGCTGAAAACAAAGCTAACGAAAACCAGATTCCGAAAGCATCAAATCAACAAAACAAATCGCAAAATGCTTCTTCATGTCTGGTACCCATTCAACCTCAGGGTTCCAAACCCCCCTTCTTCTGCATTCACCCCCTTGGTGGAGAAGTCTTGTGTTATCGTCCTCTAGCACTACAATTGGGAATAGATCAACCCTTTTATGGAATACAGCCACGAGGACTTAATGGCGAACAGCCACCTTTAACCAATTTGAAAGAGATGGCATCCCTTTATATTAGGGAAATGCAGACAATTCAACCAAATGGACCCTACTATCTTGGTGGCTACTCAATGGGAGGTATCATTGCTTATGAAATGGCTCAGCAACTCCGCCAACAAGGTCAGGAAATCGGTATTCTAGCCATGTTTGATAGCGGTCTTCCAGGTTCTGCTCAACGATTACCTTTCATTGTACGAATGTTTATCCACTTACGTAATTTGTTACAACGAGGACCGACATACTTGATGAAAAAGCTTGTAGGTTGGACTGAGTGGGGAACATATCATCTTCGCGAAAAATACCAGCGTTTCTTAGGACTTGAGGAAGCTTTACCGGAAGACGACAAGCACTATAACATCATGGACTCAAATATGCTGGCTTTGACAGAGTACACCTACCAAGCTTACTCCGGTCAAATTATCTTATTCCGAACAGATGAAAACAGTGAAGAATCACAAGACCATGCTGTTGGTGTAAAATCCGAACGACTCTTAGGTTGGGATAGAGTTGTAACTGGAGGAATAGATATCTACGATATTCCAGGCTCACACACCACCCTGTTCGATCACCCTCATGTCCAAGTCCTAGGGAGTAAATTAAAGGAGTGTTTGGAGAAAAGCAATCAGCAATCAGCTATTAGCAATCAGTAATTAGCAAATAACTGATAGCTGACGGCTGATAGCTGACGGCTGACCACTAACAAAGCACAAAAGCATGATGTTGGATATGATCCTCAATAAAACTAGCTATAAAATAGTAGCTGTGGTCATATCCTTCCTGATAACGCAAGTTGAGAGGTTGGTTCACTTCTGCACACGCTTGCTCAAACACCTCAGGGAGCAATTGTTGAGTGAGAAATTTATCCGCAGTCCCTTGGTCTATTAAAATGGGGCTGTGATAGCCAACCTGCTTGACCAATTCACTAGCGTCATAGGGCTTCCAAAGTTCGCGATCGCCCCCGATATAGCCACTCAACACTTTCTCCCCCCAAGGACAGCGCATAGGCGCAGTAATAGGTGCGAAGGCTGATACCGATTTATACTGGTTGGGGTTTCTCATCGCGCAGACAAGCGCACCATGTCCTCCCATTGAGTGACCAAAAATACTTTGTTTATCTGATTGTACGGGGAAATGTTCGGCAATCAACGTAGGTAACTCTTGGACAACGTAGCTGTACATTTGGTAATGAGACGCCCAAGGTTCAACTGTAGCATCTACGTAAAAACCCGCACCCGTACCAAAATCAGATTCATCATCTTCACCAGGAATGCCAGTATTGCGAGGGCTAGTATCTGGTACTACGAGCATTAAACCATACTTTGCCGCATATTGCTGCGCTCCTGATTTCACCATAAAATTTTCTTCCGTGCAAGTTAAACCAGAAAGAAAATAAAGAATTGGTACTGGTGCTTGAGCTGCTTGTGGTGGTTGGTAAACAGCAAAGCGCATCTTACTATGACAGCTAGAAGAAGCATGACTGTAAAAACCAAGTTTGCCACCAAAGGATTTATATTCTGATATAAGGTTGAGGTTAGTCATAATTAAGGTTATGAAATTTTTGATGGCTTTGGATTAACGCAATACTTTACTGTACAATCTTCCCACATGACCTATAAACATCTCCAGAAATTAAATGTGCATTACCCGAAAACCTTGGTAGAGGTGTTGGCGGAGCCTTCTCCCAGGGTACGACCGTTCGCCCTTACATCTTTTCCACCAGATGTCTTATATAACAAGGAAGCATGGTAGCCTCGCATTTTTAAATTGGGTTGAAAACGAAAGAACGTGGATGAAAAAATCTACAAAAAACACGTAATTATCGTAAAATTAAACAATGCTGAAAAATTAAATCAGCATGATTACAAATATCTTAAATCAATACATAAGTGCCAGTTAAATGGATTTGAATATCCAAAAAGAAGAATTTAGCTATGCTTATATATATGCTGTTGTATCAGCAGCAGGTTACTCGTGCCAAATAGCATCCAGACCCACAGATATTGGCGGTATCGACATTATCATCTCAGGTACAGAACAGGAATATTCGCTTTATCCACCTCGCCTTGAAGTCCAAGTGAAATCTACTGCAATAGATGTAGTAAGTGATGAATTTATTAGATACCCTCTCAAACTCAAAAACTATAATGAGTTGAGAAAGCAGAAAACTCTTGTACCTAAAATCCTGATTATAGTATTAATCCCTGACAATCCAACTCAATGGGTGAATCAGTCAGAAACCGAACTCTGTATGCGGCGTTGCGGCTATTGGATGTCATTAAAAGGACAACCAGAAACACAAAATACTGAAAGTGTGACTGTCTATTTGCCTCGCCGACAGTTGTTTACAGTCAATGCTCTTAAAGATATTATGCAGCAAATCGAAACAGGAGGCACATTATGAAAGCAATTGTTTGTGATAATGATATATTGAAAAGCTTAGATCCCTGTCAGGTAGCAGCTTATTTACAATCTAGAGGATGGCATGAAAGAACCCGTGTTCCTGCTCAAGTATCTAGTTGGACTAGGGACACTTTCAATGAAGATAAATTAAAGATTTATTTACCTTTAGACCAGGATTTCGATGATTATCCCCGTCGAATGTATGAAGTTATGGAAATTTTGGAAAAGGCAGAAAATCGCTCGCAGTTGGATATTTTGAGTGACCTAATTACAGTAGTGGGGAATATTGAAATTCAAGGAGTTGTGACACAAGTTCAACCTTTAGCCGAAGTAAAAAGTGGCAACATTACGATTCTGGGTATTGTTGTAGATAAGTTGCGGAAAATTCACATTATTTTAAATGAACCTGAATACAACATAGCACTGAAAGCTTACTGGGAGCGAAAGCCCATCATTTGCACTGGGGATTTAATCAAAAAGGGGAACTCTTTTATGTTGAAAAACCCCCGAAACTTTAGTTTCTATCCAGAAGAGGAGATAAATTAATGGAATTAGCGATCGCTTGCGTACTGACCCAACAAAATCTAGGCAATCTTAAGTAAAACTCAACAAAACAACTCAAAAAATTCCGGCAATCGCGGCAACGAGTGTGTATAATCAGGCATAGTAACCCACGCTCCAACTTTAGAAAGCCAGAGGACGAGCTAAGGTCGGGCGTTGGGTGAAGTTGTTACATTTCGAGCCAGTATCTCCCGCTCCAAATACAAAATCTGAAACTAGTATCTCCAAGATACCGGGTTTCTAGGATTTCGACTATTGTAAACAGAGTAGTATTGGATACCGGGTTTGGCGGTGCTTCAACTACCACGCTTCCACGCAATACTGTTTACCGAACAGTATGGTAAACAGTTTAGTAAACAACATGGGCTTGAATGGCAAACAGTTGAGTGAACAAGCAAAAATTTTTACTGTACAATTGGCAATGTCGCCAAAGCTTGTATTGTCCAACCAGCAGCAATCCCTTATACTTGTTCACTAAGGGATGCAAAGACAACTGCATTCAGGGGGAAATGTGACAGAGGCTTGTAAAATTTATGCGATCGCCACACTATTGAAGTGAACAGAGTCATTACCTCACCCTTTGCTACAAGGGGGAAAAATCTGAAAACAATCAGGAAGAAAGTCCAGTGGCTAAACATCAGTCTAAAAATCGCTCCCCAAGACACGTCTCTAGCACAGGGACAGAGCTTACTGAAAACTCCTTTGAGATACAACTACAAGAATTGCTGAAGCAGAAAAAATATCGACAAGCATTGGAAGAAATCAAAAAAATTCAGCGATCGCACCCTGAGATTAAATTTACCCCCAAAGAATCAGAGATTTGGTCGCTGCGGGGTCAGCAGGAATTTCAAAAGCAAGAATTTAAACAAGCAGAAAAATCCTTTGGACGTGCTATAGAATTAGGGCTGGTGGGAGATGTGTACTACTGGCAAGCTAAATGTCTGTTAGAATTGAATAAATTGGATGCAGCTCTAAATTTACTTGGTGGTGCTTTTGAAGCAGGGAACCTCATCCAAGAGTACAGCATTTGTTATCTCAAGCTCCTCTTGCTTAAAGGAGATACCGCCACAGTTGAACAGCTAATCAACCAACAATCCGAACGGTTTAGTGCTACCCAACTCGACTGGATACACGGGGTGCTGGCTCTCAAGGATGGACAACCAGAAGCCGCTTTAACATCCTTTCAAAAAATTAATCACCCCCTTACACCAGGAGATTTACCAGTTGCTTGGATGATTTACAGCCAGCAAATGAGCGGTAATTGGGATGCTGCTGCTCATCTGTTGGGGTTGGAGTCATCTGAACGCACCTTCGGCAAACCAAAGTATTTAGAAAATCCAATTTTAGAACGATTGGCAACTGCTCAACAGGCAAAGACAGGAGAACCACCCCTAGAACCGGAAAATCTGGAACCAGAAGATCCACTTGTCCAAGATGCACTATCAGCGTTGATGATTGTACAGCTCATCAATAAAGGTAATCATCATGATGCGGCTCATGTATTGCTACGAAGAGAACGGCGTTCAACTCGCTTCCCAGAACTAGAGAATCTGCGAACACCTCTTTTGACCCTAGCAGGTCAACAGGCGCTTACCCAAGGACAAACAGAATGTGCAGAGCTATTTTGGGAGCCTTTGCTAACAGGAAAATCCTTCAACCCCCAGTTGGCTGTCAACCTGATACAAGTTTTGGATGCTAATGATTCGGACAAAAAACGCCAACACGTTGTTACTCAATTTTTGCGGTGGTTGGAGCTTGAAGCAAAACAAAAACCACAAGAATGGCCAGATACACGCTTAAAACCAACCTTAGCTCATCTGCACTGCTGGTTGGCAGATGCTTACATCGCAATAAATCGCGAACGCGCCGCTTTAGGAGCTTTGCAACAAGCAGAGCGCATCTGTCCCACATCGCCAGAATTATTGGGGCGTAAGGGTTTAATTACGGCAATACAAGGAAATTATACTGAAGCAATCTCACTGATTACTCAAGCTATTGAAGGCGGGTGTCGATATGATGAAATTTACGATGCCTTACTGAGTTGTTGGGATGAACTAGGAGACAAACAAGCACGTAATGAAGCCCGTCGCCGTTTTGGTAAGTATTTTGGTGACCTAAGTATTGAAACGGAAGTAAAAACATTACCTTGGGTAGATGCTCTCTCTACGTTAAGTTATCCCTTCTTTAGTCGTTTGGTGCAGGCAGAAGATTACGAAGACCCACCTATACGTGCTTGTCAAATATTCGTGAATGCAGTCCAAAGTCAGCCTAATTCCGGCGGTCGAGTTTCGTTGCACCAAAAAGTAGCAGCCGAAGCGTGGGATAGTCTGTTGCAAAAATTATCTGGAAACGAGCAAATTCCAGTATTACAGGCGATCGCTCTTTCTATCTACCTCTTTGCCAAACGGGAAAAAGGCATCGCCGCTTTAATAAATCAGTATCTAAAACAATTGTTCAACCTATCAACAGAACACCCAGAAGCTAGAATTGCCCATTTAGTTGTCTTAGCTGTCAAAGAAAATAGTCCCAAAAAACTAGAGATTCCTCTGCGTAGTTACCTCGACACCACGCCCCAACCAGGTAATACTTTAGCAAACATTCAACTTCAAGCACGTCGTTTTGGCACAATTACCACACTCGTTCCAGCCTTAGAGGAAGCACTGCGTCGAGAACCTCAAAACCCCTTGCTGTTATTAGCTAAAGCTACTACCAACCAAGTTGATAGTCCAGAATACGAACAATTGAAGCAAGAGGGATTTGAATTAGCCCGTCGCCTACAAGACGCCAAAGCATTACAAGCATTTCGGGAAGAACAGGCGTTCCTCTCCGCTCAAGAAATGACTAGCATCATGCCAGATCCAGAGGAATTTGATAATCTGAATATGTCAGATATGGACGATTTATTAGAAGGAATGCTTAAAAAATTATTTGGCAACCAAATTCCCAAAGCTGAGTTTGAACGGATACTTCCAGAACTCAAGCAAAAGATATTAGACGATATGCCTGATTTCTCAGATGATGATGATGAGGAAGAAGATGAACTAGATGAACTAGATTTAGACTTTCTCTTTAGAGACTTACCGCCTAAGAAACGAAAGAGCAGAAAAAAAAGAGGTTTTCAGGAATTGTTGTAAAAAAGAATTTTAGATTTTGTCAAGCCAACTAACCACTAACTACTATCTACTAACCGTCCTCACTCCAAGTTGTGTTTATTTACACCGACATACTTATGACTTCCCACTACGAACAATTAGGCATTTCTCCAGGAGCTACTCCCGCCCAAATTAAAGCAGCATATCACGCCAAGTTGCGGGAATTTCCTGCTCATACTTATCCAAAAGAGTTTAAGGCAATTCGAGAAGCTTACGAAGTACTTCGCAAAGGAGAGACATCTCAAGCTGAGGATTTCTTGAAAATGCGTCCCTTAGAAGCAGAACTGAATCCGGAGATATTAAAACAGGTCCAAGAAAAAGCGATCGCTCAACTAGAAGTTAATTTAGATGATTTAATTCGTGCCACCTTTTGAATTATTAATACCCGCTAAACATTGACAAATAACAAATGACTAATAATAAAGAAGTTTTATTTGCCAAATTTTTAGATTATTTACACTCAGAACAATCATCTCCTGATTATTTGGGTGAACCACCAGAATCTGCTCATTCTTTTGATACTTATCAAATGGTAGCAGAATGGACTGCCTTACGTCATGAACTCAAGCAACAGGGTAAATTATTGCGTTCTACTCAAGATGCTCTGACGCAAGCATTGGAAGAAACTCGCACAGAGCGAGAACAGCTGCAAATACGTCTAGAAGAAAGCCAAAAACAAGCATTGGGACAATGTGAGCAACAGCAAGAGAAGCTACTAAAAGATTTGCTGGGTATCGTGGATGCTTTAGATCGGGCTTGTACTTATTGGCAAGAAGAATTAGAAGTATTATCTGTGACTCAGAATCCCAAGCCTACGGTGCAAAAAAGCTTTTGGACAAAGCTAAAAGAGTGGTTTGCTGGCAAAGAGTCTCAATCTATTATGTCTGAAAAATCACAAACATCAGAATCCTTAAGTGAAATTTTAACTAGTCATCAACAGGGCGTGGATTTAGTTAGGCGATCGCTTTTAGAAGTGCTACGACAAAGGCGTGTTGCTCCCATTGCCGCCCTAAACAAACCATTTGACTCCCAAACAATGTATGCTGTAGGACGTGAGGCAAAAACAGATGTCACAGAAAATACTGTGATTAAGGAAGTGGTACGAGGTTATTTATGGGGCGATAGAGTCTTGCGAGAAGCACAGGTGATTGTGGCGACAAGAGCCACTGAAGAGGTCTAAATAGCAAAATAATTTATTTAGCTCCTTATCCTTGGTGCAGTGTCTGTAGTTGATACGCAACAGTGCTCAAGTAGCTTTGGTTATTCAAAGTATCAGATGAAACTTTACCCGCTGCAATGCCAGCCTTGACTAAAGATTCAGCATTGACTTTGCCTAAATAGAAATCGGAAATCAGTCTACCATAACCAGGAATGCCTTGTTCTCTGAAAGACCCTCTATAAGCTGCACTAACTAGCTCAAAAGGGGTAAAATTACGAACAACGGTTACAGTTGTGCTAGTCATTTGAGAGGGCGCGGTAGATGTGAGGGTTTCGGCACAGGCACTACCAGTAGCAGCTGCGGTGTAAACAAGTAAGAATGATAGGGTACCAACAAAGAATCGTTTCATCTTAATTTCCTCCAAAAAGCTTGTGCTGAGTGCTGACAGTTTTTATAATGCGATCGCTAGCTGAGCTTAGCCTGGGAAATAGATGAGATGAGGCTAAGATAGTGGTAAATTTTATGAGATTTAGCTTAATAAAAAGAACTCATATAGGAATCCGGTTTGATTTGGTGAACTGATTCGTGTAGGCAGGCAATAGGGAATAGGCAATCTTGCTACAGGAAATTAGGTCTTGCGAGTGGTACGGAATTTTTTCACAAATCAAATAGGAGTCCTATATATCGTTGTTGTGTAAGATTATTTACTCTGTAATAAGAAAAGACGTTCTACTGTTACCCACTCCTCATTACGATTTAAATTATTACGAATCGTTTCCCTGTTTCCATGACCAGTTAATGCTGTACTCAATAGTTTTTCTATTGGTGTATCCCATCCTATGAATTTTCGGACATCCTTAAAACCTTCTTGAGTTAATAGACTAAAGTCTGCCTCATGAGTAGTCGCAATCAGTTTATAAGTCTCAACGCCACCAAGAGGTTTTTGGTTGTTACCTCCAAGGGTGTAGGAAAAGTTATTTGGCAAGTAAAGCTTCATTTCATCACCCTCGCGTATACCAATTTGAATGGATTTACCAGGTGCTAGTTGTTCATTGGCTCCACTAATAGGATGTAACAACGATACTGCACCAGTTAACCCAAAATCCAGAACAGCAACGTATACCGGAGCATTATGAGAATTACTAATCTCCGCAGCAATGCGATCGCCTTCTGCAAAAACAACATAACCACCGTCTTTTTCTGGTTCGGCTACTACCCAATTACCATCAGATGTTTGACGCTTGAGAGTAAATGTGATTTTATCGTTGAGTAAACAGTTGGTATTGGGATTTTTTAACAATAAAGCCTGCCGATAACGCGCTACTTTTTCCAAATTGTTACATATTATGACAGATGCACCAAAATCTTCCACAGCATGAGTAGGCATCATCAGTCTTCCATCCTGACCCACAACAGCCCAAATAGCTTGAGAAATCGTACCTAACTGGGGAACGGGATCATTATCTACAACTGCTGTTCGGGGTGGAATCAGATAAATGCGGGCAGAAGTATTCTCATCTTTTTGACCTTGGCGTAATAAGTCTGAGGCATCAATTAGCTCTCTTAGCGCAGTTACAGCTTTTTCGTAATCCCCTGGGGCTTGAATATCCACAACTAAACGCATTTCCCCATAAAAATGAGCCGTTTCTACTGCTCGGCAATTAGATGTAATAGTTTCATTTTCAGATACAATTTTGGTATGAGATGTAGTAGCATACACATCTGTAATTTCCACCTTGCCTAGTTGAGGTATTTCATGACTAATTCGTTTTGTTCCAGGTGGATAAATTTCCCATTTGGAGTTGATGGTTACTCCATGAGCAGCACCAGCCGCCAAAGTTAACATTTTCTCCCGACGTTGTTTCACTGACACAAAACGCATAGGTTCAATATCCTGTACCCCAAAGATTTCTCTATCTCGTGCCCCTTCCATTTGGGGGTGCTGGCGAGAACGTACAGCACTTACTTCCATACTCACTCTTTCAAAGATGTCGCGGTAGGTAGTGCCTGGTTTGGCTTTTGACAATTCCTGGCTTAGGAAGTAAGTGAAGGTACCATATGTAGTTGCTTTTTCGTTCTGGGTATAATTGTATTCATAAGAACTTTCTTCATCTCGACATCCAGCAATCAGTACATATTTTTTCCCCAAGGGTAGCCATCCGCTGGCACCTACATCTCGCTTACCATCGCTGATGGTGTCGATCATATCTGTAGGTATTGGTGATGGTGGTAGTTGTTCTACTGGTCGTTTGTCAGGTTCTACCCAACGGGAATTTACACCAAAAGGATCGCGGCTGATAGTACCGGAGTGGCAACAATCGAAAATTAATGTCACAAACGGCGTGACCTGAGTCAATTTCAAAAGCCGTAAATAAATTTCGTCATCAGTAATGTCGTTATTGGGAGAACCATTACGTCCACTGTCGGAAGGCACAATAGTTTCGTCTAAGCCATCAGCCTCATCTCCTTCGCGATCGCTCATCTGCGAACCATGACCGCTGTAGTGAATAACTACAATGTCATTTTCGTGGACACTTTCTACCAAAGCATCCATTGCTCCTAAAATACCTTCACGAGTAGCTGTTTCATCTTGTAAAAGGGTAATATTTTCTCGGGGAAAGCCAAATGTATCTTGTAGGATGTTAACCATTAGCTCCACATCGTTTATGCAACCCTTGAGTTGATAATGAGCTGGAAGGTAAGGGTACTTATTAATACCAATGGCTAAAGCGCGTTTTTGGGGTTTAGATATAGACATAGTTCAGTTTCCTCGGACAAAATTTCTTAACCGATGTAAATAAAAAGACCAACATTGAATATATTTTCCATGTCTCTCCGAGGTAAGGGCTGCTCTAACTGTACTTTCAGACGCTCCAAACTCCTCGCCATACCATCTGTGTTGCGATGCTGTTCATAGATAAAGTAAATTTCTTGTTCCAAATGAGCAAGCCGCCACCTTATTTCAGTCATTAATTCTGGCTTGGCAGAAGAAACTTTGTTATATAAGCTTCTTGCTTTCTCATAGACGTCAGCTGCACTATTCGGCTCACCTATTATTTTATAGGTCATTCCCTGATCGACTAGACTTTGAGCTTCATTGCTGACTGCACCCAAATTCCGAAACACTATCTCTGCTAAACGGTAACAAACTAAGGCACGCTCGTAATCACCTTTCTGGAACAGCCAATGTCTACCAACTCGACTGAACAGAAGTCCCAGTCCTAAGGTAAAACTAAAACTTCCTTTTTCTCGTCCCCAAGTACCAAGTGCCGCTCGTACCTGACGTGGCAAGTCAGCAGTAGAGATACTTTTAACTTCTGTAAAACAGGAAATAGCAGTGGTAGGTTCTCCTTGCAATAGATAAACTATGCCACGAAAGAGTAGTATATCTGCTAGCCGCTTTAAATCGTTGACACGACGGGCACTTTGTAAGTTTTCCTCAGCCAGCTGTCTCGCCTTAGTCAGGTCACCCTTATATTCTTCATAGATAATTGAGTGACCTAATGTATCATTAATAAATGGAAAAGCAAATTTCATGATGCAACCACCACAATAAGTAAACTGACTTACGAAGAAGTTACCCTTCTCCTACCGTGTTGGTAATGAAAATGGGGACAAATCAACAAGATACCAGAGGTTTCTTCTAACACAACTGTTTTGAGAAAGCGTGGTAGAAGAAAATTGGCGTTACCTTTTTCTGTACTGCTTAGCATAAAAACCCAACATCATTACATCGTCACACTAATAGCAATTTCAAGAAGCGTCAACGAGAAAAATGCTGTAGACTTCTATGTTAACAGTTAACAGTTTCATTTTTATTAGTGGGTGATAGGGAGTATACGCGATCGCCTGAGTGCGCCATCGCATTCCGGAATCATATGAGGCGTCGCTATAGGACTCTTATTTGATTTTTGAAAAAAACTCGGTACACCTTAATATTATAGAATTCTATAGCAAGATTGCCTATTCCCTATTGCCTGCCTACACAAATCAGTTCAGAAATCAAACCGGATTCCTATAGCCCATTCATTAAAGAAAAGTTACCATTAATTTATTTGATTTTTCAGCTTATTCTCATTAATTAATACTTATTGACATTCTATCTGATGACCATATGTTGCTGCACTCTTTACGCTGCCTCGTTTTTAGACTTTTTCTTACGTCGAACTCAGGTAACGCGAGTGCGTCTGGTGACAGGAGAATAAGCGATCGGTTTCTCACGTTTACGAATGATTTAGGATTGCTATAGTAGTGAAGTTGCCGTTCTTCAAAAATACGAGGATGTGGCGTGAATCTGCGTACCTTCAGGTCGCAGAGGGTTCAAGATACTGTATAATTACCCAAGGTTAGTGCTTTGCGCGCGATCGCATCTTTGGGTGGAAAACAAAGCTAGGGCTAAATAACTTTTGTATATTAAATTTTAATTTTATGAAAGCAGTTGGTATTGACTTAGGCACAACAAATTCTGAAGTGGCAATTGTCGAAAACGGACAGGTGCGGGTTTTGCCAGGTGAAGATAGTGACTTAATGTTACCTTCTTGTGTGGGATTTAGCGATACGGGAAAACTGCTGGTGGGACGTGAAGCACTCCGTCAGTATGCAGCAGCACCTGAACGCACAGTGAAGTCAATTAAGCGGTGGATGGGAACTGACCACAAAACCATTTTAGAAGATAAAGAATACTTACCTCATGAAGTTTCTGCTATTATTCTCCGCGCTCTAAAACAACGGGCTGAAAATGTGTTGGGAGAAACAGTTACCCAAGCAGTAATCACGGTTCCAGCATACTTTACGGACGCTCAACGGCAAGCAACTAAAACAGCAGGCGAGATAGCGGGTTTGGAGGTACTGCAAATTATCAACGAACCAACAGCGGCGGCTTTAGCTTACGATTTGCGCTCCGAAGAGACAGAACGGGTTGTCGTTTATGACTTGGGAGGTGGTACTTTTGACGTGTCGATTGTGGAAATTACAGGCGAAGTTACAGAAGTACTAGCCAGTCATGGTAATAACCGCTTAGGTGGAGACGATTTTGACAGGCTTTTGCAACTCCATCTAGCAGATTTATTCCGCAAACAGCATGGTGTGGATGTGCCAGATGATGCAGCCACCCAGGCGCGTCTTTTGCGAGCAGCAGAGCAGTTAAAAATTGAGTTGAGTGCTCATGCTTTTGCTACAGTTCGGGAAGCTTTTTTGGGTAGCAAAGGCAAAACTCCACTACATTTAGAGACAGAAGTAGCGCGAACAGATTTTGAAAAATTGATTCGCCCACTATTGGAGGAAACCTTAGAAGCTATTGACCGCGCCCTTACAGATGCAAAGTTGGAACCAAAAGAGATTGATCGGATTATTCTAGTGGGTGGTTCCACTCGCATTCCTCTAGTGCAACAAATGATTCAAGAGCATTTGGGACAAACTCCTTCTGATGGTATTCAACCAGACCTTTGTGTGGCGTTAGGAGCCGCTTTGCAAGCTGGGGTACTGACAGGGGAATCTGTGGATGCCATTCTAGTAGATGTGATTCCCCATTCTCTGGGTATTGCTGCGGCTGTTACTACACCAGTAGGTATTATGCCTGGGTATTTTAGTGTCATCATTCCTCGCAACAGCGTTGTTCCCGTTTCTCGCTCTCAAGTTTATTCCACTGTGTTTGATGAACAAGAAGCAGTAGAAGTTGAAGTTTTTCAGGGTGAAAATGCGATCGCTCAGGAAAATGTTCCTCTAGGTTCGTTTAAAGTAGAGAACTTACCAGCTCAACCAGCAGGAAGCATTCAAATCGAAGTTCACTTTGACTTTGATATCAACGGTATTCTCACGGTTACCACTACCGAGAAAGGCAAAGGGCAACAAGGGACACTAGTAGTAAATAATGCAGGTATACAAAAACTTTCTAGCCATGAACTCAAGCAAGCAAGGGCTGATTTAGAGGCATTGTTTGAAAGTGATGAAACAATTGAAATTACCTCGGAAGATATCAGCGATGCAGTAGAAATCCCACCAGAGTTAGCAGCACTTTTAGACCGCTCTCAACAAGCACTTCTTACCGTAGACGCAGAACAAGCAGAGGAATTACAAGATTTATTAGAACAGATTCAAAATGCGATCGCCAACAATAGTGCAGAATTACCCCAGTTACAAGAAGAACTGGAAGATTTTCTTTACTACGCTACTACCAACGAATCCGAGTAAGAGATATGAAATGTCCCGTCTGTGGTGCAGTTTATCGTCCACCCAAAGAGAGCAGGGAAGCCAAAGAAGCAGAGAGAGATAAACAAACAGTATCAACATCCCTCCCTCACTCC
>JAWQFQ010000053.1:0-45200 GCA_035967975.1 Scytonema sp. PMC 1070.18
GCCCCCTGCCCTAAACTTACTTGAATCAGGTGCAATATGAACACATCATCGGTATCCCTAATGGTCTTTGTTTTCCGTTGGCTTTTGGAATGTATACCCTTCTAGCGGGTTGAGCTTTCCATAAGGTGTACTCCTTCATTTCTTCGACGAGTTTTACTCTTTTTGCGGGGGTAGTTGCCGTTTGACCATCAACGCCCGCCGTCGATTTCCCCTCGTTTTCTTGAGTTACCCTTCGCACAGACAATAACAGATTGGAGTGGCTACGTATCATCAGCTTCATAAGGCTGCGAACCTTATTCCACTGTCCGTTCTGGGTTGCTCGATAAATTCTCTGTCTTAGGTTTTTAATCCGTCTATTCACGAGTTTCCAGTTAATGGATTCCCATGTCTTTAGCGGTTCCTTCGCTCCGATGTCATTGCTGACTCTATCTTTC
Source organism: Scytonema sp. PMC 1070.18 (assembly GCA_035967975.1). GTDB lineage: Bacteria > Cyanobacteriota > Cyanobacteriia > Cyanobacteriales > Nostocaceae > Scytonema. The sequence continues at coordinate 435 of JAWQFQ010000053.1, forward strand.
ACGTTGGTTTTATTCCTTTACTTTGATTTATCGCTGAAGACCCACCAGAAGTCTGCAACCTTTCGGTGCGAGGCAAATTTTGAACCTCTATTCATGGCATTACCCATGACTTTCGCTTCCTCTGGTATCCTTTACCCCCTCAGCAGTTCCGTCTTCCTTGCGGTTGACCTACTTGGGTTGTTCGACCTTACCCAAGAGCCAGTGGGGTTTACCGTGTTTCGTTTGTATGACCTGCGGGGGGTTCGGGTTCCATCTATACTCCGGCAGGGATTCTACTCCTTCGTCGCTGACATCCGTACTTCAACGACTTACCTACTTGCCTTTTGGCATGGCGTGTCAGCTAATTTCGCCATTTACGATTCACGGAGCTTATGATGATTCACTTGCGTTAACCCTAGCCCTCCTTTCCCTTGCAGAAATATATCAATCTAGCTGTTCGTATTCCCGCTTTTGTGCCTTGCATTCCCAGAGGTTTCATTGCTTACTACTTTGGTAGGCGGGGTACTAGACCCTTTTACATGGGAATATGGGGAAGGAGTCCCATAGAGGAGACGACTCCTCAGTCTTTAGTGCTGATGCACCTACACACGACTTTCACGTCGCACACGGACAAAACGAGCAGTACGGATAGCTTCATCTTTTTTAATCTATCAAAAGTCTCTAAAAACCGTAACCGACACTGAAACTCAGACCTCTATCTTGGGCGTTCTCCCCGCGAGTGCTAGATTTGACAAAAGGTACTGCGTAATCTATCCGCATCAAAAAGTTGGGAATTGGTTCCAAAATCAATCCCAAACCAACAGAAGCCAAAAAGTTTTCCCCCGTTATGTCGTTGGGATTTTCCGATTGATTCCAAACTGCTCCCATATCAACAAACGGTGCAATTTGCACATTTGGGTTACCAAATTCATTTCTATTTAAGGTAGTGCGGTTTTCCACCGACAAACGAAAACCGTTATCTCCAGCACGAGCATTTTGCTGGTAACCGCGTAAAGACTGCCCGCCACCAATTAAAAATTGTTGAGATGACAGTAAGCTATTAGGAGATAGCTGCAACTCTGCTTGAGCAATCAACAAGTTATCTCTATTGAGCTGCTGCACTCGCTGAACTTGTCCTAACCAACTGAAGAAAAGTCCATCGGGTGTGGAGCTAGTATTAACTGTAGCATCGAAAACATCTATACCTAAACTAAATTGCGATCGCACTCCCCATGCACCTTGGCGATCGCGTTTGATATAGTCTTGTCCAAACTTCAACACCCGTGTCTTGCTATTACCTTGATCATCAGGACCATCCCCAAAAGGTGTAGGTACACCATCTAAAAAGCTTTGTCCATCTTGGACGCTAAACCCTAAAGACAAAGCAAATTCTTCTCGGAGAGTTCGTACTAGTGGTTGTCGATAGCTAATTTCATACAATTCTCGGTCTGAGGTAATATCAAATCTATCAGAAAAATCGGAGCGAATGATTTTGCTATCGCTAGGAGCATACCTAAACTGTAGGGTTCCATTCATAGGATTTATCGGCACTCGATAATTGAAGTCAAAGGAATTAAAACCACCTGCGGTGGAGCGATAGTAAGAAGCGCTCAACTCATCACCAACTCCAATGGGGTTACGGTAGCTAATAACACCACCTAAACGTTCCGAACCTACAGCAGGAGGTGAGTAATTATCAACTCCCACAAAACCGCTAATAGTATCAGCTTCTTCTACCGTGATACTCAGAATGCTTTGACCAAGTTTAGTCCCTGGCTTCAAAATTGCTTCTGTAATATCTTTTAATGCTGGGTCTAATTTTAGAAGTCTTAGCTGTTCCTCAATTTCTCCTGGTTTCAGTGGACGCTCTACCCCCAATCGAATGCGGCTGCGAATATAACTCTTATTCAACCGTCGCGTACCTTTGACTTCGATTTTTTCCAAAGAGCCTTCTATGACAAGAATTTTGACTACACCATCACTAATAGTTTGGTCTGCCAAAACTGCTCTTGAGGTAATGTAACCTCTATTTATATAGAACTGAGTAATTTTATCTGCAATATCTCTAAGCTCTTTAAGAGTAACAGAACGTCCTTCAAAAGATTTAGTAATACGAGTAATTTCATCTTGACTCAAGATAGTACTTCCAACAACATCAATTTTACGAACTGGAATTTGGATAGGCGAGTCTTCAGGTAGCGGCGTTGGAGTGGGTGGGGTAGGAATTATTGGTAGTGTATCTTCAGGAGGTAGAGGTGATGGTGTTGGTAAAGGTTGCGGAAAGCGGTCAATATTAGGTAATGGCTCATTACCAGTTCTGGGTATGGGAAATGTTTGGGCAACTACAGGTAAGGCTATAAGGAATGAACTACTGATAATTAGTTTAAGAGTTAAGCTATGAAAGCAAGTTGCAAGAAATGGTAAATACATCAATCAAATATTTGGTATTTTTTATAACTCGTATGCGATAGAAAATCAAATCAACAGATCAGAATTATGAGAATTTTTTATTTGCTGAAGCTGATTTTTTGATATAAAATATATCGCTGAAAACGTAACAAAAGTTACATTACTTTAATAGATGGCTCTTGTCAATATCTTCTACTAGACTGACACTCTAGACTCCCTGAAGCCACCGTGGATGAAATTATTAAAATACTGTTTCTGCATAAGCTTTGGGAAAATGTATTCCACTTACGCCTCACCCTCTTTTGTCACTTTCAATAGAGAATAATCTGTAATCCTTCATAGACAAGGGTTGTACCTAAAGAGCTTCGTTTGTAGGTTGCTATTAGTTTGCGATCGCTATCAATGTCAAAATGTCACTGTCAAGCCAAATTGGCGCAAAATCCACAATACAAAATCTGGGACTATAGCAAGTCCCAGATCAAAAGCTGCATTTAGAGAGTATTACCCACCAAAGACTTGTCGCCCTGCAATGAAGGGTTTGAACGCTTGATGAATGTTAAGAAGCCGTGGGGTGACCCTTCACGACAAGTTTGTGTGTAATGAGCGTCGGGAACAGGTATTGAATGCGATCGCGCAGTGAGGTTAATACCATAGTGAGCGAAGATTGCCTGCGATCGCAGGTATCATATCATCATTGTGCAGTTTTGGATTTTGGTAAGGATGGTTTATGAGTTGATTTCTCAATTACAAACTAAGGGACAACTACGCTAGGTAGAGGCATTGCAGAAAGAATTTAACCGCAGCATTGACACAGCCTATAAGTACACCATTACTTATATACGACTAAACTACGACTAAATTCACAACACCATAGGCTATACTATGAAAAACCCTTGTGGAATGGAACTTTAACTGATGCCTTCACCATTTCCGGGAATGGACCCTTATTTGGAACAGCCGATTTTTTGGTCTTCATTTCATAGCCGACTCATAGTCGCGATCGCCGACTTCATCGAACCACAACTCAGCCCTCAATACTATATAGAAGTAGAAACCAGAACATATGAGAGTGATGAGAGTGAGGATGATGTATTGATTGGTATTCCAGATGCGATTGTGTTCTCTGGTCAATTTAATACGACTACAAGTGAACAATTGTCAGATGAAAGTTCGCTAGCAACTCAATCACGTCCCGAACGAGTCAGCGTACCTATGCCTTTAGAAATTAAAGAGCGTTATTTAGAAGTCAGGGAGATAGGTACGGATGAAGTCATTACCATAATTGAACTGTTGTCTCCAAAGAACAAACGTGCAGGGGATGGTCGAACCGCTTACGAGAAAAAGCGACGAGCAATTTTAGCGAGTGCGACACATTTAGTAGAAGTGGATTTACTGCGTGGGGGTAAGCCGATGGCAATTTTGGGAGTAAAATCGCCAAGTGCATACCGTATTTTAGTCAGTCGCTCTCATCAACGTCCTATGGCGGACTTGTACAACGTTACACTGCTTCAAGAGTTACCGAGTTTCCCAATTCCTTTAAAGCTGGATGAAGAAGAACCTTTAGTACATTTACAAAAGGTTTTTAATGGAGTTTATGAGCGTGCTCGTTATGCAACACGGATTGATTATAACCAACCTATTCCACCTCCAAAATTATCACAAGCCAACCAACAATGGGTGGAGGAATTATTAGCCCCAATCCGAGGTAAAAATGGCACGTCCAGAAAGTGAAAAGTGTCGGCTTTGCTCAAAACTGAGTTCGCTTGAAGCACAGCTTCTTCATGGGGAAGGTGGCGATGGATGCTGGAACCCAAAGTACTGTCACAACCGCCGCTCTAATTAATATTTTAGTCAAACATCAATAAAAGTATAATAAATTTAAATTTTAAAAATGCTTTGTAGATGAATGCGGAAGAAGCCTTAGAGTTTGTAGACAACTTAGTCTTTAATGGCACTGGCGAACACTTAGATAAAATTCAAAAGATGCTCTTGTGCCAACTTTGGGAAGATAATAACAGAACTTACCAGGAGATCGCCGATCGCCTTCAATATACAGAAGACTATCTTAAATCAGTTGGTGTTAAACTGTGGCAACTACTATCAGAATTACTAGGTAAAAAAGTTTCAAAAGTCAATTTTCAAGCTGTAGTACAACATTCCTCAGAATATATAGGCAAGTTAATTAGAGAACGTTATCGAATTATCAAATTCTTAGGTAGCCAAGATGAGGATAATGTTTTTGCGTTATCCCTCCCAGAATTTGAGGAAATGATAAACTTATTTTTAATTAAAGATGAAGGTTTACCAGGTGAACCTATATGCATGATGAAGCAATTTTCATCTAAGAATATACCCAATTTACAGGATAGACATAGAACGATTTTGGATGAGGCAAGATTACAATTTGAGAATCAAGCTTTGATTTTAAGTGAAATAGGTCATCACCTCAGCATTCCACGACTTTTAGATTATTTTGAAGAGCAAGAAAACTTTTATTTAATACAGCAATATATTCAAGGTAACACATTAGAACAAGAATTACAAAAATTTGGATTATTTAGTGAAGCTAAAGTTATAAATTTTCTTCAAGAGTTTCTGCCTATTTTAGAGTACTGTCATAGCAAACAGGTAATTCATCGAAATATTAATCCTACTCAAATAGTTCGTCAGACATCCAACAGTAATATCTGTTTAATAGATTTTGGAATAGCAGTATCGGTTAACTCAAATCGCTCATCATTAACTATTGGAAATCCTAATTTTGGAGCACCAGAACAACTATCAGGTCATCCAGTTTATGCTAGTGATATTTATGCTCTTGGAAAAACCTGTATTTATTTGGTAACTGGTAAATTACCATCTCATTTAGAGACTAATGAAGCTTCTGTAGATAGAATACTATGGCGAAATGAGGTAAATATTAGTCATGAATTTGCTGAAATTTTGCAAAAAATGCTGGCTGTTGACGTTCGAGAACGCTATGACCCTAATGAAAGAGTACGTCAATTAGTAAGAGAACTCCATCTCATCAGTTTTCCTCAACCCCAATCTATCTCCAGCGAGCAGGTGCTTGCACGTATTAAATTTGTTCAAGGGGATCTACTGGATCTGGATGTGGATGCTTTGGTAAACCCCACAGGCTTAAAAGTAAGTTATGGCGGGGCTATTAGTTCGGAACTTTTTCAAAGATTAGGCTTTGAGCTGTATGAGACATTGCAGAAGCAACCGCCTCTTAAGTCTGGTGAAGTGTTTGTTACTGATGCTGGCTCTCTACCATCTCGCTACCTAATACATACACCCACAGAAGAGAATGAAGGTCAGCATACAACTACAAGTATAGTACGGGGAGTCTCTGCTGCTTTAGTCAAGGCAGATAGCCTGAACGATGTTCGGACAATAGCATTTCCCTCAGTGGGAACTGGTGCGGCGGGGTTTCATCCAGTCGATTTAGCTCCAAAGGTTTTGAGAGCCGTTATAAATCACTTAAAACAAGACAGTCAGCTAGAGAAAGTGATTTTTGCATTTATAGACGAAGCTGCATATCAGGTTTATGTTAGCGTTTACCAGACATTACTTCAGGAAACAAGTTTAGCTTATGGTATCTCATTGACTATATCGCCAGAAGCAACTGGGGTTGGTGGAGAAATAAAAGCTTCAATCTATTTAAAGCAAATTGGAGCGGATAACCAGAATGGTTATTTGCTTCAAGTTCCACAAACTCAAGCTGTTGGAAGTGAACTGAATATAATTTTAACTGCTCCCGGTTTTCAGTTCGACAGCGATCGCACTGCAAGTTTACCCCTCGATCCCGATACTGCTCGAGTCACACATACTGCTCATTTTCGCCTAACTGCACTTAGACAAGGTACAGCCACAATTACCGCTGAACTTTACTGTGGAGATATCTTCGAGACAAACTTGGAAACTACGGTGCAAGTTGCAGGATTTGACGAAGAAAGTTTTCTGCAAACACGCATTGCAACTCAACCCCGTCCTGTTCCTCAACCCGATTTTATACTTCGGGTACAATCAGTATGGAATAAAACTAATTCTGAGTGTATATTCAATTATCAACTTAGAAGCTTCCGTTTTCCTACGGTATTTTCCGGAGAAACCAATTATCAAACGGTATCAATTTCCAGTAGTTGGCTTGAGCAGATGCAGAGTATGTTAGCAAATAAGCTGGAAAATATATCTGGGGCTAACCCTGAAAACGGTAAATTCTCTTTGGTGTCTCTCGGTCAATACCTATTTCAGCACCTCTTTCCCACAGAACTAAAAAGCGACTACCGCACTTTAATACCCCAAAATCTCACTTTTACTTTACTAATTATTGCAGACCAAGAAACCTGGTTACCTTGGGAACTGTTGCATGATGGTCAAAGGTTTTTAGGCGATCGCTTCATCATTGGTCGCTGGTCACAGGAATTAAACGATACCAGACCCTATGAGTTTCCCGTGGGTGTGGTTAATGTTGCCTACTACGCCAATGTCGAACACCCCCAACTCTGGGTTAACCTCCTCGAAACCCCCGGTGCGCCTCCACCTCAGCTTTTACCAGAAGGCGTCTTGCACGATTCCACCGAAGCCATACGGGGTCTGCATTTAATTCGCTACAGCCAACCATCAGATGCAGTTAACCGCCGTAACGCTCCTATACCCATAGATAGCACTGACGACACCGAAGACATTGAAAATCAAATACGTCCCGCCAAACTAAACTTTCGTCGCCATCGTCCAGTTGTTACCTTATCCTACGTGAAAACCGAAGCTCCAGAGTTGACTGCATTAGAACAAACTTGGGCATCAGCTTTCATCCGCGCTGGATGTAGCGGCTTTATTGGCTCCCTTTGGGCTGTAGAACCATCTGTGGAAGCTGCTTTTATAAGTTGCTTCTACAATCGTCTGTGGGCTGGTGCTTCCTTAGGTGAAGCTTTTTATACTAGTCGTCAGCTAGCCCGTGCAGCTGCACCTGACTCCCTTGACTGGTTAGCTTACGTACTGTATGGCGACCCAATGGCACGTCCTTACCGTCCCGTTCAAGGTGATGGTTATGCTATTGTAGAACCAATAGGACGGGAAATTGATGACCCATTGTTCCCTGGAGCAAGCGCTCGTTTTCGCGTTAGTTTGCGGCGATCGCCACCTATCTGGCATAAAGATAGAGTCATCGAAGTTGCAGAGAATCTTGCCTTTGAAAACCTGCAAGTCCATATCGTAACCTATGGACTCCAAGTCATTCCAGAATTACCCATCGCGATGACGCGCACCGATAAAGGCGATTATTTAGGCTGGTTTACTCTATTTGTACCTGCTGAAATGACCGAGCCATCAGCTTTAGTTCAAGTATACTTTGCAGATGGGATGCGACCAATTCACAGCCTCACCTTTTCCTTCAAAATTGAGAGCAGGAGGGAAGAATGAGTGGTATCAGTAGCGCCGTCCGCCATCAAACAATGGCATCTTTTTTACCTATTTTAGTCCGTACAGAATCTTATAATATTGATTGGCATCAGTTTAAAAAAAGTGCTACTGACGAAGAACTACTCACATTTACCAACAAGGTTTTAGATTCTTTCTGGAGACTAGAAAAAGCAATTAATCAAGCAAAAAGCATCAAATTAGATGCAGAGATTTGTCAGAAAGAAATGAAAGAACTGGCAAAGTGGGGTTTAGCCGCTTACCGGAGATTTTTTGAAGACGAACGCTCTCGTCAAATTATCGAAGGTCGTTGTAAAATGATGGGTAGTGAAACCCCTGCACCCACTTTTATATCCGAACGAGTCCTTTTTCCTTGGGAAGTACTGTATGCAGGAGATAACTATCAAGAAGCCAATCCAGCAATGTTTTGGGGATTGCGCTACACCCCGGCTCGAATTTTGACTCCCGAAAAAGACATTTCTCGATTTTTGGCAGAAAGAACCACACCATTAGATATGATGTTTTGTCTGCATCATCGATTGCGAGAAGCTCATCAAAATGAATGGTTGCAAATTCAAAAACTGATTCGTACTTTACAAAATAGCCGTTGTTCTCTTCTTTCAGCAATAGGTAAATTAACGGGGATTGAAAGTGGAGAAAACCTACTTGATTATTTAATAGAAGCCAACCATAACATCTTGCATTTTGCCTGTCACTGTCTGTCAGAACAGTTAGAAGTTGATACGCTGCTATTTTCTATGTTAAAAGATGAAGGACAAGAAGGAGAACCTTTAGTTATTCAGTTAGGAACAATAGCTTTTATTTTAGTCAAAGAAGATAAACAATTCCAGTGCCAACCTTTAGTATTTCTGAATGCCTGTCAGTCAGCAGGGGGAACTGATGCATTACGCAAAACTTTTAACTTACCCCAAATGTTTATTAAACGGGGTGCAGAAGCAGTCATAGCCACCGCTTGTCCGGTATCAGACCGTTTTGCTGCAGCTTTCGCTCAACAATTTTATACTTATTTCATCCAAAAACAAATGACAATCGGGCAAGCATTGCAAGCTACCCGCAAATATTTCATAGAGGAGTACAATAACCCTTTAGGTCTTGCTTATGGTCTTTATAGTCCTGCTTACTACCGATTAACTCAACCCCTTGCTACAGTAGGTGTCGCCTCATGACAAACCCTGCATCTACATCAAACATTATCCAAGCAGATGTGGATAATTTACTCACGCAACTGCAACAACTGCGCCAAGGAATTACTACCGCACGGGAAACAATGATACCAATGTCAGCAAATCTCGCTGAAGCTTACAACGAATTCCAAGCCGTAGTCGGTGCATTACGCCGCCACTCAATGCGTTTGCAAGCAGAAATTGCCTCTCTTCGCACCCAAATTGAACGCTTCACCCATGTCGAAGAGGACACCCAACAGCAGGATGCAGGAAACGACAATTTTCTCTATAAGGAAGAAGAAATAACAGAAGCTAGCTTACAAGACCCAGAAGCAGTTGATAAAGATATGCTCTTGGAGCATATTTTTCGGGTACTCGACCCCGATGTCAACGATGAGGATGCTGAGTTACTGGCAAATCTTCAGGGTTTATGTAGCGATTGCACAGCCAGTTTAGCTGATGTTTTAGAAGAATTGCCTTGGGGAGTTGTTTGGACAACTCGTAACTCCCAAGAAAACTTGACACAGCAGTATCAACGCCTGAAGATTTGGGAAGGGGCGTTAAACCGACAGATGCTTTCTTTAAAACAAGCAACAGAACGTTTGTACAAAGATGCACGCTACGGACTTTGGCAGCAACAGCAAAAAGGTCAAGAACACTGGCGCACTTTTCTCAATCAATGCGTCGAACAACAGCAAGACCAAAATTATGAATTACTTGCTGAGTTAGACAAATTAAAGGAGGAGTGGGGGCGAATAACTAGCACCAATAAATTATGAGCAGCAAAGACTACCAACTCGATCTACCAGTTCCAATCGGGAGTGAGGATTTACCTATCCCCGTAGCTGATGCTGCACCGCAACAGGAACAAACGAGGGACAAAGCTTTTTTAGAATGGAGTAACTTGGCGAGTCAACGTCATGTTCGCCATGTAGCTTTTGACTCAGCGCAGGGAGATTTATGGTTAGCGACAGGGGGAGGAGTCCTGCATTGGAAGCTGGAAGCAAACCGATTTGTGAGATATGCTAGCGAACATGGTTTACCAGGTAACTCAGTATTGGCAGTTGCGGTGGATGGTGCGGGTCAGGTTTGGGCGGCTCACAAGCATTTCGGCATTTACTATCTAAAAAATGACATTTGGCGACTTTATAGCTTCTTGGGAGAGGTGAAGGTCAGTTGTTTAACTGTAGACTCTACTGGTAAGCTTTGGGCTGGAACTGCTAGCGGTATCTATGCTATCAACAGCCCAGAACGCAAACCCGCTATTGAGCTACCGATCGCTGGTTTTCCTCCAAGAGCAATGGCGATTGCAAACCAAACCGACATTTGGCTGTGCAATGCTCAAGGTGTTTATAATTACAAAAATTCTGGTTGGGTGCGTAGTAGTGACAGCGTACAACCAGATATCTTAACACTAGCTCGTCAGGGCAAAAATTTATGGTTGGGAACTTTTCGAGGACTGGTACGCATTGACTTAACAACTAATACTTCTCAAAAAAATGATACTACTTGTTTAAGTGAAGTTACTGCCTTAGCTCCCCATCCTGAAGGAGTTTGGGCAGCTTGCGGCGGACAAGTCGGTTTAGCAACAGAAACGGGTTGGACACCTTTAGGAGAAAAGAGATTTAATGCTCCCATTACCAGCTTGGTAGCAGGTGGCAATAATAAAGTATGGATTGGTACTCATGATGGACTGTTGCGGGGTGAGAACAAAGAGATACGCTTGTACTTAACAGATACCCCTCCTGATGTTATTGGGTTGGCTTCAGGTGATAAGTCTCCACCTACTTTCAGTCATTTAGTGCAAGCGCTGTCAGTCCAGCAACTAGCAGACCGTTCTATTTTGTGGATTGGTACAGCACGCGGTTTGTTTCGTTACGATCTATTAACAGAAAATTGGCGGCGTTATGGACAACTTGCTAGCCAGGATATCCGTGCGATCGCCCTTGGCGCAAGCTGTACCCAGCTTATCGTCACCAGTCAAAATCAAGAAAATATTTGGGTTGCTAGTTGGTCTAGTGGTTTGCATTCCTTGAGAGAAAAAGCAGAATTGGAAACAGCACCAAATATTTCCGAACCGATTTTGGCACTTACTACAGGGCTTGATTCTCAGTTATGGGCTGTTGGGCTAGATGGTGTATATCATTACAATAATTCTGGTTGGGTAAAAGTGATTTCAACGCAAGAACTACCCGTGCGAGGGTGGTTGCAAGCTGTTACTCAAGGAGTTAAAGACCGTGTGTGGCTGGGAACTTCCGCAGGATTGTTGGTTTATGATACTAAAAAACTGACTGCGATCGGCGGTCATGTGGGTAGTGCTGATGTGCGCTCTCTGCTAGCAATTTTTCACAATGAGTCGGAACTGCTGTGGGTTGGCACAAGTCTTGGGTTGTATGTGGGTAAGGTTGATTGTTGGGAGGCTGTAACCAATCTTGAGAACCGCACAATTACAGCTTTAGCCTGGGATGGTAACACCAATAGTTTGTGGGTTGGGACAGATAAAGGTTTATTTCGTGTTGTTCATCAAGGAAATAATTGGAATTTGGTAAATGAATTTAATATTTACAATAGTGGTTTAGCCGCAAATCGAGTTATAGCGCTTACTATAGGTAATGGGGATGTTGGGGAAACTCAGTTATGGGTGGGTACACCATGTGGTTTGAGTTGTTATAGCTATTAAAAATCCCATAGATTACTTCCTTCGGTGCTAGAAGAATACCTAATTTAATGAACCGCATTGAACCGAAAGAAAAAATCATCTGTTCAAACCGCTCTTGGTGCTCATAAGTTCATTGGCACTGCAACAGAAATTGCCTTCGCCTTAAGGGATGGTTCTGGAATAGTTTGACCATCTTCTTGGAGAGTATCAATATAAAGCTCAATGGCTTCTTTAATATTGCTTTCTGTTTCCTCAAGGGTTTTACCTGTAGAAATACAACCAGGCAAATCTGGAACATAAGCTGAATAGTTACTGCCAGCCCATTCAAAAATGACAACATATTCTTTCATAATTCGTCCTCCATTTGCGCTTGTTTCCAGATACTTTTGAGAGTTCCAATGGCAACTTCACAGAACAATTCCCCGATACAACAACGATACCAGATTTTTGGGGGTGCTTCAGGACTCGATGACTTCCTCGCATTCTCGCTTCATACCATCCATCCGCTTCTAATCGCTTGAATACCTCACGAACTTTCATGACTTTTTCTTTATATTTTAAATTCTTTTAAGAATAACTGTTTCGCTGACTCCGAAACCAAGGAAAACCAGCTTAAAATATGCTTAATTCATCAATTCATTCGCTGTCAACTCTTATAAATGGGCGATCGCATCTCTGGATAGGTTAACAATGGTATCTCATGAGTTAGTAGAACAATTACGTCGGCTCAATCGCGTAGATAAACTAGAGGTAATTCAACTCTTGGCTGCCGATCTAGCTTCCGAAGAAACTAATCTTATCAAATCTGGGGCGTCATACCCTGTTTGGTCTAGTACTGGCAGATAATCACGCACATAAGTGCTTGCCTGGTTGTAGGGCATATATTATTTTCCTCAATTGTGACATAAATAATATTAAACTTACAGTTTTATGTTTTGTAAAGACTGAACTTCATATCTATGTTTGAACTATCTTCTATAGAACCACTACAGGAGTGGAGAATCTATATTTCCCATTTTCCTAGAAGTCTTGCGCGATCGCTATCCCGAAGCGAATGTATTACATGAGGAACTTAATGAATGTATTAGGATAATGCAATTTCATCTAATGAATACATCTGAACATCTATATTTTTGTGAATGTTAGAATAAGCATGAATTTCAGCAAACAAGCTTGAATTTGAGCATCATGTGAGCCGATGAGTGAAGTAGATATCCTGGGGATTGATTTAGGGACAACCAATTCAGCTATTGCGATCTGGGAGTCAGACACAGGAGGAGTCAGAGTTTTGTCGAACCTGGAAGGCGATCGCCTCACTCCTTCTGTGGTTATGATTGATACCCAAACCAATCAACCCATTGTCGGTAAATCAGCGTTGGATTTCATCACCACTCACCCCAGTCAAGTCATCTACTCCGTAAAGCGTTTCATGGGTTGTACTTTTCGTGACGAACGGATACGCATTGACCAAAGCCAAGTTACCTATGCGATCGCTCAAGTGCAGCAGAATAAAGTTGCTATCCGTGTTGGGGAAGAGATTTTGTCACCATCGCAAATTTCTGCCCATGTTCTGCGTAAGCTTAAGGAAGATGCTGAAGCAAGTTTGGGGAAAAAAATTACTCAAGCTGTCATCACTGTCCCTGCTTATTTCAGTGAGTCCCAGCGTCAGGCTACCAAGGAAGCAGGAGAATTAGCTGGGTTGCGGGTTCCCCGGATAATTAATGAACCGACTGCTGCGGCTTTGGCATTTGGTTTGGGTACAGAACCTCAAACAGTAGCAGTGTACGATCTAGGTGGTGGGACGTTCGATTTATCAATTCTGCGGATTGAGAAGGGTTTGTTTCGCGTCAAAGCTACCAGTGGCGATACTCACTTGAGTGGGGATGATTTCGACTCTTGCATTGTGGGTTGGATGAAGGAAAAGTTTCAGCAGCAGCATGGCGTAAATTTACCCGTTGCAGAAGACAGTAAGTTGCGATCGCAGTTACGAAAAACAGCAGAAGTTGCCAAAATCGCTCTTACCCAAACCACAGAGTATCAAATTACCATTCCAAATCTTTTCACTGTAGAAAATAAGTGCTTGGGATTAGAAGCAACGTTAACTCGTACTGAGTTAGAAAAACTCGTACAACCTTTTATTCAACGCACTTTAGACATTTGCGATGCTACTTTGAAAGAAGCTAAGTTGCAACCAACTGACATTGACCAAGTATTATTAGTTGGGGGACAAACCAGATTACCAGCTATCAAGGAAGCACTCTCGCATCGCTACGGTTGGAAAATTAACGACTCAATCAACCCAGATGAAGCTGTTGCAAGAGGTGCGGCTGTTTTAGGGGGAAGGTTATGCGGCTATCTTCGAGAAGAGGTAAAATTATGGGACGTTACACCCTTGTCTTTGGGACTTGAGTTAGCGAACGGCAAAATGGATGTCATCATTCGCGCCAATGAAGCTATACCAGTGACCAAGTGGCGCAAGGGACCGCAAGCCTTTACCACCCAACGCGATGGACAAGAGAGTATACGCTTCCGTATTTATCAAGGTGAGCGACCAACTGCAGCAGATAATGAATTTATTGGTGAAGTCGTTCTCAACTTAGCCACAGTCCGACCAGCAGGAGAAGTTCGAGTTAACTGTATGTTTAAAGTTGACCATGATGGGATTCTCCACGTCCTGGCGCAAGATACGAGTACCGAAGGACAACCTGTAGAGAAGACTTTTGACCGTTTTTACCGATTGACTCAGCAAGAGGTAGACCAGAAACTCGAAGAAGCGAGAGTGCATCAAGATGAAGATACTGTCACCAATCGGATTTTTCTCTTAGAAGAAGAGATAACCCGATTGCAACGTGTCATTAATAATGATAAGACATCCGATCATGTACTGTTGGAAAGGTTGGGAGACTTACAATTAGCTATTAACAATCGTAATGTTAACCAAGCAGAGGAACTACTTGCTGAACTTAAGACCCTTAAAACTTTGGATGTGTTTTCACTCGTTGCTCATCGCTATCCCGAAGCCGCTTGTGTATGGTTGGCGCGACTTGAAAATATCTCGAAAGTAGATATATTAGATATTTTTCATCGGATTAACCGCTCGCGCATCTCCCCCGATGCGAGTCTTTTTGCTCAGTCCATCCTTGAAATAAACTGTCACAGGTTACTTACTTTGAGGGAAACACTAACTTGAAAACACCAAAAACACTATTTTTAGCTTGGCAAGACCCTATTAGTCGCTTTTGGTTCCCCATTGGTCAGTTAACATTTGACCAAGGTATCTATCAATTTGTCTATACCCAAGGTGTAAAAGAGGCTGAAGAGAAATCTGCTTTTAAAGCTTTGTCGTCTTTTCCACGCTTAGATAAAATTTATACATCAACTCAGTTATTTCCAGTATTTGCTAATCGGTTAATGTCGCGATCGCGTCCCGATTATCACAGTTTTATTGAATGGCTCAATATTCCGAATAATGAAAATGACCCAATTACAATTTTAGCCCGCAGTGGTGGCGAACGAGAAACAGATACACTCGCCGTTTTTCCTTGTCCAGAAGTTGATGAACAAGGACAGTACCATCTTTACTTTTTCTCGCATGGGCTGCGACATCTGCCAATCAGTGCGATTGAGCGGATTAATCAGCTTGAATTTGGGGAAAAGTTATGGCTTGCTCACGAATTTCAAAATCCCTACGATTCTCAGGCTTTAATTTTAAACACCGAAGACCATTATATTGTTGGTTATTGTCCGCGATATTTGCTTGCAGAAATTTTTGAGTTGCTGCGACAAAATTCTAACTTAGAGGTGCGGGTAGAGCGTGTCAATAAATCTCCAACACCACTCCAATTTCGCCTGCTGTGTAAAATGAGTGTGGATGCTTCAAATGATTTTCGCCCCTTCTCAAGTCATCAGTATCAACCCCTTATTGCAGAGATTGCGACTGCGATAAAAGGATTGCCCTCATTACGATAAACCAGTGGCAAAAACCAGGGTTACTATATGAATTAAAGCTCATTATCTCCAAGCGGGAGCATCCCCCGTACAACGTCAAAATACCCAAAGAATTATGAATCAAACCTTCACGACTCAACACATGACTCCAGAAGCGATCTCTTTGCTTGTCAACAACCTACCTGATTATGTCAAAGCTGCCATGTTTGAAAAAGTCTGCTGAACTTGAATGTTCCCTCGAAGCTACAATTGAAATGGCAATCTCCAGTTTTCTAGATGAAGAAGCGTTGAGCTTTGAGGACTGTCTACTCGCTCAACGTCTGAAAGAGCGAGAGCGTTAGATTTGCTGTAATAGCTATAATTGGGATATAAAGACAAGCCGGGTAGCACTAAGGAAGCGATCGCAATGGCAGAATTAATAATTCAAATTCCTGATGAACTGGCTCAACGTTTAAAACCTTTGCAAAATCGCTTACCCGAATTGCTTTGGCGATTGTTAGACGTTGCTAATTCACCAGAGGTTCAGCAGACAGTCCTAGCTGAGACTACAGATATTCCCGCAGTTTATCAAGAAGTTCTTGACTTTTTAATTAAGCGTCCAACACCAGAAGAAATTATGACTTTTAAAGTTTCATTCCAAGCTCAAACACGGCTGCAAGCATTATTAGAAAAAAATCGCTCTGCAATACTCAGTCCAATGGAATTAGCAGAATTAGATGTTTACGAGCAATTAGAACATATTATGCTTTTACTAAAAGCACGAGCCTCCACTAGAATTTAATAAATGACTTCTAATTCAATTCCTGCCGAACTACGTAAGCTAGTCATAGAGAGAGCATCTGGACGCTGTGAATATTGCTTAATCCATCAAAATTTTTCAATCTATACCCATGAAGTAGACCATATTATTGCCGTAAAGCATAGGGGTGAAACGACTGATGAGAATTTAGCACTTTCATGTTTATCCTGCAACCGTCATAAAGGTTCGGATTTCGCTACAATAGACCAAGTTACTAAAGAAATTGTCCCATTGTTTAATCCCCGTCGTCAGGTTTGGGATGAACATTTCAATCTTGAAGGTGCGAGAATAGAAGGAAAAACTCAGATTGGTCAAGGGACTGCAAGGCTGCTTCAGTTTAATGTTCCTAATCGCATACTTCAACGGCAAGTTTTGATGAATCAAGGACAATATCCGTAGACAAAAGATGGAGTTTAGCTAAAAGGGTTGGTTCAATACTTGTCGGGTTTTGCCTTTTTTTCCTCCCCTTGATACTCAATCACTCGGACAATAAAAGTTTCTTTCTGCCATTTTTTCTGTTGTTCATTAGAATTTTTGATATCGAAAATCTTGCCTTTAATTTCTGCCAAGTAACTTCCATCAGATAAACGACCTTCAGACAGAGCAGAAAGCTTCAAATTTTGACCTACTTTCATTAAAAAATCACAATTCTTTAATGAAATAGTCCAAATAGTCAGAAAAGAATATAGACCAGCATCTAGTAAAAATAAGAAATTCTTGCGATTTATTTTGGTTAATATTTCTGTCATTAAACTTCGTTCTCCAGAACCTTTTCCAAGGCTCTGACCATAAGCCACGTCTAGAATCAGCCGTGTAGATACTGCCAGTAATGTTAGCATTCTTAACCGAGGGAAAGCACTTTCTCCGCGTCCAGATTTAGACTTGCCAAATCTTTCACAATTACTTTTAGTATCCGGCATAGTACCTGTAGTTCCATCAAATATGACTATGTATGTTTGATACTTTTATCTCAGTATAGAACTAATTCATGATGTCAAAAAACTATTAATTAGAATCCGAGATAGAATGATAATTATTTTGCCAACCATCAGAGTATTTAATATTTATTAATTTCTTGATTTTTTGATTGCTAACTGATAATTGAAAGACTCATGTAAGTTGTATTTTTCTTACAAAAACTCTGTAACTAAAACTTTATTAAGTTCATTTAATAATATTGATTATTACTTTCATTCACGGGTATTGGATTTAAACCCCTTTACTCATCCCCCAGTTGCTTAACCTTCATCTGAATTCTGGCTCCTGACACCTGAATTCTTTCATGTTAAAATATTGAGCTTTCTATCCCAATCAACAAGAGTGGATAATAGGTCGTCCTTAAAAACGACAAGCACATCATCAGCGACACCATTAGGGATATCTACTTCACCTTGGGTAAAGCAAAGAACCGCAACAACTGGCTTACACACCCGAACAGACAAAGAACGTGCCTGTCGCTTCACCTTCTCTAAAAGATTTCCTTCTTTAAAAGGATTAAGATTTCTCCCGTAACGACGAGTAAGTTGCCCATTCAGATAAATTTTTGTACCCTTATGCGACTTCGTATCCACAACAAAATAGTGACCTGAAGGACTCCTGATAGCAAAGTCTAAATCTCCAAGTCCCTTAACTGGGACATTTGCTTCAACTTGCCAACCTTTTGCTTGAAGTACTTTCAAAAGCCTTCCAACTTCTGCTTCTGCTGCCGCGCCTTGATAAGCACGTGCTGCTTTCTTCCTCAACTGTTCTCCTTGAAGATAAAGTAAATACCCCCCAACTCCTAATCCCAGATATAGAAATAAACCCAAGTGAGAAAATTGTAGTAATGGTAGCAATACCACTAACACTACAACTGCTGTGCCAGCACCAAAATAATATGCGATCGCGTTACCCAATCGCTTATGACCGAGTTGGTAGATAGAGTGACCTGCTTTTCTTGAAGACATACTCGTGTAATCAAATATCTATAAATAAAAAAATACCTCTAAATAGACAGGATTTGCGTTCCAAAGCGATTGTATTGCGATCGCACCACAAATTTTCACCTATAAAAACTCCAACAATTTTCTGTAAAAAGTATTAATAAAATCTAGTAAAATGACTATGAAAAATACTTTTTAGACAAAATCATTATGACCAAAAATATATTGGAATACATCAATTACGCTGATAGCACAGCAATTTCATATCTCATATTCTGGCAAGAAAAAATAGATGAATACATTAGAGAATTTTATGGAAGCAATCCTGAGAATACGTTGAGAACTAAATTTGGGTATTGTGTGAACAAATCTTTAGCTTTATTAGAGGCTGCTACTGATAGCCCCAATATGTTTCGAGGAGTAAAAAGCAGTAATATGCTTCAAGCTGGTTCAATTATTGAATCCAGAGTTGGAGAAATTTATTTATATGAAGGCGAGCAACAGCATCTACTGTTAGATATACAATGCTGCTGCACCTTGGAACTGTTTACCCCAAAGTGTATCCGAAACAAGAAAAGGTGCAGCAACCTGGTTGATAGCAGAAATCATTGATGAAATGACTTCTCCTCCAAATAGAATGAGTGGAATTCTCAAAGTGGCAGCTATACCCGCAGCCATTGAGTTTTACAGAAGCATTGGGTTTGAAGAGAACCCAGACGGTTCTAGAGAAATGATACTAACAAGGGAAAAAGCGCTACAATTTTTAGAAGCATATAGGTTGCGTTGGAGTTAGGATATGACACCCGAACAAGCGATCGCTTGGATTGAAAAAGTAGAAGAACTTGAAGGTAATGCTTTTGCGGGAAGAGAAGTTACAGACGAGGAAACACTACGTATTGGTAATTATTATTTAAGTGGCGATTATCTGATCAAGAATTTAGAAAGAATTCGACAAGAGAAACAAAAAACGTTAGATACCCTGGCTCACCTAGAAGCAGCAGAAAAACGCATTTTAGATAAAATAGCTCAAAAGCAGATAGTTTTGTAGCAAAATAGGGAACAATTAACAATTCATAGCATTCGTACCTATTTTAAACAAGGATAGCTCAAAAGGCTGAACTAACCTTTAGCCAACGAACTGGGTGTAACGCCTATATGCATAAAAATTAATTTTTATCAATATGCAAATCCCAATCCTTATTAAAGGATGCTCGGTATGGTATTAATTTCATAGAAATTCGGATTTCTCATGAGCGGTAATCTTAGTCCAACCCGAAAAATATTGCTTCTGTCAGCAAATCCCTCTGGCATCAGCCAGTTGCGTCTTAGCGTTACGGGTAGTTTTTTTGCCAAAAGAAAAACTTAGAATTATTTGTCTTTAATCAATATCAAATTTTTGGTTAAAAATTAGTGGACAGACATTGCCACACCTACTACATCCCATACTAAATCTTTGTTTAGCGGATTCTGTAAACAAGCCACCACCAATTACACAAGTGTAGTTTTTGGCTCTACTTTCTGCCATTAAGTGTTCAATACGATCCAAACTCGGAAACCTTACTATATTAACTGAATGAGCTGCTATGCGAGCAGATTTCAAACCTTCCAAAATAGACTCTACTGTAGGAATTCCCCCAGTATGTTCCTCTCTAGTCACAGAATTAATTATGTCAGCACCCCCTAAGAAAGCCATGAAAGAAGCCCCTATGGCTGAAGATATATGATCTTCACCCACAGCCGCATCAGTTGTAATTGGTCCCAAAGGCATTACAGGTATACCATAACTATTTTTAACAAGCTTTACGTATTCAACAATTTTATTAAGAGGAGCATGACCCATTCCTTCCATAATCACTGATACGCCAGCACTCTGAGCAGTAGATATGTACTCACCTTGAATTTTTATTTCCTCCAACTGAACTTCATCCAAAGCATCCACAGTAGTAGAGGGGCGAAAAGTTGTACCTATACTCAAGGTGATATTATGCTTTTTGAATATTTTGAGGATTTCATCAAAATGTAAGGATAAGATATTTTCCTCTCTATTGTTTATATACATATCTTTGATAACAATCCCTCCTCCACGACTAGTGATTGGTGTTAATCGAGTTACTTTGGCTTTCTCATACAAGTATCTGCGTGGTGTCAAATGAAGCGTCATAAATGCTACACCAGCTTCTGCTTGTTTTTCGATTTCTTCCATTAGAAGCGTCGAATTAATACCTTGTTGATGGTTAAAACATAAGTAATGAGGAAGCGTCCCAACAGGACCACCAAATATATCAATTGCAAATGAATAAAGAGGTTTTTCTGTATGCACTGTGCTGAGATCCATAAGTGTATCGGGGTGATAACCTATGGATGATAGCAATTCTAGCTTATATAATTCAGTATTTAGCTCTCTAAAATTACTAATTCCTATAGAAGTATTTACTTTAACTAATAAACTTTCACCGACTGCAACCGATCTACTCTTACCTCGTAATACAATACCTTTATCTTTCTGAAGAGTTTTTGTTAACTCTTCAAAGGAAAGTAAATTTTCTTTAATTTCCTGTATATTCTCATCCAATAAAATCATTGTCTCTGAACCTCAAAGTTAAGACATTTTTATACAAACTATTACGAAACTTTCCTTCTTTAATAGAATCTGTAAAATCAAGGATAGGAGTTGATTTTATTCTTCCAATCTTTTTTAAAAAGTAGCTAGCTGTGGCAGCTACACCACTACCTATTGTAAGGGCTGGTGCTACTGGAGAAAATCCAGGCAGAATAATACTGCTAAGAGTGTTAATAAAAACTCCAGAAGATACAAATTCTAAAACATTTAAAATCCGAATTAAAACTTTTTTTTGTTTTTCCTCTCTTTTTAACTCGAAAAACTGTTGAACGACTTCATTAACAAGAATTTTCTTTTCAAGAAGAGCAGATTCTAACAAACTATTATACAAATCACGAAAAGCTACAAATTCTTTTGAAGATTTTAAATTTATAATATCAACACCTGTCATTTCATCAATATTGCTTATAGATAAATCGCATATTTCAAGAAACTTTGCGAAAATATTTACGTTAGACCGCGATAGAGAACCTAACAAATTACTGGATGGAGTATAAAGAGAATTAGTAGGTTTTGAACTCACTAATAAATCACTATTTACAGTAATTGCATTAGATAAAAGATATAGTTCTGAGGCTCTTTGGATCAGAGCAGATTTCAAATCGCGGTCTATTGGTAAGTTAAGTAGATAACTTGCAATTATACTGCGAGAAAAATATTGACCACTACAGACTCTATTCAAATGTTTAATCAAACTTCTCTTGTAGATTTCGCTAGGAGCCATTTCTATAATGTTAGAGATAGAATTAGGATTTTTAATATTATGAATATCATCTAACCATAATCTACGAAAAATAGCTTCAATGGAGCCAGTATCTATATGTAAAAATGTACCTATTCTATTTAACTCATTAGCAACTGGTCTTTGTGTAGGTTTAGCAATTTCTGAGGCGATCAAAGGAATTTGGTATACAGGAGAGTCTGTAACAAGTGCAGAAGACTCCTCGATACGCTTATCAAGATAATCTTTAGCATCTCTAGTTTGTGTGTAATCTCGAATAGCTGGTAATACATCACCATTTTGAATTAGAACTTCAATCTCGGGTATTAAGGAATACACTCTTTTGGATTGCCAAAAATAAGCAGCCGCCAAAATTACATGATCGTAAAGTAGACAAGCTAACTTTAATTCTCTTAGTAAAACTTCCTGTGATATTCTTTGTTTGATAACAGTAAATGAATCAGCTTCCCCAAAGAATACATTCCTCTTATTGTGTATTTTTGATGCTAGATATTTCATAAAATAATCTTAGATTTTTGAAGTAAAAACTATCATTGTGCTAACTCGTTTAATGCCTCTATTTCCCAATTCTATTATCTTAGGATTGATGGATAAGTGCTACCAAAATCAAAATTTTCTCCATAGCATAAGCAACTTCTACACTGTCAGAAAACTGTCAGAAAACTTTGCAGTCAGATTCGGGTTTTGAACTAGCAGATGAGGAAATGCTATTGATGTTTAACCTTTGTTGGAACGGCTCTGACACAACTTGGCTAATCTTTAGACCAACCAAGGCACAAGTTATATGATTGTTTTTCTTCGAGTCACTTGTCATTCTAATATGCATATTTTTGTACAAATGACAATCCCTATAAGGATAATTTCTGTAGCTATACAAAAGAAAACTACAAACGTAGAAGATAGTATTCCGGATAAGGCTTCTAAAAAAGTTTGCGATCTACTGAATATTGGTGGCGATCGCTTCTGTTGACTATTTTTTAGGCTTACCCGACTCTATTGAGTTTTCCGATCGCATGGTGCTTTACCGCCGAGGAATTCTCGAACTACCGAAACCGCGAGAAATTGAACTTAACGCCCAAGTCATGTCCAGCACCGATAAACTCAAACCCGTGCGGGTGCGGTGGAAAGCATCAGGAGCATTGACAATTAAACTTTATCAAGATGGGAACGAGGTAGGCGGAGAATTTCGTCCCTCTGATGAGTACGAGATAGCGATCGCCAAAACCACAACTTTTAAAATCATCGCCGACTACGGTCATGGTGAAGTGGAAGAAAGAGAAACCCAAGCCAAGATATTGGTTTACGGTACTGGAACCCAACCCACACCCGGAAGTCAGGAAGCTCAAAACCCTTCCTGGGGAAATTATTCTTTATTCAAAGCAAAACCAGAAGAATTTGACATAGAGGGGACGCCAAACAGCGTATTTGCTCAATTGAGCGATCGCATCCTTGACAATCAAGCCCAAGGGATTCAGTCCCTCGAACTTTCCGTTGCAGAAGTCATGGACTACCGCAAATTGATGACAGCCTTTCCCCTGTTGATGAAATTTCCCATGCAAATCGACCAAGTAGCCACCATTAGCCTTGGAGAACAGTTTACCCGATTGGAGTACCAAGGACCATATAAAGGATTTCAGAGTTTCCAGGCAGCTATTAACACCTTACTGAGCAGCCCGGAGGTAAAAGCCGACGTATCCCTCAAACTTATCTTTCAATTTTCATCACCAGTAGAACCAAACGGCACAGAAATCAGTAATATCAAAAGTACCCTGAATCGGAATCCGGTTGACAGGCTGAATTTGACAGCTAAAGTAACGTACTAGAGATGCAAGAATTTCAATTGCGAGTGGTTCCATGTGACAATAATAACTTTGCCCTGGAGTTGTATCAATGTGCTTATAAGAAAGCCGGAGAAAAAAAGCGTCCCTCAGCAAAACGCATTGGGCGACTCAAGGGTAATGCATTAATACAAGTAAAACAGGCAATTTATGATTGTTTAAAAGCCAATAATTACAACCCAAAAACCTTAACCCACAATCGTCAAACACCCTACATATTAAACGAAGAATCAGGGATAAACCTGGCATTATTATTTCAAACCTTGCAACCCCTTTCCAAAGTAGAACGCATTGCGAACATAGCACAAGGAATTAGAGCCATGAGTTATGAAGAATCCCATTACTGGTTTGCCAAAATAAGTAATGGGAAACGCAACCAAGCTTTAAAAGCAATCCGAGTCTTACTTGGCGATCGCTAGTATTCTTTGACGAAAAAGATGATACAAATCGATCCAAGCTATCAAATTCCCAACTTCAGTAAAATCCAATAACGTCTCCCCAGTGTTTTTTATGATTCTATAACTACTGGTCTATTTTGTAACCATTGTTCTAGCTCGGCTACAGTAGAAAAATCCAGCAATGCCTCTGCTAATTCTTCTAACTGTTCGATAGGCAATTTACGAATATGCTCAATTAATGACTCCTCAATCTCACCAAGACGAAGATTTAGTAGTCGTATGATGACTTTTTGCTCACCTTGTTTCCTAGCCAGTTGTACGGTTGGGCTAACCAAAGCCATTTTTCTTTCCTCCTCAAAGCGATCGATTTTGGCAAATAATCTTTGTTGTAGCTGTTCGGGCAATGTCATCATTGTATCAATTACGTCAAAGAGTTTCACAATTTGCTGTTTTGTCAAACCCCGCTCGTAAAGTCCGCGAATGAATTGCCATTTCCATTCTTCCCGTTGAGTTAAATTCCTCGTTGTTGCTTTAGTTTTCAGATGTGCCATCGTAATGATGGCAAATGGATTATTACTTGATTCTAGCTCATGCCATCTCTGTTCGTAATCCATGAGCTTGACAGTTGGAAATGTGAAACTCAACGAGCAATCTAAAATAGATTTTGCATAACGGTTAGGTCGCCACGTAGGACTCGTGTCACCTAAAACCGCTAGGCTCACTACAAATTTATCGTACAGTTCACCAGCGCGATAATTATAAGTGTATATCCGCTTTTCCAAGTCAACATCATAATAACTTTGCACCTCAACGTGAATTAAAATCCAAGCTTCTTTTTTGTCCAACAACTGAACTTTATAAAGCTTATCCGCCACACCATCTGGAGCTTGTGCGGAAGCCGTGATGTTTTGAAGTTCTTTATCAAGAGATTCAGGGGTTTGTGTCCAATCAATTGCTGCGTGTACTGCGGGAAAGAAGAAAGCTAAGAAGTCTTCAAAATATTCGTTCAAAGCTTCTTTCCAAGATTTATCATAATCGGCTCTGATGTCGGTCATTTTTCTTTTGCTAAATGATATTTTTTTGGAAAACCTATGTTAGGTTAACTTGTTCGTCAAGTCTTTGACTAGCTTTAATAAACGGAACAAGTGGAATATAACTTTAGGGTATTTTAGCGGAAATCAATAAAAATTTTATTTTAAATTTATAAGTTCAATTTTTATATATCTTGGATGACTATGTGGACTATGATTTAAATAGTTCCAATAAGAGCGCGAGATAGTTAGTCAATTTCCTAATGAGTATACAAAAATGGCTTTTGAGGCATATTGATTAGGGAAAATCAGCTTAAGTAAGTTAGGTGAACTTTTAGAAATTACCTTGGAAGAAGCATTCCTATAAGTTGCTTGAAAGAAACATTCCTGTTAATTTGGGTGTCAATTCTGAGTTAGAACTTTTGAGCGATATTAAAAACGCTTAACGATTTGGTGTAAAGTCTGTTTGTCTGTTGCTGATGCTATTCACGCACGGATGATTGATGAAGGCGATCCTCTCTTGTCCTACAAAAATGGCATTTCTAGCTATCTCAATCCATAATGGTGAAAATAAGGTGTAGTAATACCAATCCTCCATGACTGACTCAACCTCGAAACGTCCCTCCGTCTTCATTGAAAAAATGATGCCCGTACAGATATTAAACGAGCAAGTAAATTTTGAACACGGAGGAAATCCATTTAAAGGATTACATCGCTGGTACTCGCGTAAGCCATTATCCTTTAGCCGCGCCAGCGTGTTGGCTTCCTTGTTACCAGCAGATATCACAATGCAAGAATTTGAATATTTGTTAGGGTTAGAACCGGGGAAGGAAGTCAAACTTTACAAAACTCCACCTAGTTCGGTGCGAATTAAGAAAGTCCAGGATTATTGCGAGAAAGTTTGGGGAAAGCGCACACCAACTGTATTAGATGCGTTTGCAGGCGGTGGAAGTATTCCCTTTGAAGCCGCAAGATATGGGTTAAACGTGTTAGCTTCCGATTTAAACCCCGTTGCGGTAGTGACAATGAAAGCCGCGATGGAGTATCCGTTGAAATTTGGACCCGATTTGCAGCAGGATATTGATAAATGGGTGAAGTGGGTAGGAGATGAAGCAGAGAAAAGATTAGCTGAGTTTTTCCCTTCTCTACCAGGTGAAACCGTGCAAACATATTTATGGGCGCATACAGTTGTTTGTCCAAGTTGTGAATCTGTTGTTCCTCTTAGCCCAAATTGGTGGTTGAGTAAAACTAGCAATTACGGAGGAAAAGGACAAGCTAGGAAAATAACCAGTGATTGGTGTGCAGTCAAGCCAATTCCAAATCCTGAAAATAAGCGAGTTGATTTTGAATTGGTTAAGGGTAGAAAGGGGAAGGGAACAACGATTCAAACTAATGATGGTGAATACGATCCAGATACCACAACTACTATCAGCAGAGGTGTAGGTAGATGTCCTAATTGTAATAATGTAATTGAAGATGAAATAATAAAAGCTAATGCTCAATCATCTCGACTAAGGCATCAGTTATACGCAATTGCTTATCGCAAGGGAAGCAGTTCACTTGAATTTAGAACGCCTACAGAGATAGATTGTGAAGGTGTTCAAAAAGCGGAGTTATTATTGCTCAATAAGAGACATGAGTGGGAGCTAGCTGGATTCATACCAATTCAGGAGATTCCTGAGAATACTCATAGAGGACCAGATATGTATCTCTATGGTATTTATAAATGGCATGAAATGTTTAACTCACGTCATCTCTTAACACTGGTAATTTATATAGAAATTATTGATAAAGCAAAAGCGCTAATTCAAGCTGAGTATGAATGGGAGAAAGCACAAGCGATCGCAACTTATTTAGCGTTAGTATTTGATAGATGTGTTGATAGAAATTGTAGATTGTCTATTTGGCACACAGCAAGAGCTTCAATAGAAAGAGCTTCCACACAGCACACACTAAATTTGACATGGAATTATCCAGAAATTAATGGTGCTGGTGAGCTATGGTATTCATGTGCCGATGCGTTTGCCTCAGATTATAAAAGCCTTTGTGCCTTATTTGGCACGAAACCAGGTTCAACAGGTATCCCTGGGATGGAACAACACGATCCAAAATCCATCCAAATAGACGCAGCATCAGCCGATAACTTAACTCACATTTCTGATAATTTTGTAGATACCATTATCACCGACCCACCATATTATGATTCTATTCGTTATGGTGAAATTTCGGATTTTTTCTATGTTTGGCTGCGAGCCAATTTATTAAATATCTTCCCCGAATTATTCTTTAAGGAACTGACCGACAAAGATAGAGAAGCGATCGCAAATCCGGGAAGGTTCCGCAACATGGGAGTATCCCCCGAAGAACTCGCCAACCAAGACTATGAAGCAAAAATGGCAATGGCGTTTGCTGAATACCATCGCGTTTTGCGCGACGACGGCGTAATGACAGTACAATTCAACCACAAAGACTCTGGTGCATGGGATGTGTTAGCCAAATCTCTCATCGATGCTGGTTTTGAAATTACCGCATCTTGGGCTGTTAGCACCGAAAACCCCCAAAACCTACACCAAGCCCAGAAAAACGCCGTTTCCAGTACAGTATTATTAGTATGTCGCAAACGCGATCCCAACGCCCAACAAGCTTGGTGGGATGACGTGCGAATTGACGTGCGAAATATCGTCTTTGAAAAAGCACCAGATATTGAAAAATCCCTCACCGCAGATACTCGTCCCGCAGCCGATAGAGTAGCAGATCCACAACGCCGCATTAAACCCCCTGGTATTGACTTGTGCTTAACCGCCTACGGTTGTGCGTTAAGCGTCTTTACCCGCCATAGTTCCATCCTCGACAGTGCAGGGAATCCAGTGGAACCCAAAGCAGCATTTGAAGAAGTACGCCAAGCGATCGTTGAATACCGACTGCAAAGTTTGTTAGAAGGTAAAGACTTTAACGGTATCGACCCCTTAACCCAATGGTATCTCCTAGCATGGGATACCTTTGAAGCGCGAGAATTTCCCTTCGATGAAGCCAGACAACTCGCCTTAGCAGTAGGTGGTTTTGATGTTTCCGATTTAGTCAAAAAGCACAAACTACTCGATTCGGGAAGCGGTTCCTGTAAATTACTCACCCTAGAACAACGCCTGAAAAAACGCGCCTTTTCCGTCACCGACACGGAATTTTCTGCCAGATATTTAGTCGATGGACTCCACGCCATTATCGCCCTTTACCAAGAAGAAGAAAATACAGAACCTGTACGCAGGTTTCTCAAAAACACGGGCTTAGTTAGCAACGATTTATTTATGCGGACATTTGAGGGGTTCTTCCGTACTTAGTGGGCTAAACTTTTTGGAAAATGCCAAAATAGTAAAGCCCGTGTTTCAAAATTATTAAAATTTCTAAACCCAAATCCGCAGCGTTTTAATAGCTTCAATTTATTAGACTCGTCCGAAATATGATTTTGGTGCAAAAAAATGGTAGAAAGTAAAGTTGACCCTCTACCAAGACTTAATTAAATGATTAGTACATTCGATTATATACAAAAGTACCCCTCGCGCACAAAACAAGTTTTGGGTATAAGTTATGACCAATTTACTGACCTTGTAAATTGTGCTAAACAACTTCATGAAGAAAAACAGTTTAAACTAGAACAACAAAAAGTCAGAATACATCGTCGTGGAGGTGGGCGCAAAGAATTGTTATCCATACCAGAACAAATATGTTTGTGTTTATTCTACCTAAGACAAATACCCACATTTGAAATTTTGGGAATTCTGTTTGGGATATCAAAAACTGAAGCTAATGACACTTTTCATTATTGGCGAAAGATATTACGGAAAATTTTACCTTCTAGTTTAATAGAACAAGTCGAAAATAAAGAAGGATATTTGATGATTGTACAAGAAATATTAACGAATTTTCAGTTATTAGTCGATAGCCTAGAACAGCCTATTGATAGACCTTCTGATAATGAAGAACAAAAAAAGTTCTTTTCAGGGAAGAAAAAACAGCATACTATAAAAAATCAAATAATTTCCTTGCCAGAAGGGAAAGACATTATTGATGTTCAAGTAGGTTTTCCAGGTCCAACAGCAGATATAAACTTGTTTAAGGAGCAACAAACAAAATTTGATGAACAGCAAGAATTTGAAGGTGATAAAGCATATCAAGGCGGTCAGAATATAACGACTCCTCATAAGAAGAAAAAGAAACAGAAATTGACTGAGCAACAAAAAGAAGAAAATAAAATTTTGTCTAGTAAACGTATTTTTGTAGAGCACTTAATCCGGCTCATCAAGATTTTTCAAATTGCATCACAACGATTTAGATTAAATGCTGAAGTTTATAATGAAATAGTTTTATTAGTTTGTGGTCTTGTAAGGTTACGAATAGGAACTTCTGTCTTACCAACATAATTTATATGAACAAAAAATTGTGTTTGCGTTAAGTCAGATTATATATTTTTTGCCTCTAAACTATCAATAACTATATCAAACCCTGATTTATAGGTTGAAACAGAATCTGCAAGGACTGGTCTCAAAGCCTTGTAGATAGCAGGCTGCGAGTTTTCGGATGGGTCTAGTGAAGACGATTTAGCAGATATAGACGATGCAGAAGATGTCGTTATTGCTGGGTTGGAATCTTTTTTTGAACCAGTAGACCCTCAAGAAATTCAATATCTTGAAGAATTATTACAACAATTTGACAACACCGGAGAAGATACCAAACTTTCCCGCTTTATTCAGATTCTACGCCAAGAGTTGACCGAACGGGAAAGCGCGATTATTTTCACCCAATACACGGATACAATGGACTATCTGCGGGATACTTTGGTTTATTTATACGGCAGCCAAATTGCTTGCTACTCCGGGCGTGGCGGAGAACTGTACCAGAATGGGGAGTGGTGTCTCGTTTCCAAAGAACAAATTAAACGCCGATTCCGCCAAGACGAAATTAAAATTCTTCTCTGCACTGAATCTGCGTCAGAGGGGTTGAACTTACAAAATTGCGGTGTCCTGATTAATTATGATATGCCTTGGAATCCCATGCGGGTTGAACAGCGCATTGGGAGAATTGACCGCATCGGACAAAGGTATTCTACTGTAAGAATCCACAACTTCTACTATGACGGCACTGTCGAAGCAAAAGTTTATCGGAAATTGCGCGATCGCATCAACGCTTTTGCAACAGTTGTTGGTAACCTCCAACCAATTTTAGCACAAGTGCCTACATTCATTGAGCAAGCTGCCATGAGCGCCGACCCAGAAGAAGAGGATGTTTTAATGTCTGAATTTGATTTGGTATTAGACACCCCACCACTTCGCCTAGCAATTGAAGACACCATCGCAATAGATTTAGACACTGACTTAGCAGAAATTCAAAAACCGCTCGTTCCCTCTCCCTTTACACCAGAAATCATCGAACAGTTTTTCACATCCTCAACAATTTTAAAAGCCAATGGCGTGGAGTTTGAAAGAGAAAGTGAGGGAATTTGGCAACTGAATTACAAAAGCCAGAATTACACGGTTACTTTTTCCCCTAATGTTTTTGATGAAATGCCTTCATTACGATTGATGAATTTTGGCGATCCTTTGTTTGAAGAATTATTGAACTGTAACAGGAGTTCTGCAAAAATGAAGAGCCTTAGTGACGAGGTAGCTTAGGTTAATTCCATGTTCTAAAAGAGCTAATATCTGCAATCGCCGAAGCGATAAGCGAGCGATTACGGCTATACTGCCGTATCGCTTGCATAAAATTAGACACGAACCAAGCGTAAATATTCAATCTTGATACACGCATCCATCACTACGTTCATTCCCGCATCCAATGCTTTTTGTGCGGCTGCTTCATCCGATATACCCAGTTGCGCCCAGATTGTGTTGGCATTAATAGCGATCGCTTCGGCTACAATTTCACTTAAGTATTCAGAGCGGCGAAAGACGTTAACAATATCTATACGTGATGGCACTTCTTTTAAAGAAGGATAACTGGGTTGACCATCAATTTCTGGAACTTGTGGGTTGACGGGGTAAACAATATAACCAACCTTCCGTAAAAATTGGGCAATTTGATAACTAGTACGATTTGGTTTATCGGAGTGTCCGACAACAGCAATGACTTTCGCACTGGTCAACACATCGCGTATGGCACTGTCATTTGCTTTATTAAGCGGCATTGTCGAGTATCCTTTTAAAGTGTTTTTTTTAGTGACTACCTACACGCTTGGGCATTAGAAGACCTTGCCTACCTCGAACAGCGCGAACAGTTACTACTAGCCCAATTAGCTACCGTTAACCGAGCAGTATTGAATCTGTAGGTTGTTGCGATACGGTAGTATCGCCGTTATCCCTTGCCAGCTCGCACTCCTGAGAAAAAACCCCGGTAAGTCTGACTAAACCGGGGTTGTTTGATAATTATTTGTGTGCAAGGAAATTTATCTCTCAAACAGTCAACTATGCAGCAGGCTGTTCTAAATTCACTTTGACAACTTTGTTCTTTTCTGACTCTTTTTTAGGCAAAGTCAGATTCAAGATACCGTCTTTGTATTCAGCCTTGACATTAGTATTCTGAACTTTGACTTCTAAGGGAATGACGCGCTGAAACTTACCATAGTGAAACTCAGTCCGTGTCGTGCCTTTTTCTTCGGTCTTAGTTTCAGATTTACGCTCTCCACTAATGGAAACAGCATTTTCTGTCACTTGGATATCTAAATCTTTAGCATCCATACCTGGAAGTTCTAGCTTGAGGTGAACCGCATCCGGAGTTTGGGTCAATTCAGCAGCAGGAACTTTTACGAAATCTCTTTCAAAGGGAACTCTTGTTTCTTCAAACAAGCGTTGGATTGCATTTAGTTCTTTCCAAGGATTGTAACGAATGAGTGTCATAGTATTATGAATAAGTAGAAATTGCGTTCTTGTTTGTTGGCTTTATATTCTTATGATATGGGTTGCATAATCTTGAGTGATTCGGCTTTAACTACCTCAAAATTGATAATAACCGCATAATAATTTCTAACTGTAAATAAGTGGTAATATCCGAATATTTAAGTTCGGTAAATAAGACTGAAAAACCTTCAATTTACTTATTTGTTTGTCCGCTCCAGCTATCCCATGCTGCTCGTGCTACCCTTGCTATGACTTTTTCGCGTGTAGAATCGTCAGCCTTGGAATCTCAAACAAACACCGCTATGGCTAAGTGCCGTCCATTTGGCAGCGTAACCAGTCCCACATCATTGAACAAGAATGCCTTGTCCTGGACACGGGTGATTCGTTCCCATCAAATTGAAAGCAGGGTTCAAGTCACTAACAAGAGCATACTAGAGACTGTGACTCGGCTGAATCCAACAACTTTTTTAGACGTGGGATGTGGAGAGGGCTGGTTGTGTCGCGAACTATTTGCCAAAAAATTTGATGGGTGGGGAGTCGATGCTTCTTGCGCTCTGATTGAAGCAGCACGGGAATATGGCGATTCTCGCTTTCTTGTAAGTTCATACTCCGACTTGGGAGTGCAAAAATTCGGTAACATTGAGTGTTTTTCTTGCTTTATCTGTAACTTCTCAATTCTCGGACAACGAGACTTAACTGATATTGCTGATGCTGGTCACTGTCTTTTGGAGCCGAGCGGTCACATTATTGTTCAAACACTCCACCCATTGACTGCTGGCGGTGGAACTGAAACAGCAGATGGTTGGCGGGAAACTTCGTGGTCAGAGATTGGCAATGAACCATTTCATCCCGCTCCTTGGTACTATCGTACTATGGAATCGTGGATTGAAGGATTTTGCGATCGCAATTACCGATTGCTGAATTTACGAGAAATGTACTATCCGGTAACCAACAAACCTGTCTCAGTCATTTTTGTTTTTGAACAACAGTGAAGTGCTTCGGTCTGCAATTCAGTTGTTTCTAGGCTAACAACATTGCAGCAATATTAAGTGAAAAACTCCACGCGCTCGCCTGTCGCTATCGCGTGCAACGAGCATAAGCTAAGATTGAAGCAATATTCAGCTTGTTGGCAGTAATGAGTGATGATAATTCAATTAGAAAAATTCTGATTCTAGCTGCACATCCTTTAGGTACGGATAAACTGCGTTTGGATGAAGAAGCCCGCGATATTAAAGAAGGTTTGCGGCAAGCAAGCGAGCGAGACAGATTCGTCCTTCACTCTGAATGGGCAGTTCGACCGAGAGATGTCCGACGAGCACTTTTAAACTTTTTGCCCCATATCGTTCATTTTTCT
Source organism: Scytonema sp. PMC 1070.18 (assembly GCA_035967975.1). Classification (GTDB taxonomy): domain Bacteria; phylum Cyanobacteriota; class Cyanobacteriia; order Cyanobacteriales; family Nostocaceae; genus Scytonema. The sequence continues at coordinate 33,623 of JAWQFQ010000053.1, forward strand.
GGGCATGGAGCAGAGGATGGTGGTTTAGCATTTGAGAACGAACTGGGGAATATACAATTAGTGTCTCCCGACGCACTTGCTGGGTTGTTCAAACTTTTTTCAGAGTCTGTAGAGTGCGTACTGTTGAATGCTTGCTACTCAGAAATCCAAGCTCAAGCTATTGCTCAACATATTAATTTTGTCATTGGAATGAATAGAGAAATTGGCGATCGCGCGGCTGTAGAATTTGCTGTAGGCTTTTATGATGCTTTGGGATCTGGGTGTTCTGTTAAGACTGCCTATGAATTTGGTTGTAATGCAATTCAAATGGCAGGGATTGCAGAATTTTCCACTCCAGTCTTGAAGTGTAAGAATAGTTCGTTACCAGAGCGCAATCCCGATCGTTCCCCAACAACAACTCTCATAAAAGATTCTATGACTCGTTCTATCAAACTAGAAAATCCATCAAAGGTGACTTATGAATTTGTATTGACTGGAAGTGTTAACGAAGTCAGCAAACAGAAATTAGAAGCGATTGTTGCTCATCTTCAAAAAATTACAGGAGATGCTTCCTTAACTCTTTTAAAAATTGAGTCAGGAAGTATAAAGTTAATCTTAGAAGGTTCCGAAGAAAGTTTTCGATTGCTGGAAGCCTTGGTTTCTTCGGGTGAGTTAAATGAAGTGTTGGGGGTTTCTGTTGAAGGGATTAATCGAAAAGAATCAGATATCTTGTTACCAGAGGAAACTTCTCCTCCCATTATTAGGAATCAACATTTATCTGTTGAGGCAGAAGTAGAAGTTAGTGGTATAGAAAGGAGAAAATTTTCCATTCAAACAGTCGATCGCAAAGCACCAGAAATTGGTTTTACTCACGATGACTTTGCCGCTTTACTTGATAAGTACGACTATCATTTCAGCCCAGGAGACATTGTGCCGGGAACTGTATTTAGCATTGAACCGATGGGTGCTTTGATTGATATCGGTGCTAAAACAGCAGCTTACATTCCCATTCAGGAGATGTCGATTCATCGTATTGAAAGTCCGGAAGAAGTCTTGCAATCAAACGAGACTCGTGAGTTTTTTATATTAACAGATGAAAATGAAGATGGACAACTAACCCTTTCAATTCGCCGGATTGAATATATGCGGGCTTGGGAACGGGTACGGCAACTTCAGGCAGAGGATGCGATTGTTCGTGCAGAAGTTTTTGCAACGAATCGAGGGGGTGCTTTAGTGCGAATTGAGGGCTTGCGTGGTTTTATTCCCAGTTCCCACATTAGCATTCGCAAACCTAAAGAAGAATTGGTAGGCGAAGAATTACCGTTAAAGTTCCTAGAGGTAGATGAAGACCGCAACCGCCTTGTTCTTTCTCATCGTCGAGCCTTAGTTGAGCGTAAAATGAATCGCTTGGCAGTGGGTAATGTAATTGTTGGTATTGTACGCGGTATCAAACCTTACGGTGTATTTGTTGATATTGGCGGTGTTAGCGGTCTACTGCACATCTCTGAAATTTCTCAGGAGCACATAGACACGCCTCACAGCGTATTTAGCGTCAATGATGAAATCGTGGTGATGGTTATTGAGATAGATGCACAAAAAGGTCGTATCTCCTTATCTACTAAAAAGTTGGAACCCGAACCGGGTGACGTGATTAAAAATCGTCAACTTGTTTACGAGCGGGCAGAGGAAATGGCTGCCAAGTATCGCGAACAATTGTTAGCTAAACAACAAGGTCAAGCTACAGCACCTGCCGTTGAAGAAGAAATTGCTGTTGTTGCTGAAGAAATACCATCAGTAACAGCAGAATCGAATGAAAGCCATTTACTGATAATAGAAGATGACCAAGGGCGTAAAGAGTTTACTTTGGATCGTCCTACTTACTCTATTGGTAGAGATCGGGAGTGCGATATTCGCCTTGTGTCACAATTTGTTTCGCGCCGTCATGCCACTCTCGTTAGGCTACCGCGTGATGATAAAAAACGGGGCTATTATTACCGAATCGTCGATGGCGATGCAAAGGGTAAAACTAGTTCCAACGGTTTGATGATTAACGGTCGCAAAATTCCAGCCCACGATCTCAAAAATGAAGATAAAGTTGTTTTTGGTCCGCAGGTTCGTGCTATCTACTACCTAGTCCGGGATACCATTCGGGCTACAGGACAAACCGATAATGCTGAGTACAATATTACACTTATAAATGCTGGCATGACCGAGGATATGGAGGACTAGTTTGAAAAAGGGAGTAAGAAATGTTTCTTTTTTATGTTTAAAAGTTTTTCTGATAATTTCATGTAAAAGAGTAATTTTATTTTTGTAACCCTTTCGTATTAAGACTCAGAAATCAACAGCAGCGAGGACAATTATCGTATCACCTTATTAAGGTGATTGAGGATTGAAACTGGGGATATAGCCCAAATTTGGAGCAGCGCCAGGGAGACGAGTTCTAGCTTTGAGGAAACGCTTTCTAGTAACAAGTAGAATTTAATACATCAAAAAACTGGCAACTCCAATTGCCCTGGTGGTGAAGTATTGGATCGCTTACCTGCACGACTGTGCAAAGCAATGAAGAGTCAGTAAACTTAAGCTATTCTTTTATAATAACCAGCAATATAATCACTATAGTTGAATATAACATTCATATTTGTGAATACTCTTTATAAAAAAGAGTTGAAGCGCGATCGCATCCCATCACATCTCATTTTGAGCAGAATTTACTCATCCTCCACTGCTCCTAAAGCTTTGAGCGTAGATTTTTCAGATTTTGTCAAACCAGTAATGCCTGTAATATTCATTCCTGCATATGGCTTGTTAATGAAAGTATTTAGGCACTGACCTGTATTAGCATTCCAAATCTTAATTGTTTCATCATAGCCACCACTAAATATGAGCGTACTGTCAAAACTAATAGCTACTGACCGTACTCGTTGAGTATGACCATGCAAAGTTCTCAAACATTCTCCTGTATTTATGTCCCAAAGTTTTATTGTTCGATCGAAACTACCACTAACTAAAATTTGACCATTAGTGCTAATAGCTACTGCCTCTATTCTGCTTATATGCCCTCGTAAAGTCTTAAGACATCGTCCAGTGCTAATATCCCATAATTTTACTGTATTATCATCACTACCACTAGCTAGGGTTTTACCGTCAGAACTCATTGCTAATGACCATATAGATTCTTGGTGCCCTTCTAAGGTATTCAAACGTATTCCCGTAGAAATATTCCATAACTTCACTACTTTGTCATCGCCACCACTAGCTATAGTTGTACCGTCAGGACTAACGGCTACTGACCATAACCAATTGCTATGTTCTTGCAAGGTTTTGAGACACTCTCCCGTTTCAATGTCCCATAGTTTCACTGTTATGTCACCGCCAGCACTGATTAAAATGTTACCATCAAGACTAAAAACTACTGAATTGACTCCACCACTATGACCATTGAAAGTTTTTAGGCATTCTCCAGTATAAGCATCCCATAGTTTAATTGTTCGGTCATAACTACCAGTTGCTAGAGTTTTCCCGTTAGGACTAAAAACTACTGAATTTACCCTACTTGTGTGTCCAAGTAAATTTTTTAGGCATTCTCCAGTACGTATGTTCCATAGCTTCACTGTTGGTTCTTCACTACTGCTAGCTAGAGTTGCTTCACTGGGACTGATTGCTACCGATCGTATTGCGCCACTATAACCCTGCAAAACATTTACACACTCTCCAGTCAGGAGATCCCATTGACGGATTGTTCGATCGTTGCCTCCACTAATTAAAGTAGTTGCATTAGGATTAATTGCTACCGATCTAACCCCATCAGTGTGTGCTTGTAAAATGTTCAAACATTCCCCAGTGCCAATATCCCATAACTTGATGGTTTTATCGTAACTACCACTAATGAGAGTTTTGTTGTTAGAGCTAAAAGCTATTGTTCGCACTTCATTAGTGTGTCCCTGTAAGGTTTTTTGGCATTCTCCTGTATGTATACTCCATAACTTTATTGTTGTATCAGCGCTAGAGCTAGCTAGGGTTGCACCGTCAGAACTAATTGTTACTGAATTTACAGAATCGCTATGGCTTAGTAAGGTTTTTTGACATTCTCCTGTATAAATATTCCAGATTTTAATTGTCTTGTCTCTGCTACTACTAGCTAGGATTAAACTGTCAGGACTAATTGTAACTGAATGAATTCTACTGGTATGACCTTGCAAGGTTTTAAAGCATTCTCCAGTATGCACATTCCAGATTTTGATTGTGTTATCGCTACTGCCACTAACTAAGATTTTATTGTTAGAAGAGATAGTAACAGAATTTACCCGACCTCCGTGCCCTTGTAAAGTTTTTAGGCACTCTCCAGTGAGGATATTCCATAATTTAATTGTTCGGTCATAACTAGCACTAGCTACAACTTTACCGTCCGGACTAAAGGCAATTGACCGTATCCAATCTTTATGTCCTTCACAGACTGCAATTGGTTGACTATCCTCACATCTCCAAATAAGAATCTTACAGCTAGCATCACCTGTAGCAAACAACTTACCATCAGGACTAAATGCCACTGCAAAAATTGCACCAAAGACCTTGGGAAAAATAGTATTCGCCAAATTCGCTTCAGCAAAATTAACACCGCGCAGACTAGCATCGGAAAAATTAGCCCCAATAATTACAGCTTGGGAGAGATCTTTGTTGTCTAGTGCCTTCTTGTCAATTTTCACCAGTAACGTTGCTGCATTCCCCCCAACATAACCCACCTCATCTTCACTTTTCCCCCGCGTCGCTTCAATAACTTTAATCAACGACTCGTTATTACCCAACATTGGCACAAGCAAATCTATCACTGCTTTCGTCAGTTGCGCTCGCCCAACGGTTTCCCTCAACTTCTCTAATGGCTCACGTATAAACCCTTTTAATGGCGCGAGGCTGTTGCCGCAGCTAAGCGCGATCGCATCACGAGGAGCAAAGTAACCAGACCAGGTATAGTCAATTGGTGCTGCACTGTTATTCAAACGCGATCGCGATCTTGCCAGTTCAGTAAAATCTTCAGCTAATGCTCCCAATTCTGCGGCAAACTTATAAGCAACAAAGAACTCTAATAAGGAACGATGGGCTGGAGTATAGTCGCCATCAGCATCACGAATCAGCATTGTTTGACCCATCATATCGTAATGCCAGTGGTCTAAATCTTTTTCTTCTTGCACCACAGAACCAAAGAGACGACGAATGCGGTCTGGGAACAACCGATAGTTCAAACTCATGTGGTCGGTTGAGAGCATCTCCCAGGATAGTTCGCATAAGAAGTAAAGTTTGTCTGCTAAAGAAGTAAAGGTGCGTTCTGCTTTGATATCCCGTTCCATCTTGTGACGTACCGCATACAAGTAAACTCGCGATATGTCTACGGGTAACCCGGCTTCAATATCTGGGAGTGCTTCTAGGATTAACTCCGTCATCACCGGGCGACGGGCTAAATCTAACAGTTGGGAATTACCCATCACTTGCTCTACTGTGTTAGGGGAAGCTTGAAACGATAGGACTTGTCTGATTTGGTCGTCATTAAACTTCTCCAGTTCCAAGACTTCAAACTGTGGTGTTTCTCCTGTTAAATTAGCAGTCGATGCTTGAAGTTCGGCATTGAGCAGTGCTCTCCCTTCCTTCGCTTCTGGAAAGTGTTCGGTACGACAGGTCAGGATAACTTTAGAACCAGGAACGACCACTTTCGCTAACTCCCAGAAGTTGTTAATCATCTCCTGGCGGTCAACACGAGCTGCCATCTCATCAAAGCCATCGAAAATCAACAGCAGCTTGCCCATGCGGTTGAGTTGGTCAAAAACGTCACTATTTAAGCGAATATTGTGTTGGGTGAAAAAGAAACCAGCCAGCACGTTTTCAACATTGAGTGCTTTAGCAAAGTCCCGTAGGGTAATGACCAACGGGAGGCGGGGACGTTCCACGCCGCGTTTTTGAGCATCCCGGTATCGTTGTAATGCCACCCAAGCATAGTGAAAAGCAAACCAAGTCTTTCCCGTGCCAAATTCTCCCAAAACTGAGATATGTTCTTTAGCTGGATCGTCCAACCAAAGGTCGATGTATCCATCAATCCAGCCATCTTCCTCATCGTAACGACTTACAGCTATCTGGCGTTTAGTTACAGAGTCAATTTCTTCTTTGGTGCAAGCAAGGGGGACATACTGAGTATCAATGCCCCGACGTTTTACCTCAGTTTCCAACCAGTTCAGGTAAGCGCTAAAATCAGCATCTTGGTCTAAGAGTTCGTCAAAGGTGTAGCAAAAAACTTTGCTATAATCCTCATTTTTAACTTGTTCCCGTGCTGCTCGCGAAATCCGACGCGCAGAAACGAGCCATCCTTCATCCGTCCGTTGCTTTTGTATTTCTTCACGCAAAGCTGCAACGTCCTTAACTCCTGCTTCACCCTCAATGCCACGTACCAAAATGCGGTCATATCCCCGCCTTCCCTGAATGTTGATAATCCACTCAAAATATTCTGCCCAAACTTCATGTTTCTCAAAACGGTAACCCAGGGTTTCAAACCAACCGCGCATTTGTTGGGCAAGTGCAACAGCCTTACAGTTGTTTTCAACTGCAGTAGCAGCTGCTGCCAGTGCTGGATAATTTTGGGAAGCCAACCTTGCCATCTCGGTACGAATTCCTTCAAGAGTTGGCAACCTGTCTAATTGTTCGGTGATAGTTGCAATTTTTCTGTGCAAAGAACCAATTTGCTGGCTCATCAGAGCATCGGATGGTGTGCGGCTACGCTTGGCAACTTCAATAAAGACAGTGGCAAATGCTGCTACTTCGCGTCTAATATCAAGCCCCAGGGTTTTGATTTCATCCCCCAAAGCATAAGCACCTACAAATGTATCGACTTCAGATAGGAGGATTGAGGGGTTATTGTGGTCTAAGGCTTTGTGAAAGGCTTGTTTTATTTGTTCGTGGCGGAAAAGTTCGAGAAAGGGTTTAGGTTTGCCAACACCGTACTCTACCAAGGCATAGGCGTAAACCCCACTAAAATCAGCGGGTGGATGCTCTGGAGCGAGGTTAAATTGTTTTAGTAATTTGATAACAGTTTCATTACGTTGCAACTTATCTTTAATCAGTGGACTGGCGATGCCAGAAATTGCATTAATAATCGCGTCAAGGTTAAGTGGTATCACAGAAATATCCCGCTCGTTTCTTTAATTTACGTCTTTAGGAGTTAATATTGGCGTAAAAAAAGCTTAAGATATAAGCTGCATCATACGGGGTCACAAGTTGAATTTCTCAGTAACTACATTGCTATCTCATATTATTCCGATTTCTACTGGGAAATTCTTCCTACAGTCATTGTATTAAGTAACTTTAATGGGCATTTGAAACTTCGGGCAAGCGATCGTTCACTATAGTGCTACTGAATGATGTTTCACTCGCCCTTTTCATCAGTTAAACCCAATCTTGCGTGCCATTGAGCTAAAGATTCATCGGGATAGCGCTCATAATGGCGATCTCTCGCTCCATCGGGAACCTCCACCCAAGTTGCTGCAAAATCCAGCATGATATGAACTCGTTCTGGTGGTTTTGGTAACTCAGTATCGATGGCTGAGGCGAAGGGGTGCATGAGTGAGGGATATTCAGGATCGTAGACCCATAAGAATGACCCACATTGGCGACAGAAGCGGCGTTCGCCCTGGCTAGTATGTGGCTTCTCATCCTCTGGATTCTGGATTCGGGCATGATAAACGGTGATATTCTCCTCGCCCTCGACCTCTAATGTAGTGTTGTCACCAGCGATGTTAATCGCATAGCCACCTGCCCCTGCTGTCTTACGACAAATAGAGCAGTAGCAACGCATGAATGGGTAGGGTTGGTAGCTTTTGACTTTGAAGCGTACCGCTCCACAGTGGCAGGAGCCTTTTAGTAACATTATGGTGTTCTCCTTTCCAGTTTGACATCTACAGGTAGTTTTCAGTATCGTAATAGTGCAAGATATCCCAAATATTTATCAAGAAAAGCTTACTAAATTATGCAGTGTAGAGAAGTTGATTCTCTCGTTGTGGGCGCTCGCTGTCTCTCCTTCAATTTATAGAAAAAGCTCCGAACAGTTCCGCAATTTTTACCTTGAGGTTTGAGATTGCATCCTCTAAAGATTTATGAGACTCCGTACCGAGTAAGTAAGCATCTTCTTCATCAGTACTTGACCAGAGGTAAGAGTGTTGTCCTGTAGTGAAATGTCCGCTCCACGATTGTTCGTAGGTATCAAGCGTTATAAAAAAGCTTTTCGGCATTGTTGTTTCGGGGTCAATAACACATTTTCCCCACATAGAGAATCCAAAATATTCTCCGTTTTCTTCGTTGTTGAATTCCCAATCAGTCAATTTCGGAAAGGCGGTTTTTGCTTTTTCTAAGGCTTGTTTGATTTGAATCTCTGTCAATAACATTTGTTAAATGTAGCAATATTAAATTAGATAAATAACACAAACTAGTGTAGCGAAAAGTACTTACTTTTACTCTACACAAACCAGCTTAATCATAGCGTTCGCGAAGGTGCTGGGAACACGTTGTGGTAACTCTTTCATTCCATCTGCATTGAGTTTACCAATAATAGTAAAGGTTTGGTAGAAGCGATCGCACCTAGAAGTGGGAGTAATTTTGAAATCCATAGATTGTAGGGGTAAAGCGCGAAAAGCACTACCCAACTCTATACTCCCTCTCCAAAAGACTCAACAGCTGTTCTTCCAATAGCGTCAGGTAAGGGCGCTTAATTTCCCCCAATTGTTCTAAAATATGAAGTGCTGCATCTTCCAAATTACCTTTGAACAGCGATATTATACAAGCGTCCTTCCAATTTGACAAAAACTCTAGTAACTCTTCAGGTGGTTTTAACCACAATTCAGCATTGGTAGAGCGTAATTCTTCACGAACCAGAATACTCATACCTTTATCTTTAATAGCTTTAAAAGCATCTTCATCTGTTAAATCATCTCCCAAATAAACTAAAATTGATTCCTCCTGGATATTAGAGATGATAGTTTGTACTGTTGTTCCCTTATTTTTTCCAAGAGCACGTAACTCGATACCACCATCAAAAGGGTGTATTTTAAGTTGAGTCTGTTCAAGAAGCTTTCTCCAATGTTCAATAACTTTTGTATGTATTGAATTGGCAAGTTCTGGTGTAAGACCACGCCAATGCATGGCTATGCTAGCAGGTTTATGTTCACAGTAATCCAGCAATCCCAGTGAAACAATATACTCTTGTGCTTCAGCAAGTGCTTGTTTGGTGCAATCATCCATTGGAGTTATCTCATATTTACCATCAACAGATAAATGCTCCCATCCATGTGAACCCCAAATTTCTGGGAGTGGCTCAAGATGAATAAGTGGGGTTAAATCCTCTATTGAACGTCCACTGATTATTACTATGCGTGTTGTCCGAGTCTGAAGAATATCATTCAATAACTCAAGTACTTTAGGATAGGGGAACGCTTGTTCGCGCTCAACACGAAAAGGAGCTAGCGTACCGTCATAATCTAGCATAAGTACTCTTTGCTTAACGTTGGTAAGTCTTGCAAAAAAAGAGTTTAAATCAAGTTGTGGTGATAGTATTTGCAAAATGGCTCCTCAACAGTTGTTACTTTAAACACATCCCGAATCTGTGATTTTTATTTCATTTTCCAGCATTAAAAACTTGTTCCGCCGTCAACTTTAACTCAGGGAAAGTAGGAGATATAATTTTATCGCTACCCCGAAACTGAGTGACTTGGTATTCCTCATCAATGAGTTGATAGACTGAGAAAGTGGGTTGTTTGGGATTACCTATAAACTTCCTAGCTCCCAATGCTGCATAGTCAACAATCCAATATTCAGGGATACCCATCTCTTCATAGTCAGCAAGTTTCAGATAGTAATCATCGCGCCAATTGCTGCTGACAACTTCAATAACTAAAGGAATGGATGTACCCTGAGTCACAGTAGAAGATTTTTCCCAAAGAGGTTCATTAGCCAAAGCAGCGTCATTGAGTATTAATACATCTGGGAAATAACCTGATTCTCTTTCTGGTGGTTTGACTATTGCTTGATTAGGGATAAAGTAGGGCAAATTTAATCGTCTAAACTCTAAAGTCAATTCAGCAGCCGAAAATCCTTTTATCCTTTCATGTTTCCCTGTAGGCTGTGCCATCTCGACAATTTCCCCATTATGCAATTCGTAGCGTACCCCAGAGTTTTCAGGATACCATGCGATAAATTCATCAAAGGTAACTATTTTGGGAAAGGCTTGGGTCATAACAATTGATACCGTGGGTTGTGTGCCGATCGCAATTTTGAAGCTTGTCACCATTTTGCCCCGATAGGTTGGGTATCTTAAGACAAGATTTGTTAACGAATTGTTGCCAATTCTGAACCACTCATCACAACAGCCTTAGAGCCAGGAGAAAAGGTTATGCTTTTTAGAACAATCCTTCAGCAAATTTTTGTTGGCTGTCGAGTATCGATTCTAATCCCTGTAATTTCTTCATTACTGGCAGGGTTTGCACTCATAGTATACGGAGCTGTTCAAACTATCACTACGATAGGTCACGCTCTCACCGTAGGTCATGTATCTGGTAAGGAAGCAAAGATGATGATTCTATCGTTTATCGAAATCATCGATTTGTTTCTCCTTGCGACAGTTCTCTACATCACAGGATTAGGACTTTATGAACTTTTTATTGACAGTCGTATCAAGGTACCTGCTTGGTTAGAGATTCGTAACATTGATGACCTCAAAGCCAAGCTTGCTAGTGTTGTGGTAGTGATACTAGGTGTCGTGTTCCTTGGAAAGGCTGTAAAGTGGGAGAGTGGAACAGAAATCTTACCCTTCGGATTAAGTGTTGCCTTTATAATTGCAGCGTTAACATATTTTCTGGGCGAAAAACATAAAAACGAACAACATAAAAGCCATTTTGGTAGTGATGAAACAAAAAGCAATCTTAACATGAATTCGATGAACCTTGCCAGCCCAATCTCCTTTGCCTACAACAAAAGGAAGGAGTAATTACAGACGGTGATTCGGACGCACTCAGTTCATCAGCAACAGTTTGAGGAATAGTGACAACGTTGTACAGGACTTGTAGTATGTCAATCTTATTAATCAGCAACAAGTAACAAATTGGGGAAGTGTCAGAGACGACAATCATTGTGCTCTGAACTCCTTAAGAGTTTGAATATCCTGTTCTAATTCAGCTTCGTCATAGTTTAGATAAACACCCATCCGCTTTAAAAAGGCGTGAGTCTCAAGACGAGATGGGAACTGAAGTATTTGACGCACTTCAGCAGTGCTAATTTTGCCATGATGGTAAGCATCAGCAATAATCATTTCTAGGAGCCGACGGGATAAACTACCCTCTGTTTGCTCTAGTTGTTGGGCGATTTCATCGGGAATTTCAATTATGATTTGCATGATACGTTGAGCTACACGGGGAATCGTAACTCTATGGTAAGCTACGTGAAAGTTGGGTGGAGGTCTTCCAAAATCTCTTGTGGTACGGGCGTCCTCGCCCGTGAACCAGGCGAGAAGTCTTCCGCAATCTCTTGTGGTACGGGCGTCCTCGCCCGTGAACCAGGCGAGAAGTCTTCCAAA
>JAWQFQ010000054.1:0-16705 GCA_035967975.1 Scytonema sp. PMC 1070.18
TATTGCCTATTGCCTATTGCCTATTGCCTATTGCCCATTGCCTATTGCCTATTGCCTATTGCCCATTGCCTATTGCCTATCTTAAAATCCTATCAGCATTGACTCCGGTTAAGATACCGACAAGAAGCCAAGTGACAGCTAGACCAATCACTTCGCTCAAAAACCACTGGTTGAGGCTATAGAGGATACCACCGACTATAGAACCGATCGCCATTCCCAAAGCCCAACTGAAGCAACAAACCAATATCCATTTCCGCGCCATTAGAATATGCTCTCGAAGAACCAACCAATGTGCTAATCCCATCATGAATCCAGCGATCGCACCTAAAAGGATTCCATAGATAACTTTCAAAGCAAGCACTGGGATAGTCACAACAATCCAACCAACCGCACCAATACCCGCAGAAGTTATAAATACCCATCCCGCAAAAGTTGACCATACCCACAACCAAGGGTTTTTTAAACGTTCTCTAAGAACAAAAGCTTGGGTAAGTCCAACAATCAATCCACCTAAAGCTGCTTGTAATGCTCTGACATCAGATTTTTCCCCAACTTCGATTAAGAGTAAAGTGAATAAAAAACCTCCAAAAGTGGCTGTAGTCCATTGGAATGTAAATTTTAGCGATCGCATCATTTAGCTTTTGTCAAAGCAAACATTTCTAAAAAAGCTTTTCGACGCTTTTTGGGAGCATCAGGAGTCATATAACTCCACAAACTCTCCCAGTAAAAAAATGAGAACCCATCAAAACTCTGCTCTCGGACAAGCCGAACTTGTTCTCTGACTCGTTGAATGTCAACAGGATTTGTCAAGGTTCCAGTTAATATTCCTACACTTACAGGTATTTTACGGCGAACATTTTGTATTGCAGTTTGTTTTAGCTCGTCCAAAAAACTTTTTTTGTCATTGCGGTAGACTTGGAGAATTAACTCATCTACCAAACCCTTATTTACCCAATTTTCCCAGTCCTGTAAGTAGTGTTTGTACGAAAAAGCTTGGGAGTTGGGAGATAGGGATAACTGAGCGTTGGGATTAACAGCTTTGACGGATTGAACAATATCCTGTATAAAGTTCGTCAGTTTATCAGCACGCCAACGCATCCATTCTGGGTTAAAAGGGTCTATGGGAGGTTTTTTTCCGTTATGTTCTTGCTGATAGAGTTGAACTGTAAAAGAATCATAACCAAGTCTGACAGGAATTCCAAAGTGGTCATCAAGTTGAATCCCATCAACATTATATTTAGTCACAACTTCGAGAATGAGCCCTTTGATAAAATTTTGAACCAGGGGATGAAAAGGATTGAGCCAAACTTCCTTTCTGGTGATTGGTTTGCTATGAGAGTGACCTGTTTCTAAATCGACAGTCGTTTCTTCAGTCCAATTAACTCCTGAACTTTGCGTTGTCAACCAGTCGGGATGGACTCTTGCTAGTATAGAATTGGGTGGTAGCATAAATCCATACTCAAACCAGGGAATGACACGCAAATTTTTGCGAGCGCTAAGTTGAGCGATCGTTGCTAAGACATCATTACCACCACGTAATAAATTCAGTAAAGGTTGAGTATCAAAACCTGTTTCTCGTTGAGCAATTTCACTCTTATAGAAAGTATATCCTCGATTCCAGACAACAGGATAAACGGTATTAAAGTTGTATGCTGAGAGTTGATTTAAAGCGCGGTTTATACCCCAGGGGACAAATAACACACCACTACTAACATTACTTAGCCAAACACCGCGAATTTCTTGTTGTGTGAGAGGATTGACATTTTGAGGAGAAACTGAGGAAAAAGGTGTAGAGAATACGATGAAGCTAAGAATTAAGCCTAAATAAATGAAATGATTGAATTTACGGTGAATAAACCGAGTCATTGGAAAGTTTGTGAAGGTAGAGCCAAGAAGTAAGTTTTGCTACTTTTAGCTAAAGTTGGATATAGGGATTCGTATTTTAGTGAGGTACTCTGAAGAATTAACCGCAGCCTATAGCAGATAAACGCAGATGAATTTTTACCTCCGTAGATTAGGAAGTGCTATAAATCTCAATATTTTTTTAATGCGTTTTAACGGGTTTGAGCTTTAAGCGGTGAATTTTAATTCAGGGCTTATCTTCTACGTTTTATCTAAAAATAGGAATTTTGCAATCCGTATATTAACTAATTTAAAAGTATTTTGCAACGGATTTGGTAACGAATAATAGACATAGGCGTGGAAATTAAATATGGGTGTCCTGAAAGCGTTGGTAGGGGCGAACGGTTGTTCGCCCTGACAAATTAATTATTCGTTACATCTGTTACAAAATTGTTGTCTTACTGTTGATTGAACGCCAATACAGTATTCACTTGTTAGGCTAAACAAACCGGAATATTTGTCGAAAAGATGAATTTTTTGTTCACTAAACACAGAAGTTACTAAGTTTTTGGGATGACTGTACCGATGCTCTAATATCTTTCTACTCCCTCAAATTTTTTAGCCATATCACCCATTGCTTTTGCTGCTTCTCCACAAGTGCGTGGGGTGGGGAATATTTTTCCTGGATTTGCTAAACCTTTGGGATTAAACACTTGTCGTATCCATTGCATAGTTTCTAAGTCAGCTTCAGTAAACATTTCCGGCATATAGCATTTCTTATCTGCTCCAATACCGTGTTCTCCAGAAATACTACCACCAACTCGGACACAAAGCTTGAGAATTTCTCCCCCTACTTCTTCTACTTTCTCTAATTCCCCAGGAATAGAGTTATTAAATAGAATGAGTGGGTGAAGATTCCCATCTCCTGCATGAAATACGTTAGCAATACGATACCCGTACTTTTGGCTTAAATCCTCAATTTCTTTCAGGACATAAGATAATTGAGTGCGTGGAATGACACCATCTTGTACATAATAATCTGGACTAACGTGTCCTGCGGCTGCAAAAGCAGCTTTACGACCCTTCCACAATTTTAGGCGCTGTTCTGGGTCATTTGCTGTTGTGATATTACGCGCTCCATTCTTTTTACAAATTTCAGCAACACGCCGTTTGTTTTCTAGAACTTCTACCGCTAACCCATCAATTTCCACTAATAAGATAGCCACAGCATCACGGGGGTAACAGTTCGTACAAACCACATCTTCAACAGCATTGATACTGAGGTTATCCATAATTTCCATACCACCAGGAATAATTCCCGCACTAATGATATCGGAAACACTTGCTCCAGCAGCTTCAATATTCGTAAAATCTGCCAAAAGTACACAAATAGATTCTGCTGCTTTAAGAATCCGCAGGGTAATTTCTGTTGCGATTCCCAAAGTTCCTTCCGAACCAACAAATAGACCAGTTAGATCGTAACCTGGCATTTCAGGAATGTGTCCGCCTACGTCTACAATGGAACCATTGGGAAGAACGAGTTTTAATCCCAAAACGTGGTTGGTAGTGACACCGTACTTCAAACAATGTACCCCACCTGAATTTTCTGCTACATTCCCACCAATCGAGCAAATAATTTGGCTCGAAGGGTCTGGAGCGTAATAAAAACCAGCACCACTCACTGCTTGTGTCACCCAATTATTTATAACTCCCGGTTGTACGACAACACGCTGATTTTCCAAATCAATATCCAGTATCTGACGCATCAGGGAAGTCACAATTAAAACGCAATCTTCCGTTGGAAGCGCCCCACCAGACAAACCAGTCCCTGAACCTCGTGCGACAAAAGGAATGGTATTGCGATCGCATATCTTAACCAACTCTGCAACTTGTTCTGTCGTCCGGGGTAACACCACCACAGCAGGACGTTGACGATAACTTGTCAATCCATCGCACTCGTAGGTAATCAATTCTTCTCGGCGCTGTACTACGCCATTTTTACCAACCACCGCTTCAAATTGCTTGAGAATGGGTTTCCAGTTACGCTGTTGTGTATTTTGGGTGAGCATAGATAGATGCTTATGATAAAGGGTAATATAGCAATCCTAAATGATTTGATTGTTAATGGCTAATGGCTAATGGCTAATGGCTAATGGCTAATCGTAAAAAAGCAATTAGCAATTAACAATTAGCCATTAGCAGTCTTCACAAATAGTTTATCTTTCATTTAAGACTATTATATTGTTCAATCGCCTGCTTCCACATTAAATAACCTTTGCCATTTAGATGTAATCCATCTGATGTATAGTCAGAACTCAATTGATTCTGTGAATCTAATAAATAAGGAAAGACATCTATATAATAGTAAGAAAACTCTTGAGCTAACTCTCTCAACTTTAAATTGAGTTCCATCACTATGTTATTATCTTGCCAATAGCGAGATATATTATTGTTAACTGGAAGAATACTTTGGACAAAGACTTGTGTTTTGGGAGTTTTTTGTTGAAGCTCAATCAAAATATTTTTATACTCAGATAAAGTTTCTTCCACATTTCTCCCAGCATTCATTAAATCATTTATACCTATCATCAGGAAAATTTGTTTTGGTTGAGACTCAACAATGACATCTAGTCGATTCAATACCAAATCTGTCGTATCAGCACTAATCCCACGATTTTTCATATTAGGATTACTGAACAGTTCTCCCCATTCTCCTTCATCCGTTAAACTATCTCCCAAAAAAACGATAGCTGAATCCGACTTAGGTAAAACTTCAAACTGACTTTTTTTATGCAAATAATAAGGATGAAAATTATTTTCACTAACTCCCCTAGCCAAAATTATTCTATACAAATACTTATATCCACCCTTCCTGACAATCAATAAATGACCAGCTAACAAAAACAAAGTATTAAAAAGTAAAGAAATCCACAATATAACTAGCATTTTTCTAAATCTATTCTTCAGTCTATCATATTTTATCATCTGCGTTTATCTGCGTACATCTGCGGTTTTATATTCCCACCATCATCGACCGAGCCCAAATGTTTAGTCCAAAATAAGCGTTTCCTCAAGAATCATATAATGTTATTTTTGTCAATATATATATTAGTGTGTCGGCGATCTAGTCAAATAGCTACAACTAAATTGTTGGGTTAGTGCGCCGCCAGCGACCCTCTGAACGGTTACAGTGAATTCGACCCTGAAGTTAAATAAAGTTAAATTGCTTCAAAAAAAGATTGACAGAAAAATTGTTTTTGATATTCTTAGGATGTTCCGGTAATAAAAATCTAACTTATTGGTAAGCAACAGTGGGTGAAATTTTTTGACGACAGTCGCCGATAAGAATCAACCACATTGGGTTCCTTTCCAGAATTGCTAGGATCATCAGTCCATAAATCCTGAGAAATGTGAAGGGATGACGGTACATTTTTTCCTCATGTGTTCCTCTCATCAGCATTTGGTGTTGAACTACTCTTTTTTTGTCCAATTTCCAATCAATAATTGAGTATGAATAATTCTTTGAGTTTTAAGACAGTTCAAAAAGTTACAGTGAATAACTGCAAAGTTTCCGTTTATGATGAGTGGTCACCGTTAGAAGAAGTCATTGTTGGAGTCGTAGAAAATGCCAGACTTCCTCAACCTGACCCCAGTGTACGCGGGGTAGATTTTCCAGAATTAGCTGATGAAGATATCCCCACTGGAAAATTTAGCGATCGCATTATCGAAGAAACTCAAGAAGATATGGCTAACTTGGTTGCTACGTTACAAGAATTAAACGTAGAAGTTCGTCGCCCGAAAATCACGAATCATTCAATCTCTTTCTCAACTCCAAATTGGTCTTCTTACGGACATTATAATTATTGTCCTCGTGATGTGTTTCTAGCACTAAGCAATCAAATTATCGAAGCCCCATCTCCTTCTCGCTCTCGTTATTTTGAAATGGATGCTTATAAAAAACTATTTTTAGAATATTTCCATTCCGGGAGTCGTTGGATTTCAGCGCCTAAACCAATGCTACTTGATGAGTTATTCACGAATCCCAATAGTGAAAAAAATGGGCTTTTAAATTCTGAAATTGCTTTTGATGCAGCGAATATTCTTCGTTTAGGTAAAGATATTCTTTATCAAGTTAGCGATTCAGGAAACCAGTTGGGAGGACAATGGTTGCAATCAGTTTTGGGCAATGATTACCGAGTACATCAATGTATCAACATCTATCTTGGTAAACATATTGATACTACTTTTACCGTTGTTCGTCCTGGTTTAGTTGTGATTAATCCAGAACGAGTTAATAATGATAATTTGCCAGCATTATTCCACAGCTGGGATAAAATTTGGTGTCCAGAACCAGTAGATATTGGATCTGACGGTTCTCCATTATCATCAATTTGGATTGCTATGAACTTTCTGATGATTAATCCTGAGTTAGCAATTGTTGATAAGCGTCAAGTTTCTTTAATCAAAAAAATGGAGAAACGAGGTGTAAATGTGATCGGATTACAACTGCGCCATGCTCGTACATTAGGCGGTGGATTTCATTGTGTAACCAATGATGTGCGACGTTCTGGATTACTTGAAGATTACTTTAACTAATAAATATACGAAGCTAAATTGAAGTAGCGATCACTTTCTTTTCATACTATTTCACTCGACAATTTATCGCATTATAGAACGGGAGAAAGCCTAACAAGAAATTCAGCGAGTTATGGGAGAAGAAGGAACATTTATCTTTGATGACTTGCTTACGCACTTTACTCCCTTCCCGCCAGAAGATTACCTATAAAAAACCGCCTTCGCGTAGCGTCTCGTTCGCGATAGCGTCCCGGAGGGAAGAGAAGACGCCAAGAACGCCAAGGTTTAAGACCGATAATTTTAGACCGGGAAGGGAGTAGTTTCCTTCTTCGCGCTCTTTGCGTCTTTGCGGTTCATTTAAATAGATAATCTTTGGGCGCAAAAGGAGTAACACAACAATGGTCAAACCTTTTAAGTGGACTTACAAGATTAAAGTGTTAACTATTTAGTTGTCTACTTATTTACGTTGTGCTGTAGTAGGCTTTCTATCTTGCTTGTCACCCTGTCAGGACTTTTACAGAGAGGAACAAAAGAAACAATGATCGAGAAATTTGAAAGCGGTTATCAAGGGTTAAAAGAAAACGTCGATCCCAGACGATGGGCTGAGCAAAAAGCATTGGTGATTGATGAAAAATTAGCGATTGAAGGACATCCAGTAATGGAACGTTGGGAAACTCCTTATATGAAGGCTTTCGCAGCGTTAGTGACTCGAAATGGGGGTCACATATTAGAATGTGGTTTTGGTTTAGGAATATCGGCTGATGCTATTCAATCTTATTGTCCAGAAGCACATACGATTATAGAAGCCAATAAAGATATTTTTAAAAGATTGATTGAATTCAAACAAAAAGCCGCTCATATAGTAACCCCTATCTTAGGTTTAGCTTGTGAGGTATTAGAATCATTTAATGAGCCAAGGTTTGATGGTATTTTTTATGATACTTATCCTTTAAATGCTGAAGAACAACACACCCATCAATTTACTTTTATTAAAAAGGCTTATCCCTTGCTCAAAGAAGGCGGGATTTTAACATATTGTAATTTGACTTCCACAGGAGTTCTCAAGAATAAATACGATTCATGGGAAGCTCTTTTTAATGAAACTCAACTTCCTCATCTTCTTGAAGCTGGTGTTCCAGAAAATGATATTAAGGGTATCATTATCTTCAAAGTTGACCCACCGACTGATTGTTTATACTTTCAACACAAAACAGCAATGATTCCTATTCTTATTAAAGAACGGTAAATTT
Source organism: Scytonema sp. PMC 1070.18 (assembly GCA_035967975.1). Taxonomy (GTDB): domain Bacteria; phylum Cyanobacteriota; class Cyanobacteriia; order Cyanobacteriales; family Nostocaceae; genus Scytonema. The sequence goes on from JAWQFQ010000054.1 coordinate 7,668, forward strand.
ATGAAAAATTAATTACATTCCTAAAAACTCTTGAATACGCCGCCAAACACTATCCAATAAATCAAAACTCTCAGCATCAAACCATTCAATTTGAGAGTACGCTCTAAACCAAGTGCGTTGACGTTTAGCAAATTGACGCGTATGCAAAACGGTAAGTTCTTTTGCTTTCTCTAAAGAAATATCACCAGACAAATACTGCTTAATTTCCTGATAACCTAAAGTATTTAATAAAGGTAAATCAGCACCATATTTCTGACAAAGAGACTCAACCTCAGCCACTAAACCATCCGCCATCATCTTTTCAGTCCGCTGTACAATCCGATTTGAAAGGTGAGAGGGATCGCAATCCAAACCTATTTGCAGAATGGGATAACTTGGAGGGTTCTCACCTTGCTGGTCGGAAATAGGGCGTCCAGTGACAAAAAAGACTTCCAATGCTCTTAAAGTCCGGACTAAGTCATTGGGATGAATCTTTTGTGCAGCAATGTAGTCAACTTGTTGCAGCATGGCGTACAATTGCCTTTGACCAAGAGCCTGTAGTTGCGATCGCAATTCCAGTTGGGGCGCAACTCTAGGAATTTTCATTCCCCTCGTCACTGATTTGATGTACAACCCCGTACCACCAACTAAGAAGAGGGAGGAATGAGAACCAGAAGCAATCAATGCTTGTGCTTGCTCTTGATAATCTGCAACTGTCATAGTGTCTGTGGGGTCACAAATATCTATCAAGTAATGCGGTACCAGCTTTCGTTCTGTTGGTGTCGGTTTAGCCGTACCAATATCGAATTCTCGGTAAACTTGACGAGAATCTGCACTGAGAATGATAGAATCCAGTCGCAACGCTAGAGATAAAGCCAATCCTGACTTACCTGTCGCCGTCGCACCACAAATCACAATTAATTGAATCATTGGGTGAGGAATTATGAATTATGAATTATGAATTATGAAACAAAAACAGGTGAGTTATTCATAATTCATAATTCAGCATTCATAATTTATAGGGTATATCCCTATCATAAACTTCTCTTCAGATTGCGCTAGAGACGCCAAGAAGGCTTTTGTGTTACAATTTTGGAGTGTTTTTAACTTTTTCGCTTTGAGGCGATATTTCACCCCCACTATTCAGGAGATAATACATGACGAGCAGTTACAGTGCCGCTCAGATTCAAGTTCTGGAAGGTCTGGAACCCGTCCGCAAACGACCGGGGATGTACATAGGTACCACAGGTCCTAGAGGACTCCACCATTTGGTATATGAAGTGGTGGACAACTCGATAGATGAGGCGTTGGCGGGTTACTGTACCCATGTGGAGGTGGATCTTAACGCTGATGGTTCAGTTACAGTTGTAGATGATGGTCGAGGCATTCCCACCGATATTCACCCACAAACGGGGAAATCGGCATTAGAAACTGTGCTAACCGTACTCCACGCTGGTGGAAAGTTTGGTAGCGGCGGTTACAAAGTTTCTGGAGGATTGCACGGGGTTGGTGTTTCTGTAGTTAATGCCCTCTCTGAATGGATAGAGGTTACAGTTTGGAGAGATAATAAAGTTCACACCCAACGCTACGAACGGGGTGTTCCCGTTACGGAACTCGTTGCAAAACCATACAAAGACAATCGCACCGGAACTGCTGTTACCTTCAAACCAGATCCCCAAATTTTCACTGTCGGCACAGAATTTGATTTTACAACTTTAGCAAGCCGTCTACGCGAGTTAGCCTATTTGAATGCAGGCGTAAAAATTACTTTTAGTGATAATCGCTTAGAATTACTGAAAAGCGATCAACCGAAGGTAGAAGCATACGAATACAAAGGCGGGATTCGAGAATATGTTGGCTACTTAAATCGAGAGAAGCAACCACTGCATGAAGAAATCATTTACGTATCAGGGGAACGCAATAACGTTCAAGTCGAAGTTGCTTTACAGTGGTGTACTGATGCTTACACAGACAATATACTCGGCTTTGCCAATAATATTCGTACGGTAGACGGTGGAACGCATTTAGAAGGGTTAAAGGCGGTTTTAACCCGTACCTTAAATACCGTAGCCCGCAAACGGAACAAACTCAAAGATAACGATGCTAACCTCAGTGGCGAACACGTCCGCGAAGGTTTGACCGGAGTGATTTCTGTTAAAGTTCCAGAGCCAGAATTTGAAGGACAAACCAAAACCAAATTAGGCAACACTGAGGTAAGGGGAATAGTAGATTCTTTGGTAGGAGAAACTTTAAATGAGTACCTGGAATTTCATCCCAGTATTGCTGATTCCATTCTAGATAAAGCCATTCAAGCTTTTAAAGCCGCAGAAGCCGCTCGTCACGCACGGGAGTTAGTACGCCGTAAATCGGTTCTGGAATCTTCTCCCCTACCAGGAAAGTTGGCAGATTGTAGTACCAGAGACCCTAGCGAATCAGAAATATTTATTGTCGAAGGTGATTCAGCTGGCGGCTGTTTTGATGGTGACACTCTTGTCGCACTGGCGGATGGGCGTTCGCTCAGTTTCAAAGAAATTGTGACTGAACAAGCGATGGGGAAAGAACATTTCTGCTACACCATCCGTAATAATGGCACCGTTGGGATAGAGCGTATCATTAATCCCCGGATCACAAAGGCAAAGGCTGATGTCATTAAGGTAACGTTGGATAACGGAGAAACCATTATCTGTACGCCAGATCACCGTTTCATGTTGCGAGATGGTAGCTACAAGCCAGCGGCATTGTTAACGCCGGATGATTCTTTGATGCCATTGTACAGAAAACTGTCAGACAAAACTGAACCAGGGATTACCATTGATGGTTACGAGATGGTTTGGAGTCCACGTTCTGCTCACAAAAGCGATCGCTACTTCAATGGAAATCAAGTTCTTGCTGTTGAAGCAGTCGCCAATTACAACCACCGTGTTGTTTCTATCGAACGTTTAGAACAAAGGGTAGATGTTTACGATATTGAGGTTCCATATACCCATAACTTTGCTTTAGCCAGTGGCGTGTTTGTTCATAATAGTGCAAAACAAGGACGCGATCGCCGATTCCAAGCCATTCTCCCCCTGCGCGGTAAAATTCTCAACATTGAAAAAACCGACGACGCTAAAATCTACAAAAATACGGAAATTCAGGCGTTAATTACAGCACTCGGTTTAGGAGTGAAGGGTGAGGAGTTTGATGCATCTCAGTTGCGCTATCACCGTGTAGTAATTATGAGTGTTGCTGGTGATGAACCAACTTTAGTAATGAATAATACCGGAGAAACAGAGTTTGTCTCCATTGGTCGTTTCATAGATGATTGTGTAGAAGGGCGTCGCGCCTTTGACCAATACCAAATCATCTGTTTCGATCAACTCACTCATGCAACCCGTTTCAAACCCCTCAAAGCTGTGATTCGTCACGGTCATGAGGAGCCGATGTATAAACTTACGACCCGTTACAACCGCTCTGTTAAGGTAACATCTTCCCACAGTGTCTTTGTCTATGAAAATGGACAAGTACAGCTAAAGAAGGGTAACGAGGTCAAACCCGGTGATATTCTAGTTGCCAGTCGCCGTTTACCCCGTCCATTAAATAGCCCCACACGCATCGACTTGTTGGAAACCTTCCATCGTGAGGAATTAACCAAAGGGCTATATGTTCGAGGTGAAGACGTACGGCAAGTAGCAGCATCAAGGGTTTTGGCAAAGGTAGAACGCGCCGATTTATGGAATGAACCACGTATTGTCTTAGATGTCAATGATTGGCAACGCTTGATAACAGTGCGTCAACAAGCACGAAAGAGCCAAAAACAGGTTGCGACTGCTTGTGGTGTCAAGCAGCCAACCACCATTAGTCATTGGGAACGTGGTATCAACCGACCAATTCTCTCCCAGTTCCTCAAGTATTTGGATGCTATTGCCTGGGAAGATAATATTGTCTATGAACAACTACCTTCCAAACTTGAAGAGTGGCTTGCCCAAGATGATCGCAGCAAGAATGCTAGATGGCGTGAGGTGAGTTGCTACAAGCCATTGGATGAATTTACATCTAGCGAGCTGGCACAGTTAGGTGATGAGGTGCAAATTGTCCCGCAAGCCCACTCTGACAAAGCGTTTGCGCGGTACTTACCCATTACCCGTGAATTGATGTGGTTCTTAGGTTGGTACGTTGCTGAGGGAACATTGAGCAAGCATCAAGTGAGCCTGAACTTGGGTCAGAAAGATGAGCGATTCATCCCAGAAATCAATGCTGCAATTGAGGTCGTCTTTGGGGAAACACCACGCCAGTATCACGACCCAGAAAGTAATGGTATTAAACTTTACTTCCATAGTGTCGCGGCAGCTAGATTGCTACAGGCATGGGGTTTAGCTAAACCAGCGCACCAGAAGAAGTTACCAGATATTTTATTTAGTGTATCTGAAGAACTTCAACTGGCTTTCTTGGAAAGTTATTTCCTAGGGGATGGTACGACAATCGGTAAGCATCTATCGTTTACCACAAACTCTGTTCAGTTAAAGGATGGACTGTTATACCTGTTGGGACAACTCGGCATAATTGCTACCAACTCTTATTACCAACCGTCACAAAACAGTAATGCACTCATTCAAACACGGCACCCCTATTACATTATTGCCATTTGTGGTAAAGAGCAGATTGCCCAATATCGTCAAATTTGGCACCGACATGCAAATGCTGAAAAGCTAGAGGCGTTTTTGGTGAGCCCGACTCGTAAGGCTCAAGACTATGTGCAAATCAGCGATGATTTGATGGGTTTACGGGTGATTCGTACTGAGGAGATAGAACCAATAGGCGAGTACGTTTACGACTTCTCCGTCCAAGATGATGAAAACTTTGTCTGTGGGACTGGGGGATTGTGCGCTCATAATACGGACGCTGACGTAGATGGAGCCCACATCCGTACTCTATTGTTAACTTTCTTCTATCGGTATCAGAGGGCGCTGATTGAACAGGGTTATGTCTATATCGCTTGTCCACCACTGTATAAGCTTGAGCGGGGACGGAATCATCAATATTGTTATAGCGATCGCGAACTCCAACAACGTATTGCTGAATTTCCCGCCAACGCTAACTACACTATCCAACGCTTCAAAGGTTTGGGTGAAATGATGCCTCAACAACTTTGGGATACTACCATGAATCCGGCAACTCGTACTTTCAAGCGCGTGGAAATTGAGGACGCTGCAGAAGCCGATCGCATTTTCACGATTTTAATGGGCGATCGCGTTGCACCCCGCCGAGAATTTATTGAAACTTACGGTTCTAAACTGAACTTGACGGATTTAGACATCTAAATTATGAACCGGACTTTAACCCGTTTTAACGGGTTTGAGCTTGAGCGCCCAAATTTTAATTTAGGGCTTAACTGAAGGGAGTAGGGTTTATTCGCGTGCTGAGAAACCCGGTTTCTTTAAGAAACCGGGTTTCTATTCCAGGTTAAAGGAGTAGTATTGATGGCGGAGTTGAACTAAAAGTGAGCCATAGAAAATTTAAATTATTTAAGAGTATATATATAAATTATTTATTTAGGTTGATTTGCAAATAATAATGATTTTCAAACAAGCTTTGTATTAAATATTACTAAAAGTTTTTTGCTATATGCAGGTCAGAACCGCATTTTACTGTTAACTTCGTAATTGTGGCTTCGATCTTGCTTTGTGAATAGCTGCTCTCACGTAGAGCTTTGCAAGGAGTACCAAATATTAGAGATCGATTGAAGCTAACTAGTTAAACTAAGAACCATCTTCCTAACTCACTCGCAACTCTGCTGAAATTGCTCAAGCGTAAAAAGTTACTCTACAGGGTTAGTATTAACTCTTATAGCTAGGGAAAAATCGAAATGAATGACAGGTTTGCTGGGGAAACTTGTTTCCTTAACCTCTATGACTGACGCTCGTATATTTTGCATTTATCCTGTGTAATAGAGCCTTAAGTAGGTTAATATCGATAATCTTGGCTGCAATTCCTTTTTGGATTGATTAGAATATCGGTGTATACAATAAGAACAGTTTGTCAAGTTTCATAGGGATGAAGTTTCAACAGTGCGCTAACGTGTGATTAAGATCAGATTACCCAAGCCAGATTTTGTTGAGCATAAGGCAGATTCTGCCAAAATCCTTAACTCCGCAGTTAAGGTATCAAGAACAACAATACTGAGCGGATAATTGTAAAGCATCTCTCTTACTCGTGTTCAATTCATATGAATTGTGTCATGAAACCCTTACTTGAAGAAAATGCAAAGCCTCCTTAAATCAGTACATAGTACACAGTACACGGTTATCAAGCGTATAATGGGGGATTTAAACCCGCTATCAAAGCCTTTCACTAATTCGAGAGGAAATGATTACACAAGCAAAGAAACTGATAACTGACAACTGTTAAAAAAGCTGTAAAGTGTAGGATTTTCGCTATAAGCCGAACTTAAATTTGTGCCCGGTAACTTATGAAGGAAGTGTGAAAATGTACGCATTTTTTGCCCTAGAGCAGGTTCTATACGAACTGTTTCTAGGTAATTTGTGTTCCACTTAACACCGTAAAGGCAAAAAAGCAGGTGTAGCAGTGAAACTTCAAACTGTTGAAAAAATATCTGTAAATTCAAAAAGATTTGGAGAAAATACAAAAATATGAGTACCGTTTTCCATGTCTTTTTGCTAGAACAGCCTTGACCACACTTAATAATTTCATGGTTACCACACAAAAAGAGTGCATTTTCTGTGAAACAGGCTACAATCGGAACAGTCTTTACAAAAGAATCTCCCAACAGTCATATTCGTTTGTATGGAGTAGTAAATTTTTTTAGCAAGATGAGTCTTTTTTAGACAAGTTAGCCAAAAGCTATGTTGCTATGCAACGTATATGGCATTGACTGTGGAGAGGAACTAACCTTTGAGGTGGCAGCGCCCTTTGGCAAAGCTCATAACTAAAAAGGAATCCGGTTCCAAAAAAGTATAACGGCACATTTGACAAAACCTCTCTTTTCTGTTGGTTTATACCTTAGAGTAAGAGCGGTAAGCATATTCTTGAGTTATTGATTCTGCAAGGAGCATGAGGAACGCGGCATGAACCAGGCTAACAACGTACTCGAAAACATTTATCAGCCTGATGACCTAGAATTATTGAATCAGCCAGAGCTAGAGTTGGAAGAACTCTTGATAGATGAAGAAGAAGATTTGCTGATCAACGATGAAGGCGAACTTGATGAGTTTTTAGAACCTCAGTCTGATGAGGACGACGCAAAGTCTGGGAAAGCCGCTAAGTCGCGTCGTCGGTCACAAAGCAAGAAGAAGCACTACACCGAGGATTCGATTCGCCTCTACTTGCAAGAAATTGGTCGAATTCGTTTGTTACGCGCAGACGAAGAAATTGAATTAGCAAGGAAAATTGCTGATTTATTGGAATTAGAAAGAATACGCGAAAGACTTTCACAGCAGTTGGCTCGCGAACCAAAGGACATCGAGTGGGCAGAAGCAGTGCAATTACCACTACCACAGTTCCGCTATCGTCTGCACATAGGTCGTCGAGCAAAAGACAAGATGGTGCAATCGAACCTGCGTCTTGTCGTTTCAATTGCCAAGAAGTATATGAATCGTGGCTTGTCCTTCCAAGATTTGATCCAAGAAGGTAGCCTAGGTTTGATTCGCGCCGCAGAAAAGTTCGACCACGAAAAAGGTTACAAGTTCTCTACCTACGCCACATGGTGGATTCGCCAAGCAATCACAAGGGCGATCGCAGACCAATCTCGCACTATCCGTCTACCAGTTCATCTCTACGAAACCATTTCTCGGATCAAGAAAACAACTAAGTTACTATCTCAAGAAATGGGTCGCAAGCCAACTGAGGAGGAAATCGCAACTCGTATGGAAATGACCATTGAGAAGTTGCGGTTTATAGCGAAATCAGCACAGTTACCCATTTCACTAGAAACTCCTATCGGTAAAGAGGAAGATTCTCGACTGGGTGATTTTATTGAATCCGATGGTGAAACACCAGAAGACCAAGTGTCCAAAAACCTTCTCAGAGAAGACTTGGAAAAAGTTCTCGACAGCCTCAGCCCACGGGAAAGAGATGTTCTCAGACTGCGTTATGGTTTAGATGATGGTCGTATGAAGACTTTGGAAGAAATTGGACAAATCTTTAATGTAACTCGCGAACGAATTCGTCAAATTGAAGCGAAAGCACTTCGTAAGTTGCGTCATCCAAATCGCAATAGTGTTTTAAAAGAATATATCCGGTAATGTTAGTTGTTAGTGGATAGTTGTTAGTTGTAAGTAGTGATTTTTACCACTATCTACTAACCACTAACCACCCCCATTATTTACTTTTAAAAAACCCGGCTTTTTTAGAGAAGCCGGGTTTCCTGTTTTGTGCCGAGATGCAAAAGCTGCAATCTCAGATTAAAATACAAAATATGCACCTATAACATCTAGTCGCACAAGCGACAACAAGTTATGACTCCCCTCTCTTATGTAGGAAAGGACATTATGTTCTTCCTACAAAGGGGACTTTATGCGATCAGGTTTTAGACAAGGAAGAATACTCAAAATTAAAGGATACCCCAGAAGTGCAGGAATCCTTGACCAGTGAACAGCTCGATTAGAGCAGCTGCTGAAAACCCAATCATAGCCAAGCGACCATTCCAGATTTCTGCTTGAGGTGTAAAACCCCAGCGCCAAGCATTGCGATCTTCTAATACAGGAGTAGTAACTTTTGTTGTGTCTTGCATGAGTGGCACTCCAATCTGTATTTTTTACTTTATTTTTTAAGGTTTATCACCTTATGTAAATATATATAACAAATTTTTGAAGAAATGTCATTTTTTTTGTAGGTTTATTGCATTAGTTTGACTTATGGAACACTTCGCCCGCGAGGGACAGAAACCCGGTAACTCATGCGAAACCGGGTTTCTAAGTACCTACGCATAAATATTTAGCTATTTTTCATTGAGATTAAAATGGCTGTGTCCCCCAACCCAGTACCATTGCCTATAGCAAGATTGCCTATTGCCTTCTAGTGTATCCCCCAACCCAGTACCATTGCCTATAGCAAGATTGCCT
>JAWQFQ010000054.1:16805-44811 GCA_035967975.1 Scytonema sp. PMC 1070.18
ATTGCCTTCTAGTGTATCCCCCAACCCAGTACCATTGCCTATAGCAAGATTGCCTATTGCCTTCTAGAAAATAAAAGGGCAGGCTAGAAGCCCGCCCCACAAGAAGTATTGAGCTTTTTCAAAAATTAACTTAACTCAACAACACTCAAGACTTTTTCATCGCGATTGAGTTCGAGAATGGGTTCACCCTTGTTATCTCTGCTTGAAGCGGGGACTGTATCCACTGACAGACGCACGAGTCTTTGAGCATTTGTGATTAATATGACTTCCGACCCGGCGATCGCCCGTACCATTCCTGCGAGAGAATCGGTTTTGTGAGCGAATTTAAAAGTTTGAGTCCCAATATCGCCCCGATTACCCACACGTAAACTATTCATAGGTAAACGTTTGGCATATCCTAACTGAGTCACCAACAACAGCTGTTGGTCTTTATTGAGGGTGACACAACCAACCATCATTTCGTGCTGGCGTAAGCGCAAACCTTGTAAACCCATAGCGGTACGTCCCATGACAGGAAGTTGTTCGTCATTGACCTCAAACTTTAAGACTCGCCCTCCGGAACTAGCTAGAATCAACTGTTCACCTTTATGACTACACTGAGTCAATAACAGTTCATCATCATCCTTTAGTTTCAAGATCGTAATTCCACGACGAGTCAAGTTAGTAAATTCACTCAGGGACAGGCGCTTAATTCTTCCTTGCTTTGTCAATAAAGTTATCTCACCGTTTTCTGTATTATCTGGTAGTACAAAGTGATGAATAATGTTTTCTTGAGCACCTTGAGCGGAGTTAGAAAGCAAGGTGATTAGTGGTGTACCTTTAGAAGAACGTCCACTGGTCGGAGGAATATCGCCTACCTTGATTGGATAAGCTTTGCCACTACTGGTTAGGACTATCAATTCTTTTTCTGTATCGGTAGACACAGTTTGCACAATGAAGTCACTTTCAGACAGACCGTTCTCCGTTTTTGATTTTCGTGAAGAAGGCTGAGTGCGACGTGCGTATCCCTTATGGGTCAATTCTAAAACCACGTCTTCTGGTGGCACTTCCAATGTGATTAAATTTTCCTCTTTGCTTAAGCGCGCCTCCTTGTCTCCTCGTCTCCTCTGTTCTCCTAGTATTTCATTCTCACTCGGAACAATGATCTTTGTCCGACGGGGATCGCTGTATTTACGCTTCAGTGTACGTAACTCTTTCTTTAAAGACTTTAATAATTCCCGTCGATCGCTTAACAGTTTCTGTAACAACTGAATTTGCTCGTTGAGTTGTTCGGACTCCTGCTGTAGGTTTTGCTGTTCCAAACCTGTTAATCGTCGCATTGGCATGGCTAGAATAGCATCTGCTTGCTCCTCACTCAACTCCAGTTGGTTCTGCAAGTGAATTTTTGCAGTTGTTCCATCAGCTGCTCTTCTCAAAATTTCAATCACTTCGTCGAGGTGAGACAATGCTTTGAGTAGACCATTCACCAAGTGCAGGCGACTTTCCGCTTTTGCCAATTCATAAGTGTAGCGACGATTAAGAGTTTGTTCTCGGAATCGCAAAAACTCCTGTAGTAGTTCGCGCAAGCTAAGTTGACGCGGTTGTCCATCGACTAATGTTAGGAGAATTGCTCCAAAATTACTTTGAAGTGCTGTTTGGTGATATAAGCTTTGGAGAAGCTCTTGAGGATTGGTATCGCGTTTGAGTTCAATCACCACTCGCATTCCTTCGCGATCGCTTTCATCTCGAATATCGGCTATCCCTTGTAAGCGACCTTGATTCACCAAATCCGCGACCTTTTCAATCCAGCCTGCTTTATTGACTTGATATGGCAATTCTGTCACCACAATTGCCGTACGCCGCTTGCTACCTTTGTTTCCGGTCACTTCTTCAATTTGAGTAACTCCCCTGAGGGCAATACTACCTTTTCCTGTCACAAACGCCTCGCGAATTCCCGTGTCACCCACTATCTCACCACCAGTAGGAAAATCTGGTCCTGGAATGAGACTAAATAACTTTTCGTCAGGTAAATCGGGATCGTCAATTAACGCGATTAACCCATCAACCACTTCCCCAAGATTGTGTGGTGGAATGTTCGTCGCCATTCCAACTGCAATACCGGAACTACCGTTGAGCAGTAGAAATGGTAACTGTGCTGGTAGTACAGTTGGTTCTTGTTGGGAATTATCAAAGTTCCCAATAAAATCTACTGTTTCATCAGCAATTTCTGTTAGCATTCCTTCATGGCTGATGGGCGCAAGGCGCGTTTCTGTGTAGCGCATCGCCGCAGGAGGGTCATTATCTACACTTCCAAAATTGCCATGTCCTGCTAGTAAGGGATAGCGACTGGAAAAGTCTTGAACCAGCCTTACTAGGGCGTCATAAACTGCTTGGTCGCCGTGAGGGTGGTATTTACCCAGTACATCCCCCACGACCCGCGCACACTTACGATACGGTCGCTCAGGTGTTAAACCCAGTTCGTGCATAGCATACAAAATACGTCGATGAACTGGCTTTAAGCCATCACGCACATCTGGTAACGCCCGTCCGACGATGACACTCATGGCATATTCAAGATATGACCTTTGCATTTCTGTATGCAAGGCTGTGGTAATGACCTGTCCCTCTGAGAGAAGGTTTAACTGTTTTGCCATGAGTTTGTTTTCCTAAATTTGTTCAACTACACGAAATTTGCCTTTACTATGGGTTTATGAGTCTAGGGCGATCAGATGGTCTAGAGTCCCCATCCAACGGGGATGGAGAAACAAGGGAACCCTACTTTATGTATTTATCGAAGAAAGGAACAAAGAAATCCGAACGGGGAATAGTTTCTTATTCGGAGTTCCTTTGAAGGGGTATAAAACCCTAACTTCTTTTAGTTGCAAGTTTTGGTTGAGGTTTAAATCCCCAAACAAAATACCCCTGTTGTCTGTTCGGTGTTAAGAGTTCCCTTTTCTTGGGAGATTGAATAAAGAATTTGGTTTTGTTCTTCATAAATTGAATTTAAGCTATTTCGACCTAAATCTAAAGGGCGCTCAGTTGTTATTGCTCGCCACCTTTCCCCTTCAACCCTTACACCCATCCCCGTCAAGAGACTTTTAATCAAAACCGCAGCAATCACAGCATAGCGGATGTATAGCTCTTCATTACAGAATCTTGATAGTCATAATATGAATAGCAGTAGTATCATCCTTGTTAACAACAATTTATATTGATGCTTTTTGGCGCTAGCACCCAAGAGTTTCATTGGGTGGTTTTCACCCTGACTCCGCAGCTTGTGCTTTAGGTTAAGATGAGCTATCTCAATGTCAAATTCTCATGAAAACTGTTTTGATTGTCGAAGACGATTTAATTAATGCTCGCGTTTTTTCTAAAATTTTGACCAAGCGCGGCGGCTTAGAAGTGAAACATACTGAAAATGTAGATGAGGTAATGAAATTTGCCCAAGGGGGGGAAGTTGACATTATTTTGATGGATGTTTCTCTGTCAAGAAGTGTTTATCAAGGTAAATCTGTGGATGGTATCAAAATTACACAAATGTTAAAATCCGATCCGCAAACAGCCTCTTTACCGATTATTCTCGTGACAGCACACGCAATGGAGGGCGATCGCGAGAACTTTCTTAAGCAGAGCGGTGCTGATGGTTATATCTCCAAACCTGTCGTGGATCATCAACAGTTCGTTGACCAAATCCTGGCATTGCTACCTCACAAGAATAACTAAACAAACGACTTGGAGTGACAAAAACTGTTTTCCCAATGTAAAACACGCCCTGCGAATTTTAATAGTAGTGTTCCTGTCTTAAGAACACAAGCCCAAATCAGTAGTCCTTTATTTATGGGACTACTGTTTCCTCTATAGGATAATATATATGTACTACTATAGAGTGCTTTAGGCAAGAACTTTTGAAAATTGCTAGTGGTTAGTAGTTAGTAGTTAGTAGTTAGTTCCCGAAAGAGCCACTATCCACTATCCACTATCCACTATCTCTACTGTGGAAGTTGCTGCTTGGTAGTTGAACCTGATACATCGTCACTTCTTTGGAGAGCAGCTTGAATACCGGGTAATTCTAGGAATTGCTTTGTGTCTGAGAGTAAGCGATCGCCCCAGAGATTTTGTTTGAGGAAGTCTACATCAGCGTAGCGTTCATCAATGCGGAGTGCAGCTTGTCCCATTGCCAAACCTTGCTGTTTGTCGCCTTTTGTATACATTGCCACAGCTAACGCCAATAAAGGCTCTGCAGCTTGCTTATCAATAGCGACAGCATCTTGCCATTGCTTAATCGCTCCCTGAACGTCGCCTTTCTCGTACAAAATTAACCCAATGTTGTTAATAGCAGGCCAAAATTTCTTGTCAAAGGAAACAGCTTTTTGATACAAGGATATAGCATCTTGAAATTTCCTTAGCATATAATTCGCATTACCCAAATCAAATAACCCCTCAGGGTCATTGGGCTTTAACTTCAAACCCTGTTGGTAGTAGTTAGACGCTTCCTGGTACTTCTGCTGTTGAAAATAAGCCGAACCCAGAGCAAACTGAACATCGGCATTTTTTGGATTCAGCGATTGCGCTGTTTTCAAGGTAGCGATCGCTTTGTCCAAATCCTTTGTTTGCAAATACAAGCCCCCCAGAAGAAACCAAACTTTATCGTTCTTGGCAGCTAGTTGTGTTGCCAGTCGCGCTCTTGGTAAAGCGAGTTCGTACTGCTGAAACTGAGCTAGTTGAGCTGCTTCTTTTGCCAGACCTAAGCCCTGTTGTTCCAATTTTACTGCATCAAGTTGCAGCGTATGAGGTATCAGTGCTTGTGCATCTGCGGGTTGCGGTATACTGCACAACCCACAAACCACCAAAAGAGAAATTAAACCAATTCGTTTAGGCACACTACCGCCTCATCGTCAAACATTAAAGAATCTGTCAGTTAGCTTATACGATTTCCACCTGAGACTGCATGAAAATTTTACAGTGATTTGCACGATAGTCTTGACAGAAGTTTGAAGAATGTCTATTTTAATAAGAGATTACTTACTTATTTATGCCTCGCACACCCAAAATTACCAACCAGCAAATTTTAGAAGCAGCCCGCGAAGTCTTTTTAGAAAAAGGTTTCAGCGGTGCTACTCTAGAGATTGCGACTCGTGCTGGTGTTTCTGAGGCTTCAATATTTAAACGCTTCTCAACAAAAGAAGAGCTATTCTACGCTGCAATGGGAATTTCAGAAACGCCTGCATGGATGAAGCAGCTAGAAACACTTGCTGACAGAGGAGACCTCAAAGAAAATTTAGTTCAAATCTGCTTGCAGATACTGGAATTTCATCGTGAAGTGGTCCCTCAACTCATCATGCTGCTTTCCCGAGGGAACTCTTTCCCAAAACCACAGGATGAAACTCATGCTCCCATTCGAGATGTCAAAAGATTGACTCATTTTTTAGAACGTGAAATGCAACAGGGTCGGCTTCGTCCCTGCGAACCCACGACGGTTGCTCACATTCTATTAGGTTCTTTAATGAATTACGTTGTCACTATTGAGATATATAATCAAGAAGATGTAGGTGCTAATGATTCAGTATTTGTACGGAATCTGGTAGACATTATTTGGTTAGGAATTTCGCCAACCTAAGTTGTTTTTTGAGTAATTAATAAGTAATTGGTTACATATTATTCATAGGAGTTGCTTCTATGTTGGTGCATCGTAACACAGTTCTCACAGTTTTGTTCTTATCTCTTACTAACATCATCAGTTGGATTACACCACATCAATTTATCAGTAACTATCATAAACTGCGGACATCAATCACCCATGAAAATTTCTTCTCCCTACACCCCCACACCCCTAAACCCTTAAACCCTCATTTTCAAAATACACAAGTCATATACGAAGCTTTAGGTTTTGAACTTGGTCATTTAGAGTTGATTCAGGTCTTGAATTTAACACCACAGCAACAAAAACAACTAGAAGCTACTTTGATCAAAGACAGGGAACAGATGAAGCAGAATCAGCAAGCATTAAAACAAGCAGTTCTTCAGTTGTATACCTTGATAGAAGGTACAGCCACATTAGACCAAATTCGTAAACAACACCATCAAGTTATCCAGTTGCAACAACATCTGGAGAATACACATTTTGAAGCAGTATTGTCGATGAGAGAAGTTCTTAACCCAATACAACGGAAAAAATTGTCTGAATTTTTACAACAGCGGTGGGAAAAGAATACTTTGAGCGGTCAGCACTTGCTGCTATCAGCTATCAGCTAAGAGCCTCAAACTTATAGTTAATAGATCCCAGTCACATCAAACACTCAGTTTATTCCTGTGCAAAGTATAGAACAGATGTTATGCCATTGCACGAAAATTCTGATACATATGTGATGCTATAGGGGCGTTGGCGTCTAAGCGCCTAGAGCGCCGATACAGTATTGACTTGTTGGACTGAAAAACCCGGTTTCTGTCGCCCTTAAAGACTGATTTTTCGTTGCGCTAACTCAAAGAAACCGAGTTTTTGGGATTATTGTACCAATGCTCTAGGAACAGAAGTTCACAAATTGCAAAAGTCACCCAATTAGGTGAAGCCATACTGAAGCATCAAATCTTACTATAAAGAAAAGTTCGGTATCTACCACGTTGTTGAGAAGTATATTTTTTTGGTTTATTAGCAACTACATAACTCACACTGTTGCTTTTTTATAAAAGCTGGCGTCATTTAAACTGCGTAAATCTTACACTATATTATGACTACCTATTTAGAAATACCTGTCATTGGAAAAAAAGTCAAACATCCATTACGCTGGTTGATGGGTTTGGCAACAACTGGTGTCTTAGTTGTTGGTGCAGCTACGACATACACATTTATCAATCAAAATACGGGTACAAAAGATATAACTGCCCTTACTGTTCCTGTTGCAACGGAAAATGTTACCCTACGGATTACTGCTAGTGGTAGAGTTGTGCCGTTTCAAAGTGTCAATATTAGCCCTAAAAACCCCGGAATTGTATCAGAGTTGAAAGTTGAACAGGGTGATAGGGTAGACCGGGGACAGGTTTTAGCTCAGATGGACAGTGCAGATATTCAAGCACAAATCCTTCAATACCAAGCTAATTTAGAGCAAGCTAAAGCGCAGCTAGCAGAAGCACAAGCGGGTAGCCGCCCCCAAGAAATTGCTCAAGCCAGAGCACGTGTGGCGCAAGCTGAGGCACAATTAGCAGAGGCTCGTGCTGGGAATCGTCCCCAGGAGATAGCACAAGCACAAGCACAAGTGGATGCGGCTAGAGCTAAAGCTGACTATACCAGCGAACAGGTCAATCGTTATAACTACCTATACAAACAGGGAGCGGAGAAAAGACAATTACTGGATCAAGCTATTAGTGAAAATAAAGCAGCGCAGGCTTCTTTGCGAGAAGCTGAAAAGCGCTTAGCGTTGCTGCAAAGTGGTAGCCGTTCTGAAGATATTGCTCGTCAAGAAGCAGCGGTAGAAGAAGCACGCGCATCACTAAGGCTGTTGGAAAATGGGACTCGCCCAGAGGTGATTGCTCAGCGCAAAGCAGCAGTAGCAGCGGCTCAGGCTCAGTTGAAGTCAGCTCAAGTGAAATTGCAGGATACCATCATCCGTGCTCCCTTTGCTGGTATCGTAACTCAAAAATATTCAAACGAAGGCGCTTTTGTAACACCAACGACTTCTGCTTCTTCTAGTGCATCAGCAACTTCCAGTTCAATTGTTGCTTTAGCGGAAGGATTGGAAGTGTTAGCCCAAGTTCCAGAAGCTGATTTGGGAAGAATTAAGCAGGGACAGCAAGTAGAAATTTCTGCTGATGCTTATCCAGATCAAGTTTTTAAAGGTCATGTGCGCTTAATTGCTCCAGAAGCAGTTAAGGAAGAAGGTGTAACATTGTTCCAAGTTCGTGTTGCTATTGATTCTGGTAAAGAACAACTCCGTTCTGGTTTAAACGTAGATTTGACGTTTGTGGGTGACAAGGTCAACGATGCTTTACTCGTACCAACTGTGGCAATTGTGACAGAAAAAGGGGAAACAGGTGTCCTGGTTCCAGATGCAGAGAATGAACCTAAGTTTCAACCTGTGACCATTGGCGCACAAATTCAAGACCAAACTCAGATTTTGGAGGGAATAGAAGAAGGCGATCGCGTGTTTGTTAACCCTCCCAAAGACTACATCAAGGAACAAGCAAGAAAAAATCAGAAATGAACATAGTAGAAAATATCAAAATGGCAGGTAAGAACCTGCTGTCAAATAAATTACGCAGCACCCTAACCATGCTGGGTATCATCATTGGTAACGCGTCAGTGATTGGTATGATTGGTGTCGGTCAGGGAGGGCAAAAATACGTAAGTCAACAGTTAGAGTCATTAGGACCCAACGTCTTGTTTGTGCTACCTGGTAATCAGGAAACTCAGCGCATCTCTTTTGAAGTACCGAGAAACTTGGTTCTAGAGGATGCAGAAGCGATCGCCTCTCAAGTACCCGCAGTTGCTGGAGTTGCACCAGAGTTAAACAGAAGACAGGTTGTAACTTACCGCAACAGAAATACCAATGTCAACATTATTGGTACAACTCCCAGTTTTCCCATGGTACGGGATTTTGAGGTTGATACAGGACGGTTTTTCACAACTATAGACATACAACGCAACAACCAAGTCGTCGTATTAGGTGAAGAAATCGCAGAAAGACTCTTTGGTAGCACTAATCCTGTAGGTCAGCAGTTGCGGATTAAAAATAGCAGTTTCCAAGTGATTGGTGTACTAGAAGGTAAAGGTTCAAGTGTTGGCGCTGACTACGACCAAGCAGCACTCATACCCATCACAACATCAGCAAACCGACTTATTGGGCGGAATTCTCCCTATGGGATTGCTCTAGATTACATTGTTGCTTCAGCAAAAGACTCTGAAAGCGTAGATGCAGCACAGTTTCAAATTATCAATTTGCTGCGCCAGCGCCATCAAATTGTTGGTGAAGACGATTTTACCATCCGTAGTCAGAAAGACGCTTTGGAAACTGTCGGTCAAATCACGGGCGCGTTGACAATCATGTTAGCAGCAATTGCGGGTATTTCCCTGTTTGTGGGCGGTATCGGTATCATGAATATTATGCTTGTTTCCGTAACTGAACGGACTCATGAAATTGGTCTGCGTAAAGCGATCGGCGCAACTCAGCAAGATATCTTGTTACAGTTTATGGTTGAAGCCGTCATTGTTTCAGCCGCAGGTGGTCTGATTGGTACTGCGATCGGTGTCGGTGGTGTCATGTTAGTAGGAGCATTAACTCCATTAGAAGCCGCAGTGTCTCCTATCGCAATTTCAGTTGCTGTTGGTGTTTCTGGCGGTATTGGATTGTTCTTCGGTGTCGTTCCTGCACGTCGTGCTGCTAAACTTGACCCAATTGTGGCTTTGAGAAGCGCTTAGGAATTATGAATTATGAATTATGAATTATGAAGAAAGAATTGGAAGTTAAGGGATATAATTTTGGGGTTGGGTCTGAAGGTGGGATTATTCGTTTAGAAAATATTTCTAAAGTTTATGGTAGTGGCGAAACAGAGGTACGAGCCTTAAATGATGTCAATTTAGTTGTGGAAGAGGGCGAATATTGCTCTATTATGGGACCTTCGGGTTCTGGTAAATCTACAGCTATGAATATTATTGGCTGTTTGGATCGCCCAACTCATGGTCGTTACTATTTGGATAACGTTGATGTCGCGCAAATGGATGATGCAGAGTTGGCACATATTCGGAATAGAAAATTGGGGTTTGTGTTCCAACAATTTCATCTTTTACAACAACTATCGGCATTAGAAAATGTGATACTACCGATGGTTTATGCTGGTGTGAATGCTGGCGAAAGACGCGATCGCGCCGCAGATGCACTTAAGCGCGTTGGCTTAGAAAAACGTCTCCACAATAAACCAAACCAACTTTCTGGAGGACAGCAGCAACGGGTGGCGATCGCACGAGCTATTGTGAACCGTCCCGTTGTACTGCTCGCTGATGAACCTACAGGCGCACTCGACTCTCGTACAACCCAAGAAGTCTTAGACATCTTTACTGAACTGAATGGCAGTGGTATCACTGTTGTCATGGTAACCCATGAACCAGAAGTCGCTCGCCAAACAAAGCGGGTTGTTTGGTTTCTTGACGGTCAAGTCGTTCACTCTCACTTAGATCCTTCTGATTTGGGTCATGTTACTAGTTGAAGGGGTGTAGGTGTCTAAAGCTACTTGCCCTGTACCCCTACACCCTACACCCCTGTACCCCTACACCCTACACCCCTGTACCCCTACACCCTTAATTACAGGCTTGGTGTTTTACCAGTTTCTGCTTGTGTTTCAATGGGCTTAACGCTGGTGTAGCCCATTTGACTAACAATTGTCCGCAGAACAGACATTTGCTCTTCAAAATCCAAGCCTTCGATATCGGACAATAAATTATTAGTGGCGTCGGAGGCTTGGTAGTTAGCTGGCATTCCAACTACAGTATTACCCATGCCCACAGCCCAAGCGTACCAAATAAACAACTGATTGTTTTCTTTTATAGCACCATAGGCATGAGAATACTCTGTATCCTCGCGATTTACAATCTGCCGCATGATTGCTAATTGCTCGTCTTTGGATAATTTGTAATAGTCATTCAAAAGTTTTGGTGCTAATTCCGGTTCTGCTGCAGTAGGTGCAGCTGGAGTGATGGAATCACCCATTTTCTTGTAAACCAAGTACAGCCAAGCGAGTTTGGTATCGGTATCTAATTTATGAAAAGCTTCTACCAATTTTTGAGTTTCTTGGCTTAAAGCTTGAGGGGCTTGTTTATTGGAACTAGCAGTCATACAATGTCTCTCCAAAACTATTTATGAGAGTGAAATTTATCAGTTAACAGTTATCAGTACAATCCAGGCTTTTTAGGACTTTTGAACATGGATATTTTGTAAGCGTTCAGCCCTTTGCAATCAGCTTTTCTAGGTTTAAAGGTGTTTTCGTTTTGCTCAAGCCCGTTTATATAAGAGAGGAAAATGTGCTTCAGACCTGATGGCTGAGGTGCTAATAGCTGAACTCTTAAGATGTTTTTCCAATTTTCAATAATTCTTGGTAAGTTTGTATGAATGAAAAATCAGAACTTTGATAACTGATAACTGTTTAATGTTCACTATTTAAGGCTTATCAAAGTTTTGCGATCGCTATCGACTTCCAAGAGAAAGAGTTTTAAAAAGTCATTTTTTTAATATTTATCTACCTTTTAATAGAGGTATAAATCTATCTAAGGATGCCAAGGAATGAGAGTATAACCTTGATACAATCTCAGTGTTGAGAGAAAAATCATCAAGCAGGTAACTTATGGCTGAAGAAAAAGTGCAACCCAATCCATCTCAAGCACCGACCCATGATGCACAGCTAGCGGCGGAAAATGTAGAGAGTGGTCAAGAGAAAGCGCCAACTGTCGATATGGAAGCTGATTACCAAGCAGCACAACAGCTCAGCGTCAGCGATGTTGACCGTTCTGGTGAAGGCGCAAAAGCTGCTGAAAAGGCGACTGCGTCAAAATACAATCTGAACGAATCGCAACAGACAAATACGCAGACAAAGCAAACAGGTAATCCAGAAGACTACGTAGAAATCGCAAAAGAAGTTGGCGGTTCTAGAAATGAAGCCGCAACTAATGTAAATGATGATTTAATCAACAAAGCTAAGGAAAAAGGACAATCTAAGAAGTAATATCAAGTTTAGATATCAAAACTTTGTAAAATCAGGATAAGGGGCAATACTACTCGGTTAAAGATCGTTGAGGCTCGACCAAACCCGGTAACTTCTGCGAAACCGGGTTTCTATTCCGTCCCCTATCTTCACTTAGAGGATGTTTGAAAAGTCCTTTCATCAGTAGCAATCATATTCAATATCCCCCTAAATCCCCCTTAAAAAGGGAGACCGTTAAAGTATTCTCCCCCCTTTTTAAGGAGGACTGTTAAAGTATTTACCCCCCTTTTTAAGGGGGGCTAGGGGGGAGCGATAAGTGCCTAAAATCACAGCTAACAACTTTTCAAAAAACCTCTTAACAATTTTTTATCACTTCTATCAATTGACTTGGGTAGTGAATTAAAAAATTTGGTTGTTGTTTAGCGAGAACTTCTTGTGAATTAAACCCCCAAGTGACTGCAATTACTTTGATATTGGCTTTTTTTGATGCTTCTACATCTCTAGTTTCATCTCCTACATAGATGACTTCTTGAGGTTGTAATTGTTTGTGTTTTAACACATTGTTAATTATTGTTGTTTTTCCAAAAATTGTAATCCCTGAATATATAAACTCAAATAAGTTATCTAGTTCATGGACTTGCAGAAAATCTGTCACATTATCGAGGGAGTTGGAAGTTATAATTCCCAACCTGTATCCTTCATAATTGAGAGTTATCAAAGCTTCTTGAATACCTGGAATTGGTTTTAACTCTTTTATTTTATTTTTTAGCTCTGACTTTACTTTTTTCACTAAAAAAGGTATCTTGAAAATAGAAATACCTGAATACTTAATGATTTCTCTAGAACTTAAGTTTTTCAAGAGGGCGAGTTCTTCTTGGGTGATTTGTACATAACCAAATTCTTTTGCCAGACGATTGGCAATGCTCACTAGAGCATCTACTGTATCAGCGATCGTACCATCAAAATCAAAAATAATTACTTTCTGGGTCATCTGAAGTATGAAGTATGAAGTATGAAGTACGAAATCAAGGCGAAAGTATAAAGTAGGAGATAAGAGAAAAATAACCCTTTATCCTCTACTCTTCATCCTGAGCGCCCTAATCCTTCATCCTTTCTGATGCGTCTAGATTAGCACGAGCATTACGTCGTAACATCTGTGGTTTGATGCGTCGTATTGCCGATGCTGGAAATCTTTTATCCCATTCGCGATCAGAAATGTTAGCTAATTCTACCAGCTTAGGTGTAACATTATTGGGATAAGGCTGAAACTCGGCAACGTCTGTTTCTTTGGCAAATCGCTGATTCCAAGGACAAACATCTTGGCAGATATCACAACCTGCAACCCAGCCTTGCATATGATTTATGACTGTTTCAGGTAGTTTTTCATCTCGATTTTCAATTGTATGGTATGCAATACAGCGATTGGCATCTACAACAAAAGGTTGGACGATCGCCCCTGTAGGACAAGCTTCCAGACATCGAGTACAACTACCGCAATGTTGAGTATGGGGGCGATCGCACTCCAACTCTAAACTTGTCAGTACTTCTCCCAAGAAGATCCAAGAACCATACTCGCGAGTTATGACATTTCCATTTTTGGCAATCCAACCGATTCCGGCTTTTTGCGCCCACACCTTATCCTGTACCGGACCTGTGTCTGCATAATATCGGGCTTGTACATTTTGGTCGAGTTCTTTTAGCCAAAGAGTTAAAGCCTTGAGTTTTTTGTGCATGACTCTGTGATAGTCCCGTCCCCAAGCATAGCGAGAAATTTTGGCGTACTCTTTCCCCTCAGGACGGTGATGCGGGGTGTAGTAATTGAGAGAAACACATATAATAGAACGGACCTCTGGCATGCAAGCGCGAATATTTTGACGCTTGGGATTTCCCATCCACTCCATATCAGCGTGATATCCAAGCTCTAGCCATGTTCGCAATCTGTTTGCTTCAGAGAGTTCTACCCCATCCACCGCAGCAACTCCTACCTTATGAAATCCCAACTCTAAGGCTTTGCTTCTGACTTCACTGCTGTTTATTTTCAGGGATCGATTCATTTAAAAAATATATAAACTAACTACTAACTACTAACTACTATCCACTAACTACTATCCACTAACTACTAACACTATCTGTAGGATGAATTATACTCATTGCCACAAATACCTCAAAAGCAGCTTTCAATAACACTCAATTTTATATTCAAATAAGTTTTAGCGATGGTAATACAGGTAAACTTATGAATGCTGCTGAATTTACAACTGCAAAGTTGAATAAAGAATTTGAGATTGAAGGAGTGACAGAGCCAACCATACTACATTATTTTCAAACTTTCAATGCAGGGGAATTTCAGAAAACTGCTGCATTATTCACAGATGATGGTGTTATGCATCCTCCATTTGAATCAGATATTGTCGGAAGGGATGAAATTATTCGTTACTTAGAGAAAGAAGCTCAAGATGTCAAAGCTTATCCCCGTCAAGGGATTTTCGAGACATTGGAGGAGGAGCAAATCCAATTTCAAGTTACGGGTAAAGCACAAACTTCTTGGTGTGGAGTGAATGTTTTGTGGCTGTTTATTCTTAACCAACAGCGACAAATACTTTACACAAGAGTCAAACTCTTAGCCTCTCCTCAAGAGTTACTTGCTTTACGGAGAGAAAGCTAGTAGTTACTGGTGAATGATTAGCAGATAGTAACGAATTATACACGTTGAGAGGCAGGTTGAGGGTGTGATTGAGCAATTTCTGGTAGAGTCACTTCTAATTTGAGACAGTTACCACCATTAACCTGCAAATGGTACTCCACCTTATCCACAAGACGATTGATAATCAACCAACCGTAACCTCCTTCTTGTCTATCCGTGGGACTTGGAGGTAAGTAATTAGACAAATCAAAGCCATCACCTCGATCCCAAATTTCCAGAGCAATGTCGCGGTCTTTTAACTCTAAACGAATTAAAACTGGTAAGTAGGGCTGGTTTTTATGAGCGTGGCGCACTACGTTAGAGTAGGCTTCCACTAAAACCAATCGTAAGCGACTTGATTGTTTTGACCAATCTACAGAATCTTTTAGCTGGACTTCCAAGCATCCCAGCAACCAATTTTCTACAATGGTTAAAAACTTCAAGTCACTTGGTACATGAAGCTCACTTTTCATTGCCTATAAAACCTCCAGCGAAAGTATAGTTTGGTCATCTTCTTGCACTTGGTTGTCTGCCTGGATGCGAGCTAGTAAGTGATCGAGATTTAGAGGTATTGGTTCCTCTGTCAAGAGTTGCCATAGACCCTCATGATTTAGCATAGAACGATTAACTGGTTGAGTGCTACCCTCGGCTTTTACGGTTGTACTAGTCGGATTCATTACTTTTGCTTCAGTAATACCATCACTGACTAGCAGCAAGATATCTCCGGGAGCAAGAACTAACTGACCATACTTTGCTTTCCATTCAGACAAAATCCCTAAAGGAACGCTGCGTATTTTGAGGTATTGGGGATTCTCTGCTACGTCTAGTTGGCGTAACCAAACCAGAGGATAAATGTGACCTGCATTAGCATAGACTAATTCCCTTGTGGCGGGGGTATAACGAGCTAAGACAAGGGGAATAAAAAAATTGTTGCTGATTAAGTCATCAGCTAAGGCTTGATTAAGATTATGCATGACTATGTTCGGCATCGGGGGGCTTTCTTGTGACAATTCCCGTCGCAACACCGAAATAGCACTAGCCATAAACAAAGCCGCTGGTACACCCTTACCAGAAACATCACCTACGGCTAACCACAAATCTCCCTTAGAATGGTTGAAAACTTCAAAAAAGTCTCCTCCCACTTCTCTAGCGGGGTAGCAACAGCCTTGTACCTTCACATTCTCGATCGCGGGCATAGTTTGCCGCAACAGATTATTCTGAATTTGGCGGGCGACTTCGAGTTCTGCACGTATTTGCTCTTGCTTTTCTTGAAGGCGTTGATAAAGTTTTGCCTGGGAAAGTGCTAGAGCAGCTTGTTCAGCTACAACAGTAATCAACTCAATATTTTCCTCAAGACGGGAACGCGCTTGTTTGCATTGATTGAGGGCAAGAACAGCAAGTAACTGTTTTTGATAGATAAGAGGTACAGCAAGCAGGTGAGCAATGTTGTCATCGTGGGTGTACTGTTCTAGTTGGTATTGGCGAGTTTCTAAAACCTTCTCAATCAAAGGGTTTGAGTTAAAATGACAACTCGATTCTGGAACGTTTGGATTTGTGTAATAAAATATGTCGATTGTCAAGCGATCGCCCTCTACTGGTCTGAGCAGACAACAGCTCGCTTCAAAAGTCTGTCCAATTGTCGCAACTATTTTTTGCAACATACTGTGATAATCTAAAGACTCTCTAATTGCAGTTGTGACTGCATTAAATAAGGATTCCCGCCATAGGGCGCGGCTCAGTTCCTGTGTGCGTTTTTTTACTAGTCGATAGATAGCAGCCGCCTGTTCGACGATTTCCTTAAGACCTTCCGGTTTCCAAGGCTTAGTGATGTATTTGAACACTTGACCGGAGTTTATCGCCTCTACCAAGTCCTCCACATCAGTAAAACCAGTGAGCAGAATCCGAAGTGTATCAGGAAAACGTTCCACAGTACGGCCAAGAAACTCAGTACCGCTTATCTCTGGCATTCTTTGGTCAGAGATAATCACAGCCATTTCGCCTTCTTTATCCAATATGTCTAGGGCAGTATGAGCATTAGTTGCTTTGTATACAAAAAAATCTCGCCTAAAAGTTCGGTAGAGTAAATCTAAATTATCTGGCTCATCGTCTACAACCATGAGCTTAAGTTTGTGTGCCTCAGTATCAGTCATAGTTGACTTTTCTTTTGAGATATTTTGATGGCGAGATGGGCGTTTCTTGACGCACACCTGATAATTAAACAACAATAACAAAAGCTAACCTCAATACAAAGCTTCTGTGTCAAGTTTTCGTACTTGTTTGTGTTTATGAGTGCTAAATGACTTCCGGATAAACTTTATCCTACCAAACCAGAACGCAAAGCCCTGACTGCTGCTTGGGTACGGTCATCAGCGCATAACTTGTTTAATATATTCCGGACATGGGTTTTCACTGTTCCGACTGTAATATACAGTCTTTCCGCAATCACAGCATTGCTACAACCTTCTACAATCAGCTGCAAAACCTCTAATTCCCTTTCTGTCAAGGTATAAGGGTCTATCGGTTCATCTAAATCTGTCTGTTCTGTTGAATCTGGGATACTTATCACTGGTTTACTATCCACATCAGATGGAGCTAGTTCCGGCTTTGGTGGATTTTGACGTGCTTGTTGTAACACAATCCGGGCGATCGCAGGGTCAATCCAAGCGTTCCCGTTGTAAGTGACCCGTACAGCTTCTAGTAAATTATCAAACCTAATATCCTTCATGCAATAAGAATCAGCTCCTGCGGCAAAAGCTGCTAACACAGCCTCTTTATTATCTCTCAATGTTAATATTAATACTTTTGTTTCTGATGTACCTATATTAACACCAGATTTCACCTCTCGGGTTAGCTCAATTCCATCCCTATCTGGTAAACCTATATCTACAATCGCAATATCTGGCTGTAACGTTTTTAACATTTTTAACCCTTCGGTTGCATTAGTTGCTTCTCCGACAACTTCTATTTCTTCTTTTTGCAATAATGCTGTCCTAATACCGACACGGGTGAGGTCATGATCTTCAATTAAAGCAACACGAATTTTAGCCATATCCAAATTTTGCCCTTGCACTCTTAACCGTAAAATTGAGTTTAGTGAACTACCCATACTCCTGCAAGCAGTAAGTGTGGACTTCTGATATTTTTACGTCTTGTGAGTTAAGCTAACATATTGACGCTACGATCCGTTCTACGAGTGAGCTATTAAAAGATATTCATAGAATGTTGTTGCAGTCGTTATTGATTAATAACCTTTTTCTCAAAAAAATCAAAACAAAGACTTATCTCAGTATTTGTCGGATACGCGAGAATTAGAAACCCGGTATCTTAGAGATACCGGGTTTCTGGTAGCGCAAATCACCCAAAACCTATGCGGTATTGAGACTTATCCAAGAAAATGGGAAACCTTTAAGTATAAATTCTTATTGAAGAAGGGAACAGTGAACAGTTCCCTTGTGAATTGTTTTACAGAAACTTTTCAAACGAAAAGCTTCCATGCAACCCATAGGGAATATGGTGCTTAAGATGTAATTTAGCTATTGGTCCACGCTCAAAATTTTGAGCATCTAAAATCACCACATCTGACCGATGATGTTCTGCATCATAAACTAAAGCCAGTACCCATCCATCATCTTCCTGCTCAGCCCCAGGACGTGGTACAAAAACTGGTTCGCTAGCAAAACCACGAGGTGCTACACTCCAAAGTTGTCGCTGACCGGACTCTAAATCAACTTTTAAAAACGCTTGTAATGGAGCATTTCCCTGAGAAGCATGAGCTGCACCCGTGTATAAGTAACGATAGGGACGACCTACTTTATGTGGATGTATAGTGGGAAACTCACAACATCGGCTTTCCAGCAATTCCTTCTCGACGGTGTTTTGCTTAAGATCGACCTGAAAACGCCACAGCTGTCCAGGGTCAATGACATCAAAATCAACATTCCGAAAATCATTTTGCGGTTCTACTGCTGGTACAGACTCATAACAAATAGAGTCAATCACAACCTTATCCCCTGACTCAAAAGCATTGGCGTGGTGAAAAACAAAGCCAGATTGAGTTTCTAGAATTTGAACCCCTTTTTGTTTAGGGTCGCGAGAAATAATCACAATGCGAGTTGGTTGGTGTGGTTGGAATTGAATGCATTCTCCTGCTCCGCGCATTCCTAACACAAAAGCTATAGGATTGAAAATAACGGGATTTTGAAAGAAAATGCAATAATTAGGGGTAATGACAAAATCGTGAATGAAGGCAAAACCTGGAACGTTATGGGCGTGCTTCCGTACAATCTTGCCCTTTGTATCTAGCTCAAAAATAGTAAATGTAGTAGATAGGGCTGGTTTGATGGAAAAATTGACAAGACAAGGCGCACCGCCATCGCGATCGCAACTAGGGTCAAAGCGAGGATGGGCGGAGAAAGCTTCCCCCTGTGATAAAACACCGTCAAAGTATTCTTTCTCTAAAGTTTCTAAATTATGGGGGTTGAGACGATAGGGTTCAGCCGCTTCCCAAAGCGCTAGCAATTTACCACCCCAATAAATGACATTGGTATTGGCAATATTTTTTAGCTTAAAATCGAAGATATTCGCCAACCAACCACCAGGTTTTTGGGTACCAAATACACCACGATAAAGAATTCGCCCTGCTTTTTGTTCTTCTAAATAAGCATCCGTGCGAATATAACGGTTGCGAAAATGAGCGCGTCCATTGGAGAATGTAATCCGGCTAATCATTCCATCTCCGTCAAAGGGATGATGAATCTGTTGTCCATTCACATCCAATAAACCAGGACCATTTCTAAATAGTGTCCCTTCCAGTTCCAGGGGAATTTGTCCTTCTACATTATCAATCCAGTAATCAAACTCTTGTGTGAGTGACTGATAGCCTCCTTGCCAATCCCAACGGTCATAGGATTTCTCGGAAACTTTAGAAGTGCAATCTTTTAGTTCAAAGTTTTGTGTCTGCATATTTTAAATTTTGATTTGATAGTTGATAGTGGATAGTTGATAAGATACAAACAACTATCCACTATCAATTAACCACTAACTACTAACTACTAACCACTATCAAAACCACTATCAAACTGTTGATGAAGTAGGTGTTGAAGCTGGTTGCAGTTGTTGTGGTGTCAGAATTTCGCCTTGAGAGTCAGCAGGGGGTAACCATGTAATGAATGGTAGTGGGAGTAATGTTGTTAGATTCGCAATGATGACCAGCAGCCAGAGGGAGTCAAATTGTATTTCCGTGATTCCTAACAAATGCATTAGTACTGCGCCTGATTCATAAGAAAGCAATCGTGCTAAGTTTGTGATAGACATCAAAAGGGCAAACAATGTTGCTTCTATTCCCGGAGGACAAAGTCTAGCCGCTAACACCAAAACAGGCATAGCGGCAATTTTACCCATGATAGTCAGAATCAAACCATCACCTAAACTGAACCAGTGGTCATCTATGCCTAAACTACGGTTAGCGTGAGTGACTAATATCAGCATGGTCATTCCCAAGACTGATGATAAGACAGTACTCCATCCAAAAATGACCCTAAAGGGAATTGCTTTGAGGAAGCGTTGGAAAATCCAAACTCCTATTAGGGAAGCAATACTTGTCACCAAGCTCACTCGTCCTAAGAATTCTGGTTGAAAATGCAGTTCGTTAGTCGTAAAGAAGAATAATGCTGAATCAGCAGTAGGTGTGGCTAGCCAAATGAAGAGAAAGACCGTCGGTAGCCAAATTGCTTTCTGAGTAAAGGCTTTGCGTAGTTGATCAACTTGATGCTTGATTTTCTGGAAATTAGCGTTATCACTCTTGCTTGCATCCTTGTCTACAGGTTGTTCGGGAATAAAACAAGCTACAACCGATACTAGAAGGGGAAACGTAGCGGTAATCAAAAATACAGTTCTGGTCGTGAAATGCTCTAAAAGTAGACCACTAAAGTAGGCTGTTATCAATCCTCCTATAGCTGAAGTCGCCCAACATAGAGACTGAAGAGAACCTGCTTTGGCTTGAGACTCTTGTCTAACCCTTTCTACAACTAGTGAATCAACAATCACATCACTCATAGCAATAGAAAGAGAACTAAATGCGATCGCCACTGTTGCGCCTGTGGGTGTGTGAACGATTATTGCGAGACACCCCCAAGCGATCGCACCCAATATCCCTGACAAAATCAGATACGGACGGCGTCGGTAACCCAATATAGGAAAACCATCCGAGATAAAACCAAACAGTGGTTTGATAGTCCAAGGGAGAACAACGACACCTAACATAGCCGACACTTGAGCAGGCGTTAACCCCAATTCATCTTTCAGAAAGAAGCTAATAGCAAGACGTGCTAACCCTAAAATGCCTTCTACAAAGTAAACAGTAAGAACAGCGATTAACTCGGTAGTCAGTTCATTACCGAACAAAATTTTCTCCTGTACTGCATCCTTGACCTTGGACAACCCAGAGGAAGATACCAGCATTGATAAACGAATTTTAAGATTTATCTACTTTTTTATATCATATCGATTTTTTTTAACGGAGGATGTAAGGCTACATTTATCCCCCAAAACTACGTTCACTAATAACGCGTAAAAATGCTTTCGTCCTATCAGAAACTCGGTTTCGTAAAAGTTACCGGGTTTCTACCCTAACTTATCCAAACCGGGTTTCTTCGCTGACGGGTCTCTATGCTGACTTATCCAAACCGTATTACCCTTACACCCATGTTTTCAAAGCTAAGACTGTGTTTTGTCCGCCAAAGCCAAAGCTCAAACACAGTACATGTCGAATCACAGTTTCACGTATCTCTCTCACAAAATTTAAATCAAATTCCGGTTCTTTCAAACCAATACAGGGTGGTGATATTTGTTTGTTTAATGCTACTAGAGAAAAAGCTGTTCCTAGTGCTCCTGATGCTCCTAATGTATGACCTGTAGATCCTTTGGTAGAACTCACAGCTACATTTAGTGAAAATAACTGTTGTATAATTAAACTCTCAATACGGTCATTAAGTTGTGTAGCTGTACCGTGAGCGTGAATGTAATCAATATCGTTGGGAGTAAGTTGGCTACGGCGTAAACATTGCTTAATAGCCGCGATCGCACTCTTCCCTTCTGAATCGGGAGCTACAACATAACCAGCATCATTTGTCAAGCCAAAACCGAGAATTTGACCATATATCTTTGCTTGACGTTGCTTTGCTAATTCTAAAGATTCCAAAACAAAGACAGCGCCTCCCTCTCCCAAAACTAAACCTTCCCTGTGTACATCAAAAGGGTAAGCCCCTGTTGTTGCTAAAGCTCCCATTTGCTGAAACCCTGTTAAAGTTAAAGGTGTTATGGGCGCTTCCACAGCACCAGCAATGACTCTTTGACATTGACCAGTTTGGATAAGATGAGCAGCTTGTGCGATCGCCCAAATTCCCGTAGAGCAAGCCGCCATCGGAGCCAAAACAACTCCACAAGCACCGATTTGTCTTGCAGCTGCGATCGCATTCATGTGAGGTAAAGTTTCTAGCCAATGGTGTAAAAAGGGTGTAGGGTATGGGGTGTGGGGTGTGGGGTATGAGGAGTTATAAGCTTCGTTAGTCTCTTCCCCGTGAACCCCCATATTCCTTACCATCTCTTCCCACAATCCTTGGTAGCTGCGACTCGAACCAATAACGACACCGCAATCAGGTAGAGGTGGAACTAAGCCAGCATCTTTTAGCGCAGACGACACAACCAGCTGAGTCAGAATTTTCAATCCAGCTGGTTGTGCGCCAATCATTGCAAGAGGATATGGTTTTAGCTGTGGAAATGGTTGATGAAGTTTAATTGCAGAATGACCTGCTATCAAATTGTGCCAACTTTCCTCAAGGCTTTCACCCAAAGCAGAAATTAAACCAATACCAGTAATGACAACTTGAATCAATTTTGCTAATTGTTAATAGCTAATTGTTAATTGCTAATAGCTAATTGTTAATTGCCATTAGCCATCAACATTCTCTATTCTCCTGCGTTCTTTAGGTTTTCTGCACCTGTGGTGACTTTAGCAGAGTCAATGCGATCGCCTTGCTGAATTTTGTTAACGACTTCCATTCCGTCAGTGACGTAACCAAAAACAGCATAATCACCATCTAGGAACCCCAAATCTGCTAGGGCAAAGTAAAATTGTGAGGAAGCTGAGTCGGGCATTTGCGATCGCGCCATTGCTACAGCACCCATCTTGTGTTGCAATACAGGGGGTTTAGTAACACCAGCCGTTTTGAGGGTTTTGCTATAGACTGGCTGTTCCGCACCTTGGGGTTTAATTTCCAAAGGTATGTAACGAATATTACCAGTTTTGGGTTCTATAAAACTACCTGTTCCCAATCGGTTTTCTGGAAATTTTGGATCTTTACTTTGAGGATCGCCCCCTTGAACGACAAACGGTTGGGGTTGGCGCACGACCCGATGGAATGCTAAACCATCGTACACGCCTCTTTGAACTAAATCTACGAAGTTACCAGCAGTGATTGGAGCATCAGTACCGTCTACTTCAATGGTGATGGGTGAACCTTTAACGGTCATCACCACCGTTGCTTTACCTTCAAGTCGTGGTAAATCTTTCATTGCAGGATTACTCGCGATTGTGCTTACTGATACAGAGGTTGCCCCTGTGGTTTTTTTCTGATTTGCTGTCTCAGTAGTTGATTCAGCGTTTGTTTCAGTCGTTGAAGAAGCTGTGGAAGAGCTAGAAACTGCTTGTTGTGTTGAACAGCTACCTAGCATTAATGCACTAACAAGCAGCAGAGCCACTAAAAATTTGGAAACATTTAACCGCATTGCTTTGAAGATAACGATTCGTATTATACGGTTTATACACTAGCCCATGAATTTGCTGATTGTGGGGTCAGTGAGTTGGTTGGTTGTGACCGCCTTATGAAACTTGTTGCCAATTTTTTTGGAAAACACAGCAAGCCAGATTTTTCTTGATGATTCAGCAAAGTGATGATACACTCTGATGATTGCTTACACTATAGCAATCCCCGCATCATTCGTAAAAATTTTAGTAGCTAATTGCTAATCGTTAATAGCTAATTGCTTTTTTACCATTAGCTATTAGCTCTTAGCCATTAGCTCTTAGCCATTAGCTAACTTTTAAAGTCCTTCTAGAGGAACTCCCAGGAAACGCGCTAATTCAGCACCTTGAGTTTCTAAATACTGTAGAGACAGTGGTTGACCTACACGTGTTAGGGGAATGTCTCTACGTCCTTTGACTCGCAGGGATATTGCGCGACGGGGATTTAGACCTTCTCTAATGTCCACGCGAACAGACTGGACATCTTCCATAGAGAAATCAATTTCGATGCGGCGATTCTTACCAGGAAATCCCCAGCGAAAAATTTTCACTTTGCCTGTTTCCCGATTAAACTCGTTGTATCCGCCTCCGATATCCCATAAAATCACCAACCACAGGTATAAGGCGAGGAGCAAGCCAGCCGTACCATACAACCCCATCACTAACCCCTGAGGGACAAATATTAGTTGTGTTGGGTCAGTCACTAAGAGTAAATTGACTTTTAAGTAACTGGAGATGCCAGCCAGTAAAAAGCCCGTGGCTCCTATAGAAACTACACTCGCCCACCAGTAGTTACTGAACCGACGGGAACCGAGAACCTTTTGGTGTAAAACATTGGAAGCTGAGTTATCCCCGTTGGGAGATTCGCCTTTGTTAAGGGTTGTTGATGCCGTCATTTAACTACCTTGGCGCTTGAGATTTGCTCATATCCCAGTCTGCCATTGGTGTATTTGTATTGCAAGCTATCAGCTTTTTTGCCAGATTTCTGAGAAAAGTTGTGTCAGATTGTAAAAATTCTGATATTAATCATAAGTAGTAGGTTTGCGCTTTCTACCTGATTTCTTTGTGTAAATTGGGTCAAAAGTGGGACTTATGTGATAAGTTAAGAATTGTTAAGTTTTGACAAGCTGGATAACCAACTTGTGGAAACTATTGTGACACTAAAATGAGAAATGCTAATTTAATCAAGCAGCTTCTCATACACTCAGCGCCCTAGGGTGGCTGTCAGTGTCGAGAAAAAAGTTAATTCCTCAGAAAACTTGCAATTTTAGTAAAAAAGAGGATTTTAGTCCGATGACCATCGCAGTTGGACGCGCCCCCAGTACAAGAGGGTGGTTTGACGTTCTCGACGACTGGTTAAAGCGCGACCGTTTCGTATTCGTAGGTTGGTCGGGGATTCTACTGTTTCCTTGCGCTTACCTAGCACTCGGCGGTTGGCTGACCGGTACAACTTTTGTAACCAGTTGGTACACCCACGGCTTAGCATCATCCTACTTAGAGGGATGTAACTTCCTGACAGTAGCCGTATCCACACCCGCAGACAGCATGGGACACTCGTTATTGCTGTTGTGGGGACCAGAAGCACAAGGGGACTTCACCCGTTGGTGTCAATTGGGTGGATTGTGGCCATTTGTCGCCCTGCACGGAGCCTTTGCATTGATCGGCTTTATGCTGCGTCAGTTTGAAATATCCCGTCTGGTAGGCATTCGTCCATACAACGCGATCGCCTTCTCTGCACCAATCGCAGTGTTCGTAAGCGTGTTCTTGATGTACCCCTTGGGACAATCAAGCTGGTTCTTTGCACCCAGCTTTGGTGTAGCGGCTATCTTCCGATTCCTACTGTTCTTACAAGGATTCCACAACTGGACACTCAACCCCTTCCACATGATGGGAGTTGCAGGTGTACTTGGTGGAGCTTTGCTGTGTGCGATTCACGGAGCAACAGTGGAAAACACTCTGTTTGAAGACGGAGATGCAGCGAACACCTTCCGCGCATTCAACCCAACCCAAGCAGAAGAAACCTACTCAATGGTGACAGCGAACCGATTCTGGTCACAGATATTCGGGATTGCATTCTCCAACAAACGCTGGTTGCACTTCTTCATGTTGTTCGTACCAGTCACAGGCTTGTGGATGAGCGCCGTTGGGATTGTGGGTTTAGCACTGAACCTACGGGCTTATGACTTCGTGTCGCAGGAATTGCGTGCGGCAGAAGACCCAGAATTTGAAACATTCTATACCAAAAACATTTTGCTGAACGAGGGTATCCGCGCTTGGATGGCTCCTCAGGATCAGCCTCACGAGAAGTTTATATTCCCAGAAGAGGTACTACCACGTGGTAACGCTCTCTAATCGTCCTTCAGTAATGGGCGCAGGTCGCGACCAAGAATCCACCGGCTTTGCTTGGTGGTCTGGTAACGCCCGCCTTATCAATCTCTCCGGTAAACTCTTGGGTGCTCACGTTGCCCATGCTGGCTTAATCGTATTCTGGGCTGGAGCAATGACCCTGTTTGAGGTTGCTCACTTCATTCCTGAAAAGCCCATGTACGAGCAGGGTCTCATCCTGCTACCTCACCTAGCAACACTCGGTTGGGGTGTTGGTCCTGGTGGTGAAGTTATTGACACCTTCCCATACTTTGTTGTTGGTGTACTGCACCTTATTTCCTCTGCAGTATTAGGTTTTGGCGGTATTTATCACGCCGTTCGCGGTCCAGAAACCTTAGAAGAGTACTCCTCTTTCTTTGGTTATGACTGGAAAGACAAGAACAAGATGACCAACATCATCGGGTTCCACCTCATTATCTTGGGATGTGGTGCTCTGTTGTTGGTACTGAAAGCAATGTTCTTTGGCGGTGTATATGATACTTGGGCACCTGGTGGTGGTGACGTACGCGTCATTACCAACCCAACTCTGAACCCCGCTATTATCTTCGGTTACTTGCTGAAGTCTCCCTTCGGTGGCGAAGGTTGGATCGTCAGTGTTGGTAACATGGAAGACGTGATTGGCGGTCATATTTGGGTTGCCTTTATCTGTATCGCTGGTGGTATTTTCCACATTTTGACTAAGCCTTTCGGTTGGGCTCGCCGTGCTTTCATCTGGTCTGGTGAAGCATATCTCTCCTACAGCTTGGGCGCATTGTCCTTGATGGGCTTTATAGCCTCCTGTATGGTTTGGTACAACAACACTGTCTACCCCAGCGAATTTTACGGTCCTACCGGTCCTGAAGCTTCTCAAGCTCAAGCTTTAACCTTCTTGATCCGTGACCAACGCTTGGGTGCTAACGTAGGTTCTGCTCAAGGTCCAACTGGTCTTGGTAAATACTTGATGCGCTCCCCAACAGGTGAAATCATCTTTGGTGGTGAAACCATGCGCTTCTGGGATTTCCGTGGTCCTTGGTTAGAACCCCTGCGCGGACCAAATGGTCTTGACTTAGACAAAGTTAAGAACGATATTCAGCCTTGGCAAGCTCGTCGTGCTGCTGAATATATGACCCATGCTCCTCTAGGTTCTTTGAACTCTGTAGGTGGTGTGGCTACCGAGATTAACTCCTTCAACTACGTCTCTCCTCGTGCTTGGTTGGCTACCTCTCACTTCGTGTTAGGTTTCTTCTTCCTCATCGGTCACTTGTGGCATGCTGGTCGCGCCCGCGCCGCTGCTGGTGGTTTCGAGAAGGGTATTAACCGTGAAACTGAGCCTGTAATGGCAATGAAGGAGCTCGACTAATAAGTTTCTTTCATCACTGATAATCGTATAGCTGAAGCTTCTGTGTAAAAGCGGAAGCTTTTTTATTGGAATTATGAATTATGAATTATGAATTATGAATTATGAATTATGAATTATGAATTATGATGGATGCTACGCGCACTTTTGTTTTGCAGAAGCCGAGGTTTGGGTGTATGGACGGATTAGAGTTTTCAGATACTTTACGGTGGACAACTGAAGCCCAGGTCAAGTTGAAAAAGATTCCTTTTTTTGTCCGCTCCCAAGCCAAAGCACGTATTGAGCAGTTAGCCCGTCAAGCTCAGCAAGAAATCGTAACAGCAGATATCGTTGAGCTGGCTAGGGCTGAGTTTGGACAGTAATTTTTGTGACTTGGATATTCGTTATTCACAGAAACCCGGTATCTTCAAGATACCGGGTTTCTACGCCTCTCGCGACCCCGATCGCCAACTGTATATAAGTCATGCGATCGCGTTTGTATCACTCACTCCGTAAAGGAAGCAACCTTCTAACATCGATTTGAAGACCTGCAACTTCAATAAAGCCGTAATCACAACTCTGTTCAGAGGTATACTTACCATTAACAGGATTGCAGTAATGAATGACTTTAGCGTTTTTTAAATCCACTACAATGTAATTTGGGATATCAGCTTCAGCATAAATATCTCTTTTAACACCAGTGTCTTTCGCCTGAGTCGAGAAAGAATATTCTACAATCAGGCTAATATCTTCAGGAGTTGGATGACGGCTACTATAATCTTGTTCTCGAACAATTGCGATATCAGGTTCCGGTTCTGAATTTAAAAGAGTAATTGGTTTTCCCTGTCGCGCCCACCAACCTGTACCAAACAATCTTTCCAGATAGCGCCCTGCTGTTTCACAACGATGGGCGTGTTCAGGACCTTCTGGTGGCATATCAATAATTTCTCCCCGAATTAATTCACAGTGATATTCTGCTAAAACACCAGTCGCGACAATGCGATGATAGTCCTCAATAGTCCAGCGATGGGGTAATAGAGTCGTCATATTACAGCTACTTATTATTGGATCTATCTTAGAAATATAATTATAGCCTCTCTAAGAGGGTGTTTGAAAAGTGGTTGGCTGTGATTTTAGGCACTTATTGATCCCCCCTAGCCCC
>JAWQFQ010000055.1:0-13037 GCA_035967975.1 Scytonema sp. PMC 1070.18
GTCCCCCTTTTTAAGGGGGATTTAGGGGGATGTGAAGTGTGCATGCTACTAACAAAAAGACTTTTAAAACATCCTCTTAGGTCATTAACGATTATCGCCTTTTTTCCAGACCATCGGCAAGGGCATCTTGACCATCCTTAGATGTCTAATAAATTTATATCGAAAATAGGGGTTTGTAGTTGCGGTGCATGCGCTCTTTGCGCTACTACAAACCCTTTAATAAGTTTAGTTGATGAATGAAAAGTTATGATTCTCGACCTGACGCCCAGGTGTCACGCCATTTGACAGTACCTTCTTTTGCAATGACCCAACGACGATTGACTAGATTTTCCCGTAGGGGCGATCGCCCATCTCTCCACATGGCATATTTATAACTTATCAGCTTCCCAGCGCTTTCATTAAAGGGAATCTCACCAAACCAAGTATTAGAGTTAATGTACTCTAAAGGATATGCTTGAGCAATATCCCAATTACCCAATTCCGGACAATCCCCAGTAACGACTATAGTCTCCCCTGGTTGAGTATTGACACCATTGAGTTGGACTCGTACGATTGTCTGTCCTTTGACACGTTCTCCAACATGGCTAAGTGCAATCGCTCCCCGCTCTTCAAGATACAGATTGTAAATTTTGCCATCTTGCACTTCATACTTGTTACGGGTTATTACGCAAGTATGTTCTCCGTCGGGTAATTCTGTTTCCACCTCTGGTATAGTAACTTCTCCACCCCTGTTCAGTGCTACAAAACACAGAGAGTCACGATAACGACGGACGTAACAGTAAATATCTGGTGTTATGTATTTTTGCCATTGGCTACCCATTGAAACCGCAGGATTAAGTCGCCGTAAGCCAGACAGTAACCTAATGTTGCGGTAGATTTCGGTATCATTATCCCACTTCTCCATCATCGGACGGTTGTAGGGGTCATTACCTCCGTTAGTATCATTGTGGAGATACTGTTCTGTCCCGTAATAAATACAAGGAACACCGCGAGATGTCATAATCAAGGTAATTGCTACCTTAAGCATCGCTGGATCGGGGTTCAGCGATTGAAATCGAGGCATATCATGGTTGTCAATGAAGGTAATTAATTCCGTCGCCCCGTTGTAGCGGTAATCTAGGTCAAAAATGTCTTGAATGAGATGGAATCCCCCTTCCGCTCCCTGTCCTAATGCTCCCCTAAGCGCTACACACAGTCCAAAATCTAGAATTGTCATTCCAGAGTTGTTGACAAATTCTACAGAGCGATCGTCATTAGGATGGTTATAAATCCATTCACCAAAAATAAACACATCTGGTTTATGATTATACATATCCCCCGTGAATTCTTGCCAGAACCAAATGGGCATATGTTTCACCGTATCTACCCGCAGCGCATCTACACCCCTGTCCAGCCACTGTTTGATTGCTGACTTAATGTAGTTACGATATTCGCTATTGTTTTCATTAAAAGTAGCCAAACCTGCTAATTCACAGTTTTGGACTTGCCAATCATCTTCCCAGTTTTGAACTTCACCATAGTGATGATACCAGTGATGTTCATCATTGTTAAAATCAGCAATTTTCACTCCATCATCATATAACTCACCCTTGCTACCACTGACATCAGGAGAACTATGGTTACAAACAATGTCCAGCACCAGCTTCATCTTGCGCTGATGCAACTCATCAATTAATCTATCAAACGTTGTATTTCTTGATTCTTGAGTTTTATTTAAAGAAGGTTCTTCCCCTTCCGCAATGAAACGAGGATTAAGGCGTTTGAAGTCCTTTGTCCAGTAACCATGTATAGCCGCATTACCAACAAATAATTGTTCAATCTGTTCAAACAGAGGAGTTAACCAAATCGCTGTAACTCCCATGCTTTTCAAATAGTCCAATTTATCAATAACCCCTTGCAAATCTCCTCCCCAGTATTTACCCCAATCTTCACCACTTGGGTCAAAAAGTTCTGGGTTGTAACCTTCATTGTTATTTGCTTCCCCATCATAAAAGCGATCCACAACGAGAAAGTATATCGTTTCTTGGCGAAATTCAATATCTCTAGTGTAGAGAAACTCTAAATCAATTTCTGTCTCTGATGGTGGTGTTTCTATAAGAGCAGAAACCTCTGCTTCTGCATCTTCTACCTTATATTGTTCTTCTGAAAACTGGGATGGAGGAGTTTGTACCATATGGAGATACCAATTTAAATGTGATGAAGGGTTTTTTTAATGTCAGCATTCAGCCGTCTGTAGCGATATTTCAATACCCACAGATAGCAACTATGGAAATTGCGCGACCTTAGAAACCCGGTTTCTTAAAGAAACCGGGTTTCTGATCTCTCCCAACTAATTGAGCTGGCAAGAAGCTTTGTTTGCATAAAAGGCATTATCTAGTCTATATCTCTGTTTTTTCATCTATCCTAAGATAGGAAAACTAAATCAAAAAACAATCTCTAGAATCTTGATAAAGGTTTCTCAAGATAGATGTACACAATCTTTTAAGCTGATATATCTATCTTCAGTTGATAAACAAATCAAGGAGTTAATTATGAGTATTGAAAAGAGAATAGAGGCAACTGCTAAAAACATTGAAGGAAAAATTCAGGAAGTCATCGGTGATATTACTGGCGATATGCAAGCTAAAGCAGAAGGTCAGGCTAAACAAGATGAAGCCGCAGTTCAGCATACTGTAGAAAACGTTAAAGATGCAGCAAAAGATTTCATCGACAAAGCTTAATTTTTGAATAGATTCACCTTCATGCGTTTCGGATAAGCCGAATAGAAACCCGGTTTCTTTAAGAAACTGGGTTTTTGGTAGCCCTGAATTAAAATTCGGGCTTAAAGCTGAAACCCGTTAAAACGGGTTAAAATTATATGTCAAAAATAGAGATGAATTTAGGAAATATAGCTTCAATTTCATTGTTTATCTGCTCTATTTGCTGACGCTTTTCATAAATCCACCTCTTTTCGGCTTCACGTTGTTCTAGTGTTTCTTGATGTACTTTCTCTTGCTGTTCTAGAAGATTTTCATAAAGTCCTATGGCTTGTGTAATAACTTGACTGGCTGACTCTACTTGGTTATTTAAAACTGAATCAATAATTTCGTTTATTTTCTCGACAACTTTATTGATTGATTCATTAAATTTTTGAAAGCCTATTTCAAAAACCTTGAGCTTGATTTGGTCTTTGAGTCCATCAAAATCTAGTACTCCCAAGCCTAATGAGCCTGCGATCGCAGCAGCAACTGCAGCAAAAATAATTGCAAAAAAGCCTAATCCCGCAAATGCTAATCCTGCTGCTAAAGCTCCACCAATCCCAATACCACCACCAATTCCCGCTAAACCCGTAAAATCATCACTTATACCATTGATAGAAAGTTTAAGCTGTTCGCTAAAATTGGTTTTGATTTGCTGCTCTAAACTACTCAATTCAGTTTGGATAGCATCTAGCTCATAAGCAATATTTGTATCCAATATTTCAAGATTTTCTCGGAGAATAATATCTTTAAGTTGTTTATTACCCCAATTATCTATCTCTCGCGATAAATCTCTAATAAACTGATTGATAAAATCTTGGATAAGTTGTTTTTGACTCCAAACAGGATTGTGCTCAGAATACCAGTGCTGGCTTTTTTCAGCCATGCGATCGCCTAAGCCTTCACGCCACTCATCCCAATATTCCGCCGCTTCCTCAAACGCTTGCTCTCCTATTTGAGCAGCCAAAAGACGAATTCTGACATCACGTCCACTGGCTTCTCCAATTTGCTCCAATATTTTCTGTTTTTCAGCTTCAGAAAGTTTTATCTTACCATCTAAAGTATCTTCAGCTTGATTTATACTTAAGATTCATTTTCTTTAATTCCCTTAATCATTAAATGTGTCAATCGACGTATATCACTTTCTGGATTGCTAAATCGATAAAGAGTTGTTAATAATCTTTGCTTTTCTTCCTCAGCTACAGTACCATCTACAAACATGACTCCTAGCAAGACCATAACTAAATTTGCTAAAAATATTACGAGAGGAGTTAAATCCCGTCGATTTAGTTTTTGCCCAGTAATCCGTGACAATAAATCAGCCGCCTCAAAACTAATTAGCGAAGTATCCATAAAATCGATGTGTGAGGTGATAAAGTTCTCTGGGTTTAGTATGCCCAGATTTAGATAAAATTCACCAAACATACCGAGTAAATACGGTTCGTTTTGCTTGTCTCGACCAGTTAGGCTCAAAACAATTAGCTTTTGGTAATGCAGAAATATGTTTTTTCAATTTGCTCCTGCAATTCAAGCTGGTATTACGGCTGGTAAATACCTACAAGTTTTCAGTAATGGTGTGCCAATTAGCATGGTAAGAGACACAGCTACCGGACAGTTTGTTGCCCATGCTATCGGTGTTAGCATCAATAGCAGTCCTCTATCTCCTTTAGTAGCCGCTTCTCAGTTCATCACTAGTGGGGCGCAAATGTATCAAATGCATAAAGGTTTTACGTCTGTACTTAATGGCTTACAAAACATACAAACGAGCTTGGGGGTCTTGCAAGCAACTACAGCTTTGATTGGTGTGGGAACAGTCGCAGGTGTGGCTTTAGCAGCTGTTAATTTGCACCAAACACTAAAATTAAGAAAAGAAGTAGAACAAAACAGGCTGGAGGTCAAAAATGGCTTTCTTGATTTGAAACAAGCATTGAAAGACCAAGGAGTAGAGATTAGACAAATTATTGAACAGGTAGCCCAAGATATCAAGTTTGAACAACACCGTACAATTTTAATCCGGGCGTATGGGTTGTTTATTCAGGCGATAAACCGTTTCCGTTCCGCAATGCAATTACAGGATGTCAGCCGGAGAAATGCTGAAATTGATGGTGTAAGGGGAATGCTATTTGAGGCTTTAGCTGACTACACCAATCCTCATCTGTTAGAAGAAACCTGTGCTGCAGGACAACTACGCCGACTGGAATGCGCTTGGGCGATTGAACAAGCAATTATTGCAACTTATCAAGTGCAGAACGAGATGTCAGCCGTGAGCGATCGCTTGTCACATCTCCAAGATAAAATCCACGAAAATGCTCGCACTGTGATTGAAAGGTGCGAATCCCATGATGAACTTGATTTTCTCTTTCCTGAAATTATACGCATTCACAACCACGATTTAATCGTGCTAGACTCATGGCAAAGTCATATTGAGTGGATGCGATCGCTCCCTTCATCAGAATTAAAACTTTTAAATAGTGCTGATTTTCAGACTTCAGAAAACTTCACAAACTCCACAACACCTCAAGCAACAACGACGTTAGCAGTACCGCCAGAACAAATTAGTTACCAAGCTTTAGCTCCAACATCAAACGGGCAGGCTTCCATTGTTCGGACTGAGCGTGGGTTGACAATTGCCGGAACTCGCATCACTCTGTATGATGTGATGGACCATCTCAAAGCTCAGTACCCACCCAAGTTTATCCGTGATGCTTTCAATCTTACGGATAGTCAGATTCATGTTGCCCTTTCCTATATTGAAGCACATCAGACAGAAGTAGAAGCAGAGTATCAGGAAATTTTGAAAGCTGCGGCAGAAACCCGGCAATATTGGGAGGAGAGGAATCGCGAACGCTTTGCTCGGATCGCTGCTACTCCCCCTCGTTCAGAATATGAGGCGGTTCGAGCCAAAA
The DNA here is from genome assembly GCA_035967975.1 of Scytonema sp. PMC 1070.18. Taxonomy (GTDB): domain Bacteria; phylum Cyanobacteriota; class Cyanobacteriia; order Cyanobacteriales; family Nostocaceae; genus Scytonema. Next base: position 5,645 of record JAWQFQ010000055.1, read on the forward strand.
TCCAAGAACGAAGAGAACAACGAAAAGCGAAAAAGCAATGATTATCAAAGATAGAGAGATGGCAATACTTGGAGGTTTTGCCCTAAATTAAAATTTGGGCGCTCAAGCTTAAACCCGTTAAAACGGCTTAAAAGCCAGATTCCTCCAGATTTATCTGACTTTAGCTAAAAGCTGCGAAATTTATTTCTTGGCTCTATCCCTTACAGTATTGACAGAGATGATAAATTATGATTCAAACAGTTGGGATTACCAAAGCAATTACTAACTTGAACGAGGCGCACGCCAAGCTGAATTTAAACCAGACTACTGACAGCAAATTTTTCACAGAATGGTTTGAGAATTTACCAGAACTGACTGAGAGCGAAAAAGCCTCATTGAATCGTTTGAAAAACCGCTATCTCTATTATGCCGCAGACGGTTCAATTACAGAAGGTACTGTTAATATTATTATGTTATCACCATTGTTAGAATTAATGGGTTTGTGCGACCCACCTTTTAAGATTCAAAGTGAGCAATTGGTGAAGGTCGAAATTGAAAATGGAGGCAAAGAAGAACCCGTATTAGAAGGATTTATTGACACTTTAGTTGTTCAAAATCAGTTTTGGTTAGTGTTAATTGAATCAAAGCGTTATGGCTTAAGCGTTATGCAGGCTTTAGGGCAAACTTTAGCTTACATGATGGCGAACCCTAACTTAGAAATGCCAGTTTTTGGAATGATAACGACTGGTGAAGATTATATTTTTATCAAGTTAAATCAACAAGCACGTCAGTATGCTTTATCAAACAAGTTTACTCTCTCCAATCCACGAGAAAACGAGCTATATGAAGTTATGCAGGTGATGAAGCGAATTATTAGCTTAATCCTACAGCCATAACACCACCCCCGTTCCAAAAGCCAAAGTTACAATTAGCGTAAGCGTTCAGCGATCAGCTATCAGCCGTCAGCTTTCATGAGCTTAGTGGGGTGTTTAATTAGCTGGTCAAAAACGCCTGGAGAACGCCCGAAATGTGTTTCCAGGCTGACTGCTGACGGCTAATAGCTGAACGCTTACCAATTAGTTGACTGTTCCAAGCCTTTAACCCGTTTTAACGGGTTTTCGCTTTCAGCCCGAATTTTAATTCAGGGCTTTAAGTCACAGTCCCGCAAACCATTCATAACCCTGGTCTTCCCAATAGCCCTTAAAAGGCGACAATTGACTTACAAGTTTAATTTGAGTCACCCACTTACTCTGCTTATATCCAAGTTTAATAGGTGAAGCTAGACGTAAAGGCGCACCATTGTCAACTGGTAAAGGTTCGCCATTTTTCTGATAAGCCATCAAAGTTTGAGGATGTAAAGCAGAAGCAATATCCCAGCTTGAATAGTAACCGTCTGCTGATATAAAGTAAACATACCGGACATTTGCGTGAGGTCGAGCAAGAGCAACAAGGTCACGCAAACGGACTCCTGCCCATTGTACAATTGCAGCCCAACCTTCCACGCAAACATGACGAATAATCATAGAAGTTAACGGCAAAGATTGAATATCTGTCATACTAAGACTTAATGGATTATCTACTCCACCATCAACAAGTAAACGATATTTCTGGTGGTTAATCATGGGAGTATATCTAAAAGTATTGACTAATAAAGCTTCCGGTTGAATTTCTTCAGGTGAAAATTCTGGTATCAGCTTTTCTGGATTCAGGATGAAAGCCTCAGCTTTCTGATTGAGTGGCTCAGAAAGTTTACCCACAACATCTTCAAATATTGGTGTCCCACAACCACCAAGAAGAAAACCAATGCTAGAAATACCAGAAACTTTGAGAAAGTTACGGCGGGTTAATTGAGGACGGGTTACGCGAATTAAAGTCATGGAAGGGGTTAGTGGATAGTGGTTAGTAGATAGTGGTTAGTGGTTAGTAGATAGTAGATAGTAGATAGTGGTTGGTGGTTAAAACGGACTTGAGTTCGTCAGCACGGTGTTTTAACGGTGGTTGATTGCACTTTACTTTTTAAGCACGTGAGATTGCTTACTACCCTCTATTTTAAGCTTCCAAGCGACTGAACTACTATCAACTAACCACTAACTACTAACCACTATCAACTATCCACTATCCACTTCTACCAAAACATTGATTCTGTCAACTCCCCCCCACCAGCATTACGTCCCAACAGCCAATGAATTACAGCAAACAAAATCACTAACGGGACAGAAGCAAAGTGAACGATTCTTAATGCTTGCCAACTACCAAAGATATCTACAATCCAGTAAAACTGAGCAGGCTTGTACATTCCTATTCCTGTAAATATCGATAGCAGTAAGATAGGAATAATGGATGTATAAATAATACGATGCCAAGCATAAATCCGACGCTTAGAATTTTTACTCTTTTGCAATGCTTTCAGGTCATTTTTACCTACAAACCGATGTCGCCAACGCCGAGTGATAAAAATATAACATCCATACCACAGTAGATTTAGTGAGAACAGCCACATAGCAGCAAAATGCCAGTGTCTACCGCCTGCAAGCCATCCACCTAAAGTCAAGATAGGGGGTATGTGCCATCCAGCCCTCCCACCAAATACGGGATTGGCGTTGTAAATTTGCAGCCCACTGGTAAGCATAATCAACAGGCTGACAATGTTAACCCAGTGGAAAATTTTTGCTCCTATGGCTTGTGTAGGTAACTTGCGTGGTTTTGAGGGAAATGTGGAAGTCATAATGTCAGTCGGCGTGAATCAACACTACTTGCGGTTGCTAGTTTAGATGATTCTGGCATCTAGTTTAGAAGATTATAGAGCAGAATACGATAAAGATAAATGGAAGAATGACGAATGGTTTGATAGCTAGCCTTTAATTAGAGGTATTATCAAGCAAGTAGAGCTATGATTACTCAAGCTTTAATCTTAGTTATACTTGGCAAAATTGGCACATACTATAATGATAAAATGTCACACAAAACAACTTACACAGAACTGCTTACATCTTTTCCTCCGCGTCCCATAAAATCTGAGGATGATTTTGAAAAAACTCAGGCAGTTATTGATAAATTACTTGACAAAGGAGAGTTAACAGAGGAGGAAGAAGACTATCTCAACCTGTTAGGAATGGTGATTTATGAATATGAATCACAACAAGATTTAGTACCAGATATTTATGGGGTAGACCTTCTCAAAGTTTTAATTTCTGAATTAAATCTAAAACAAAAAGATTTAGTTCCTATTTTTAAAACTGAATCGATTGTTTCTGATGTGCTAAAAGGTAAACGCAAGTTAACAGTGGAGCATATTCAAAAACTTGCTGATTTCTTTAAAGTCTCGCCTGCTGTATTCTTAAGAGTGAATTTCTCAGATAGAGATTTTTTAGAAGTAGCTTAGTCTAACAATCTAAGGAAATCGACAAAGAGGAAAAGGAGAGAGTGTTTGCCCTCTCCAGATTGCTCTTTTTACCTAATCTATTCAAAAGCTGGAGTGTTTCACGATGTCGCCATAGTGTGTAGTCTTAGTACTTAACTCGATCGCAAACTCTGTACCTTGACCTAATCTCGAATTACACTTCAGCTTCCCTTGGTGTCTTCCTACTATGATTTCTTGGCTAATTGATAGACCTAGCCCTCTATTCTTTCCCCCTATTTTAGTTGTAAAGAAAGGTTCAAGTATATGCTTTTTTATGTGTGGAAGAATTCCTTTTCCATTATCATAAATGCGAACAATAACTTTGTGATGTTTCAATGATTGTTTGTCATGACTACCAACCAAAGATAAATGACATTTCACAACTTCTGTTTGAATACAAATTTTAGGAATAAAAGAGACATCCTGTTCCATCCTCTCTTCCAATGCATCAATGGCATTCGTTAGAATGTTCATAAATACGTGATTTATCTCACCAGCATCACATTCCACTAGTGGTAATTCTCCGTATTCTTTGAGGATGTGAATCCGAGGGCGGTTAGGCTGTTCTTTGAGACGACTTTGCAAAAGTCCCAAAACACAATCCAGCCCCTCATGAAGGTCAGCTTTTCTCTTTTGACCGTCTTCAAATCGGGAAAAATTCCATAAAGCAAAGACAATATCTCTGATGCGTTCCGAGCCAGCTTGCATTGACCATAATAACTTTAGGAAGTCTGTCTTCATAAAATTAAGGTCAAGGCATTCAAGCTGCGTAGTAATATGTTCTTCAGGAGGGGAATAGTAGTGTTGATAAAGTTCTATCAGTCGGATAAATTCTTCAGCATATTCAGTGGCTGGTTGTAGAGATGTGTTTATAAAGTTAACGGGATTATATATTTCGTTAGCTAAATCTGTCAGCATTTGACCAAGATTCACCATCTTCTCATTCTGAAATAACTGCTGTTGAGCATATTTTAGTTCTTCTTTGATACTTTCTAGGTGTTCTACCGCTTTCCTGTATTGTGCATATAAGGTTTCTTCTTGTCGTTTTTGCTTGGTAATGTCTTGGTATGACCCCGCCATCCATATTGGTTTACCGGATTCATCCCATTGAAATACTTGACCTCGATCTAAAATCCACTTCCACTCCCCCGACTTCGTTAACATTCTCAATTCTACTTCGTAAACGCTTGTCAGACCTTTAAGGTAATCGTTTAAGACTGCTTTTACCTTGGGTAAATCTTCTGGGTGTACGAGTCGTTCAAAGGATTGACGATGATTCTCGATTTCCTCTGCTTCATACCCTAAGATTTGCTTCCAATGAGGGTCGTAATAGGTTTGGTCACTGACCAAATTCCATTCCCACAACCCCAAACCACTGGTGGCGATCGCCATTTGCAAACCTGGATGCGAAAACTGATAGACTTCGACAAAATCGGGTGTGTGAAGTTGCTCTTTCGCGATCGCTTGGGCGCGGTGTAAGGAGAGTTGAGACTCTCCCTGATGAGTCAGTTGTTCTTCTATATGCATAGCTACTGGTACGATGGGAAATATGTCCTAAGCTTTTGAGCGTGTTTTAGCACCCTGTTAGTATACGCATAGAAAGTATCACAATATTGATAGATGGTTTATTAACCTGTTCAGCCCTTATCGTTCATATTCAGTTGAAAACGAAGAAATAGAAAAGGACTTATCTCACCTATCTTTTAGTCATCAATACTGTCTGCTTGGAAAAATTGGCTACATTTTTTCTGACTATCTTTTTCAAATGTCAGGAAATAAGTATACAAAAATACGAAATAACCTTTTAAAATTACTGAAAGGATTGCTTAATAACAGCTACAATCAAATCTTGACAAGAATTTCACAATACCGTAAAAATGTCAATGTTTTTTTGTAGCTTTTTTTAGAGAAATTAGCTATCTTCCTTATTTGGGAGGCTACACAATGCAATAATCCATACCAATTAAACTTTTGTCAGAAAAAAATCTTGGAGAACTCTTATTTACACACCTGTTAGGTTTAACGAGCAATGACTATAGATGAAGTCGTAATGCTACTAAAGCTAAGTCTTCCTAATGCTTTAACACCACTCCAAGAGATGGTGTTACGCTCATCTTGGGAAGGAAAAACTTATACAAGCATAGCATCTGAAGCGCATTACGGAGAAGAGCGCGTCCGAAAAGTCGCTTCTCATTTATGGCAATTACTGAGTGATGTTTGCAAAGAATCTATTAATAAATCAAACTTTCGTCAAATTCTGGAACCGCGTCGTCTAACCAAAACACAACAACAATTAATTAAACAGTGTGATTGTAAAAGCAAAGCCATATCTTTAGAATTTCCTAATGCTCCGGTAGCGATTAATTCCCAATTTTACATTCCCCGTCCGCCTTGTGAAGAACTTGCTTACGCAGAAATAGAACAACCAGGAAGTGTTATCTGCATCAAAGCCCCTAAAAAAATGGGAAAGAGTTCCCTGATTCTACGGATTCTTTCCCATGCGTCAAATCTCGGATACCACACGGTCAATTTAGACTTTCAACAAGCAGAAAAAGCCGTATTTGCCAGCCTAGATAAATTTTTGCGCTGGTTTTGTGCTAACATCAGCCGTGAGTTAGGGTTAGAATCTCGACTCAGCGATTATTGGGATCAAGACATGGGTAGTAAAGTTAGCTGTTCTCTTTACTTTCAAACTTATTTGCTCAGAGCGATTGAAAATCCCTTAGTCTTAGTGATGAACGAAGTTGATTGGGTGTTTGAGTATCCAGAAATTGCTGAAGATTTTCTTCCACTGCTACGCTCATGGTACGAGCAAGCAAAATTGTTAGACATTTGGCACAAACTCCGCTTGGTTCTCGCCTACTCAATGGAAGCCTTTATTCCGCAAAAACTTGCTCAATCCCCCTTTAACATCGGGTTGCCCATCAAGTTACCACTGTTTACAAAAGAACAAGTACAAGATTTAGCAGAACGACACGGGCTAGATTGGACACATGGTTCTGATGCTGAACGATTGATGGCGATGGTAGGAGGACAACCTTACCTGATCCGACTAGCTCTATACCATCTTGTGAGTAAAGGGGGGCTAGAACGCAATCTGGAGCAGTTATTGCAACATGCACCTACGGAAGTAGGAATTTACAATGAGTATTTGAGGCAATACTTACTTGTACTGCGAGAGGAACCAGAACTGGAAGCTGCTTTTTATGAAGTCATTTTTGCTACCAATGCCGTACAATTGGAGCCAGTATTGGCGTACAAATTATATAGCATTGGGCTTGTACACATTGAAAGCGATCGCTGTACTCCCGCTTGCGAGCTGTACCGCCTGTATTTTAAAGAGCAGCTCAACTCAAGGGAATCTGATAATGGTAACAGACTTGAACAGTTGGAGAAGGAAAACCAACACTTACGCATTCTCTCAAGCTTGGATGAACTGACCCAACTCATGAGTCGTCGCTATTTCAATACCTATCTTCAAATAGCGTGGCAAAAAGCAGCTCGGAAAAAAGCACATTTATCGCTAATATTATGTGATATTGACTACTTTAAATTTTATAACAAAAGTTATGGTGAAACAGCAGGAGATGACTGTTTGCGACAAATCGCTAACGCTATTTGCAGCTCAGTAAACTGTCCCCTCAATTATGGTATGTTGCAACAAGCCAGCATTATTGTAAATCGTTTCTTTGACAGCAACGAAAGTAGCTGGGTATTGATAGCTCGCTATGGCGGTGAAGAATTTGCTCTACTCACCCATACTGATGCTGCTACTGCTTTACAGATTGCTGAAAAAATCCGCGAACAAATAAAGGCGATGAAAATTCCCTGTGATTATCCGGGTATAGGTGGTCTTCCCGCTAATGTGTTAACTGTAAGTTTGGGTGTGACTAGCACGGTTCCAGAGTCAGAGACCGATCCCAACACTTTGGTTAATGCTGCTGAACAAGCACTCCATCAGGCTAAGAGAAAGGGTCGCGATCGCGTCGTCTTCTACTAAAAGTGGCTAATGGC
>JAWQFQ010000055.1:13137-18661 GCA_035967975.1 Scytonema sp. PMC 1070.18
TAATGGCTAATGGTGAATGGCTAATGGTGAATGGTGAATGGCTAATGGCTAATGGTGAATGGCTAATGGTGAATGGTGAATGGCTAATGGCTAATGGCTAATGGCTAATGGTGAATGGCTAATGGTGAATGGCTAATGGTGAATGGCTAATGTGAAGACTGTCCATTAACAATTAGCCATTAACAATTAACAATTAGCAATTAGCATTAAAATTAACGTATTGCATTCTGGTTGCTACAGTGTCAGACTCTCTGCCCTTGCGCGAAAAGTATCTCTCCTTAATCGACGAAATTGTCCAAAGCACCCTCAAAGGCAAGATTAGCTCACAAGAGCAAGTGTATCAAATGCTGCTTAAAAATACCAGTGCAGATACAGGGGAAATTTTTGAACTAGCTTTGAGCGATCGCTTGGAATCTACCCAGAGACAAGTAGACACTGAAAAAGACGAACTTAAGCACGCTAAAGCAACTCGCTCTCTTAGAGCAATTAAAACAATTCAAAGTCAGTGGCAACGAGCCCAGCAGCAAAATAAAGCGACAGAAGCTATCACCTCAGCCATCAAAGAAATTACCCTAGCGGAAACAGGGGCGCGATTGGCTGCATTCTTACGCGTGAGCGATCCCAACCGGAAGTACGCACTAACATTACCACAACTCCAGCAAGTTGCTAAATCTTTACAACAATTTGCTCAAGCCGATTCTGATTTTCAGCAAATATCAGAAGGTATTACCCGTGGTGTAGCGTCTTGGTATAGACTGCAAGACCATTTGATTAGCTGGATGTACGAAAGCCGGGAGTCATTGGGATTTAGCGGTGTACCGGGAGAACGAGGTCCTTGGGCAACATGGGCAAAGAAAGTTGACAGTGAGATACCCCAAGCACTGTTTCGCAGCCTCTCAATGGAAGAATCTGCAATCGGATTTGCTCAACAGCAGCGCAATATAACCTTGAGAGATTGGGTAGAGGTCGCGATTATTTTGCAGTACTTGCAAAGAGGGTTAGTCCATTGGTTTGACCAGCAACCATACAATGTGAAAGCAGGGTCAAAGCTATCGATTTCAACTTACTTAACCTTTGCAGTCATTTGGAGTCAGTTAGCAAGTAGTTTTAGCAACAGTGCTCCAACTTACAGTGCAGGTTGTTCTCAAATGATGCTTCAGATTTTGCGGACTTTTTCACAACGTCCATATTTTCCTCTATACGGGGGAATTTTTGCGTCGTTTTCCGGTAACTACTTACGCGATGCTTTAGATTATCTCAATGAACCATTGCGTAAAGTCGAGGGGACTCAAGAAAAAGCACGAATTCTGACACTTTTGGGCTATTCTCAACGTGCTTTAGGACAATATCAACGTTCAGCAGAGTTTCACACCCAAGCACTAGAGATAGCAGTTCAAGCAGGCGATCGCCCTTGTGAAATTGCCAATCTCAATCACCTCAGTCGTACCTTTGTTGCTCAAAAAGTCTATGGTGAAGCCATTAACTACAGTCAACGCGCACTTATATTAAGCCGACAAGCAGGCGATCGTACGGGTGAAGCCAATGCTTTGGTCAATTTAGGTTTCAGCGAAGTTATGCAAGCGCAGCAACTAAAAGAGTCAGAGCCAGAAACCTATGAAATGGCGATTAACTACTTGCAACAAGGCTTAGCACTGTCAGAAAAACTCGGAGATGTTCAAAGTAGAGCTTTATGTTTCAGTAGTTTGGGTATAGCCTACCTTGTTATTGAAGAACCTCAAACTGCAGTCAAACATTTAGAAGATGGTTTTCAAGCAGCACAAATCTCTGGTGATTTATATCTTCAAGGCTTGAATTTAGCTAATTTAGCAGAAGCTTATTATCAACTGCAAGACCAAGAAAAAGCTATTTATACTGGCTGTTTGGGTATGTATTTGTTAAATCAAATTGCATCAAACGAGTGGCAAAAAACAGCAGCATTACTTACAATTTTACAAGGACAAATAGGAGGAGAAAAATTTACTGAGTTACTGCAAAAAAATAGGTCTAAAATCATTGCTGTTATCGGTGTTGATGGATACGATTATATCCCAAAATTGTTAGAAGAATACAAGTAGAGACGCGAAATTTTGTGTCTTTGCTATGGAATTAATTCGCTTTGACATAAAGACAAAATTGTGTTCACAAATGCCTTTAATTCAGGACAAAGATGAATCGCATCCATCAGATTATTTTTTCTCAAAATGCTTGCAGCATCACGGGTCTTGCTGTAGCTGCGGTTGCATTTACCTATCTCAAATATTTGTTTAATTCGATACGAAGGTGGATGATCGTGATAGCCATTTTTCTAAATCTAATGAGTCAGCCCAAGCCATTGTAGTTAGACCATCTTCAGCATCACAAACTAGTACTTCTTCAGGTTTTAAAAATCGAATCAATCTATCCGAATGAGTTGCGACAATTAATTGAGTTTTTTTGGAAGCTTCACGCATTAAATCAGCTAGTAGCCGCAATAGTTCAGGATGCAAACTGACTTCTGGTTCATCTATGAGAGTAACGGCAGTTAAATCTGGAATTTGGAGGAGTGTTACTAACCAGAGAAAGCGCAAAGTCCCTTCAGATAGTTGGTGCATATAAAGAGGTTGCGAGAAATTTTTATCTCTCCAGGTCATTGCTAAAGTGCCGGCTGCTACTGGAGGAAACCCCAGTCGTTCAAAGTCAGGAAAAGCCGCCGCAAGTGTATCTTCTACGATTTCAAACCGAATTGGGTCAGTTTCCCGCAGGTAATAAAGGCAGGATACTAAATCTTCTCCATCAGAACCTGGTAATGTCGCCGGTCGCATTGATTGGGGTAGGCGAACTGGACTTTTAGGTGCAACGTTCAATGCTCCGTAAAATGTACATGAAGCCAATTGTTTGCGAAAATTCTCTGGTTCTTGATACATTTTTGGAACTTGAGAAAGAGAAGTTTCGTAAGGATTATGTTCCCAATTGGGGCGAATTAACCCGTATTGCTGTGGAGTAGAATACTTTACTTCCAAACCACGAGAGTCGATATGTTTGAAAGGTTGGTATGCGTTGCGATCGCGCTGTTGCGTTAGGGTTTCTAAGCCAATTTCATAAAACTGCCCCTTAGGAACAAGCTTGAGATAATAATTCAATGGTTCCTCGTGAGTTAAACTCATTGATAAATTGAATACCAAACTATCTGCCCGATCGCGGGTCATGATTTCACTAAGACCACTTAGTTCAGAAATCTTTGATTCTAGCTGACCTTTTGCTGATGCTGCTAGAAGCAGAAAAATCTCTAAGAGGGAAGTTTTTCCTACTCCATTAGCTCCAATCATTACAGTCAGTGGTCGCATTTCAATCTTTACATCAAATAAGCGACGATATCCTTCAATAGTAATATATTGAAAAGAGTTCATAATGTACTGCCTAAATTTTGTAAGTACTTGGTAGTTTCTGTAGCTGATTCAATCTCAACTTCTGTATCTTGCTTGACCACAAACTCATTAGGTGATGATATTTTACCAGAAAATTTTTTGTTTTAATCAAACTTTGGCGGTCATATTTTATTTATTTAAAAATAAAAATCCTCTGCTTATGCAGAGGAGAGTTTCCCAGAAGCTATTGTTATACGAGGTGACATCTTAGTGAACGCTAAAACATTAGTATGCTCTATTTGCAAATTTGTAGTATAAGAAAATAGCAATGATTGCACCTAAAACTGCAACAAACAAACCGGGGATACTTAGAGTTGCAGCAGTCAGTGTCAGAGTTCCATATTGCAGTAAGTTAACCAGTGTTCCACCAATGAAAGCACCGACAATTCCCAAAAGGATTGTAGCCAGAATTCCACCACTTTGGTAGCCCGGATAAACAGCTTTAGCAATAGCACCAGCTAACAGACCTAGAACGACCCAAGCAATAATATTCATTTCTAAATTCCTCAATTCCATTTCTTTCACTAACAGTTTCTATTGAACATTATGTAGGATTTATTATCCATCTTTCAAAGGAAATAATTTGATTTATTCTTAAGACAGAAATGAATTGTACTACATTTGACAATTATCTATAACTTACTTAAGCACTAATAACTCCAAAGTTATACACATTAATTAAGCATTCAGTCTTTAGCGCTGTCTTTCAAAACTCAATTTAGCAATCCTCGGCAGATTTATGCAAATATACTGAACCTTAGAAACCCGGTATCTTAAAGATACCGGGTTTCTTTATTTCACGAATGATTTGGAACTGCTATAACTAGTTCGGTTATTCCTCTGGAAAACCGAATAAGTGTTGTAAAAACCGTGTTATGATAATAGTATAAAAAAATGACTGGGTATTTTCATCTACCTAATGGGTACGATAATTAATTCAAAATGCAATTAGTGGAATAGCGATCGCCCTCGGAAATCGGGATGCTTTATAATTTATTACAATGAAAACACTTGTATCTCATTATCAAGAAATAAAAGACAAGCTCAAGTCTCAGCTAGAAGATATAGAAAAAACAGAAGAAGTCGTCAAAATAGTCCAAAATGAAATAAATAAGCTTGGAGACTTCAATGGGGAATATATCAAAGGACTGACCCCACCACAAGCGCGTCTTGCTACAGTGATGTTAAAAGCGCTGAATCAGTATACGAGTATTCTGATATTGGTCAAATTACAATCTTTAGATCCAAATGCTCTAGACAAATCCGAAAACAGTACTGCAGTTTCAGAAAGCATAACTGAGTTAACCACAAATAGCTTATCGTCGCCGTTTTATAAAATTTTTCAGGTAGAGAAATATCTGAAAGCTCTGACATCATTTGACGAATATAAGCAAGCGTTATTGCAACAAATACAGAAAAATCGTAATGTTATTAGCAGCTTACTGACAGGAGGTATAGTGGGAACCTTGGCTGGAGGTTATTCCTGGGGATTAATAGGAGCAATAACGGGGGGATTGTTTGGGAAAGGAATTCAGCAAATGCAGTTGTCTGAAAGTAGGGCGATCGCATCACAGCCAGAACCTTCCAAAAAAGAGATGAAAATAAGTATAGATATTGATAAATTACTTGACCATCTTTATCGAGCTTTTCAATCAATTGACCTGACCGTTGCTGCATACGGAACTCAGGACGAAAAAGTCATTAAACCCCGTTTGGAAAATCATCTAGACTTGTTGGAGTACTTACAAGACTTGATGGCGGATGCACTAGATGAGCAAACTCAACTTCCAATCGCAGTACGCAGGCGCATTGAACAAGCAGCAACGATTTTGAACCGTTACGGAATTGAGACACGAGTTTATCAATCCACCGAAGAACAAGACTTAGGAATAGAAGCTTGGTCAATGTTTTACTTTGAACCAAGTCTCGACCCACAAATTACAGATTACATCACTATAAAGCACGCCCTTGTAAAAGAGAACCAAGTCCTTTTACCAGGAAGTGTCATTGAACCTGTATCGTCTGAAATTGTTAATGGCTAATGGCTAATGGCTAATGGCTAATGGCTAATGGCTAATGGACAAAAGCAATCAGCAATCAGCAATCAGCAATCAGCAATT
>JAWQFQ010000055.1:18761-44599 GCA_035967975.1 Scytonema sp. PMC 1070.18
AGCAATCAGCAATTAGCAATCAGCAATTAGCAATCAGCAATTAGCAATTAGCAATCAGCAATTAGCAATCAGCAATCAGCAATTAGCAATCAGCAATTAGCAATCAGCAATTAGCAATCAGCAATTAGCAATTAGCAATTAGCCACTACACCCTTATTTTCAAAAATGCATAATTATCACAATATCAAAATAATAGGATTTGATTTAGGTCATGGAGAGACGGCGCTTACCTGGTTGCGTGCAGATAATTCAGAAACAACTCCTCAAAGCCTACTCATTAATAATAGAAAAAGCCAAATTACAGCCATTGCCCATCATCCTAAAAAAGGAAATATTATTGGGGATATGGCGTCTCAAGTACCTGACGCAAAAGTCTTTGAAATTGCTTTTAAAAGTCGGAAATTTAATGAATCCGCATCTCAAAAAAATATAAAAGCATTTGTCAATGCAGTCTATAAGCATTTGTTAGATACCCAACAAATTCAGGCTGAGGATAATAATTACTTTTTTATAGGTTGTCCATCAGGATGGTGGCAAGAAGAAATTGAAATTTACAAACAAATCCTGTCTGAAGATTGTTTGCCAGATGCAACTGTAGTCAAAGAGTCAAGAGCTGCTTTAATGCACGCCAAAGAAAGTGGTATCTTCACCATAGAGGAATTGCAAAAGTCAGTGCTTGTCATTGATATTGGTTCGTCTACCACAGACTACACTCTTGTGAAAGGTATGTCTGATACCCCAATGGATTTCGGACATGACTTAGGTGCATCCTTAATTGATAAAGAAATTCTCAAAAAAACTTTAGAGTGTCATAGACAATATAGGGAGAGCCGGGAAGAAATTTTACAACTAGGAGAAATTCTTAGAGATGAAGAAATTTTACAAATAGAAGAAATTTCTGCGCTTGAAAAAATTTTTGAGCAAAACCCCTTTTACAAAAATCGCTGTGAACTACGATGTCGTAGAGCAAAAGAAGAGTATTTTACCTATCAAGATTCTTACGAAGATAGTTTAGTTAACGTAGGTATTGAGGATATTCAAAGAAAATTCAAATTTTTGCCCTTAGTTAATGGCAAAATTATGAATACAATTCTCAACCAACCTTTACCAGAACTGAATAACAAAAGTTGGTGCGATGCTTTTCGCGACCAGTTACAGTTAGTAAAACAAAAGTTGGAGCATATAGGCATTCAACCTAGCGCCATTCTCCTCACAGGTAGCGCTTCTAAAATGTGGTTTGTTATGGAAATATGCCAAGAGGTATTCCCTAATTTATCTTGCAAGCGTGATGGAGAGCCAGAGCTTAGTATTGCTAGAGGACTGGCGCGTTGGGGACGAGTATATATTCGTACAGAGGGGTTTATCAAAGAAATTGGTCAATTTCTTGACCAAGAACTAACGGGTATTGTTGGAAACCAAATACCCGTATTTTTAGAGCAATTAGCAGAAGAACTAGCAGACGGTTTGGTAGAAGAGGTCATAAAACCTAGCATACAGTCTTGGCGCGATCGTGATATTATTACCCTTTCAGAACTTGAATCGGAAATAGAGCAAAAAGCCAAAGCTTGGCTAATAGGAAGTGACGCTAATGTTAAAATGACGACCTGTCTAGTGGACTGGCTGACAAAAGTTCAGAATGAGGTGAGAGAAAAAACAGATTCAATTTGTAATAAGTATGGTTTACCAATTGGTACAATTGAGAGCAAAACTATTAACTTAGGTGACCATACAGAAAAGGTTCCTACTTCTATATCATTTGATGATTTAACTGGATTCTCTGTATTTGTTGGACACCTTAGTGCTTTAATCATAGGTGTTGTCTTAGCAGGATTATTTCACATTTTGCTTTTTGCTGGAATCATTGCACCAATTGTTGGAATATTGGCTTATTTTGTAGGTGAGTCCTTAGTTAAGGATACAGACATACCTAGTTGGGTTCGTCAATGGGTTTCCAATCGCAGAATCAATGATTTAGCACGCCAGAAGAAACCAGAGTTGCAACAAAAAATCCAACAAACTTTAACGCTCGACCCAACAATAGGCGTCAAACTTGGTAAAGCTATTAGTGAATGGCTAAAAGAAACGGTACAAGAGCAAGCAGAGAAAGCTAGATTACTGATTGCGTGAAGGTTGCTAATGGCTAATAGCTAATGACTAATTGCTGTTTTACCATTAGCTATTAGCTATTAGCCATTAGCCATTACCTCGACATTTGACGCATTAATTGTAGATACAGACAATTGTCTGTATTATTCTCTTCACGCAATTTGTATGAGTCGTCCAATCGTCGTTCTTCAGTCTCTAGTCCCAACACTTTATATGCAACATATCGCGCAATCTTTCTTCTTTTGCGCCTACGGTTAGGTGGAGACTTGACTCCCATATGAACGAGTACATACTGTTTAATTTTGTCTCTTTTACGCTCTCGCATACTGCTTCTAAGTAGAATAACTGATATTCTTAGTCTACAAAGTATTCTTTATAACTTTTTATCCCAAAACCGCAAAATTTAATAAAAATTTACAATATTTTTATATTACAAAGATTCCAATACTTGTCGTTAAGTAGTCGTGCAAAATAAATTATCTAATCTGGGAGAGGCAATAGGCAATAGGCAATAGGCAATAGTACTCAATACTGCTCAGATAAGCGAAAATTAGAAACCCGGTTTCTCCCCCCACACCCCACACCCTACACCCTACACCCTACACCCTATTTTCAACTCAGGAACCGACTGTACACAAATTAAGTCCTATCAATGAAAGCGAAATCCACAGAACAGTTGAATCATCGAAAATCTCTCGTGAATACAAAAGCTATTCTTCTCAGTGTCCTATTGCTTGGAGCTAGTTTTCCCGCTCAATCTCAGCAGATCCCCATTCATCAACAAAATCTTACCCCACCAGCTCCATTACGAGAATTTCGAGGTGCTTGGATTGCGACTGTAGCTAACATAGATTGGCCTTCACGACCTGGCTTAACTACCGAACAGCAAAAGGCAGAACTCATTGCAATACTTGACCGAGCAGTCAACTTAAAGCTGAACGCAATCATTTTTCAGGTACGTCCTGCTGCTGATGCATTGTACCCATCCCCTTATGAACCTTGGTCAGAGTATCTGACCGGACAGATGGGGAAAGCACCAGCACCAAAGTATGACCCATTAGCTTTTGCAGTGGAAGAAGCACACAAACGCGGCTTAGAGTTCCACGCCTGGTTTAATCCCTTCCGCGCCTATCACGCTGACGCAAAATCTAAAATTGCTTCCAATCACATTAGCAAAACCCAACCAGAACTAGTTAAGCGCTACGGTAGTTCTTTGTGGCTAGATCCCGGAGAAAAGGTAGCGCGGGATCACTCCTTAAAAGTAATGATGGATGTTGTCCGTAGATATGATGTTGATGGCATTCATATTGATGACTACTTTTACCCTTATCCACTAAAAGATAAGCAAAATAAAAATATTGACTTTCCCGACGAACCGAGTTGGCAAAAGTATCTTCGTTCAGGAGGAAAACTTAACCGTAGTGACTGGCGGCGTGACAATATTAATAAATTTATTCAAAGTCTTTATAAAAACGTTAAAACTGAAAAACCTTGGGTAAAAGTTGGTATTAGCCCCTTCGGAGTTTGGAAACCGGGTTACCCTAAACAAATAACCAACACCCAGAACGGACAAACTTTCAACGCTTACGAGCAGCTGTACGCTGATTCGCGAAAATGGTTGGTAAATGGTTGGTTAGATTACTTATCTCCACAACTGTACTGGAAAATTGAGCAAACCCAACAAAGTTATCCTGTCTTGCTGAACTGGTGGCTAGAGCAAAACACTTCTGGTAGACATATTTGGTCAGGGCTTTACACCAGCCGTGTCAATAATGATAGTTCCAAAGGTTGGGATGCCAATGAAATACTGTATCAGATTAAAGTCACACGAGGTTTTTTGGGAGCTGGTGGTAATATTCACTTCAGCATGAAACCCTTAATGCAAAATCGAGGTGGGCTTTCAGATTCTTTAGCAAAAGAGCTTTATGCGAAACCTGCTTTGGTTCCAGCATCACCTTGGTTAAATAATATACAGCCTAGTAAACCCGAGTTAAGAATCCGCAAAGACCCCAATTCAGGTAGAATTCAACTGGGCTGGAAACCTACAGGTAGCCAAAAAGCATCATGGTGGGTTGTACAGACTAGGACAGGAAACGAATGGACAACAAATATCTTACCTGCCGGACAAACTTCATACGTACCAACACAGACTCAAATTAATGCGGCTGCTGTCTCTGCTGTGACTCGTTACGGAATTCAGGGAACAAGTGCTGTTGCAAGCGTTAAGCCGTCAGCTGTCAGCTATCAGCAGGATAGATGATTATATGTAAGCGTTCAGCCGTCAGCACTTCAGCTATAAAATACCTGTGACGACTCCACACACCGCACTTCCCTCCGGGACGCTACGCGAACGTGTAAGTGTGGGGCCAATACGGTTCGGTTAAGGTTTATTCGCGTGACCAGAAACCCGGTTTCTCAAAGAAACCGGGTTTCTATTGCGGCTTATCCGAACCGTATTGAGTGTGGGGCTTCTACCGGAGCTAGCTAAAAGCTGAAAGCTGATGGCTGAAGTGCTGAATGCTTACACGCAATCTTCACACTGCATTCACAATCTCTTCAAGATTGCAGCCTGCTTTTTAGTTGTTTTACGTACTCAGAGCTGACTGATTTAACTGTAGACTAGGAACCGACTTTATACAGGTTGAGTCACAGTTCAAAGCAAAAGCCTGGAACAATTGCAATCCTGAAAAACTTCTCGTGAATATAAAAGCTATTCTTCTCAGTTTCTTATTACTTGGAGCCACTCTCCCCGCTCAATCTCAGCAGATCCCAACTCATCAACAAAATATTACCCCACCAGCTCCGTTACGGGAATTTCGAGGTGCTTGGGTTGCGACAGTAGGAAACATTGATTGGCCCTCAAAACGTAATTTAACAACTGAGCAGCAACAAGCAGAACTCATTGCAATACTTGACCGAGCAGTAGAGTTAAAGCTGAACGCGATCGTTCTTCAGGTTCGTCCTGCTAGCGATGCATTATACGCGTCTCCTTATGAGCCTTGGTCAGAGTACCTGACTGGACAGATGGGGAAAGCACCAGAACCCTACTATGATCCATTAACTTTTGCAGTTGAGGAAGCACACAAACGAGGCTTGGAGTTACATGCGTGGTTTAATCCCTTCCGCGCCCGTTACCTCAATGCAATATCCGAAGTTGCGCCCAACCACATTAGTAAAACTCAACCACAATTGGTCAAGCGCTATGGCAAGTTTCTATGGCTAGACCCCGGAGAACAAGCAGCGCAAGACTACGCATTAAAAGTCATTATGGATGTTGTCCGTCGGTATGATATTGACGGAGTTCACCTGGATGATTACTTTTATCCATACCCAGAACGCAAGCAAAGTCGGAATATTGACTTTCCTGATGATTCTAGTTGGCAAAAATATCTACGTTCCGGTGGTAAACTCAGCCGTAATGACTGGCGGAGAGAAAATATCAACACATTTATTCGGCGTCTGTACCAAGATGTCAAAGCTGAAAAATCTTGGGTAAAAGTTGGTATCAGCCCCTTCGGGATTTGGAAACCGGGCTATCCTATAAAATCAAATAGCTTCAACGCCTACGACGAATTATATGCTGATTCGCGACAATGGCTAATGAATGGCTGGTTGGATTATTTGTCGCCGCAGCTGTACTGGAAAATTGAGCAGACCCAACAAAGTTATCCTGTTTTGCTGAACTGGTGGCTAGAGCAAAATACTTCTGGGAGACATATTTGGTCGGGACTTTACACCAGTCGCGTCGGAAACAATAGCCCTAAAGGGTGGAATGCTCGTGAAATCATGTCTCAGATTCAGTTAACAAGAGCTGCTTCTTCAGGAGGTAACGTTCATTTCAGTATGAAAACCCTGATGCAGAATAGTGGCGGGATTACTGATTTGCTGGAAAAGGAGGTCTATACACAATCTGCTTTGATTCCAGCATCACCGTGGTTAAATAACACACCACCAGATAAGCCTGAATTGACAATTCGTAGAGACCCAATTTCTGGAAGAATTCAACTGACGTGGAAAGCTACAGATACTAAAAAAGTAGCGTCGTGGGTTGTCCAAACTAGAACAGGAAGAAATTGGACAACAACCATCTTACCTGTGACACAGACTTCATATATGCTTAATAATTCTTTTGTGGATGCTGCAGCTGTCTCCGCAGTAAGTCGCTACGGAATTCAGGGAACAACTGCTGTTTTGGAAGTCAAAGAGAATCAAGCTGCATATCGGTAACTCAGACAAGGTGTATTGTCTTGTAGGGTGGGCGTCCCGCCTTCCCTTTAAAAAATTTCATACATAAATCCAAATATCTCTGGGACGGGCGACACGAGCGTATTAAGGGACTTCCAAGAAATAAATTATCCCGGCATGTGGTACGGGCGTCCCCGCCCGTCCTTTGAATCTGTAACGGCTCTTATCCGAGTAGTATTGAGGGCAGGCGTCCTCTCCCACCTCACAAGTTTATGTTTAGTTAATAATTTTTCAAATATCAACATCTTTTGATATAATTACAGAGTTGTTCACATATCCAGTACTTAAGCTGTCAGCACCCCAGCTATCAAGGCTAGGGACTTCACACCCTAAGTTAATAGGATTAGCTGACTCGACTAAATGCTTTGAGCATTATATGAGCAGTTAGCTTTTTAGCATATAGCAATCCTAAATCATTCGTAAAAAATTTTATGAGCTAATAGCTAATAGCTAACTGCTTTTTAACCATTAGCTATTAGCAGTCCTCACAAAAATTTTACATTTCATTTAGGACTGCTATATTTGTATTCTTGAAATATTTACTAGGCTGCCAAATATGCTCCATTTGCTAAAGTGCTGATAGGCGATCGCTGAATGCTTACGTATATCTCTATAGTCACTTGCAATTTCTCACACAGATAAAGCTATAGATTAATTAGCTACCTTATCCAATCTAATTTGACGCTCATAGAATCGATAAAGTCGCCCAAATAACATACAATTCTTCAATGTTCCAAGATAATAAAACTGCTATTGAATTTCGTAATGTCACCTTTAGTCGTCAGAACCGTCCTTTAGTGTCAAATCTAAACTTCACGATTCATCAAGGAGAAGCGTTAATATTACTTGGACGTAGCGGAAGTGGCAAAACAACAACACTGAAACTCATAAACCGTCTTTTGACTCCTACAAAAGGTGAGGTGTTATTTAATAATATTTCTACAACCCAGTGGAATGAGATTAAATTGCGGAGAAACATTGGTTATGTTATTCAAGAAACTGGTTTATTTCCTCATTTCACAGTTGAACGTAATGTGAGTTTAGTCCCTACTTTAGAGGGGTGGACACCAAAACAAATAAAACAAAGAGTGGACGAATTATTGAATTTAGTTGGTTTAGAACCAGAGCTATTTGCTCACAGGTATCCACGGCAACTTTCTGGAGGTCAAAGACAACGAGTTGGTGTCGCTAGGGCGTTAGCAGCAGACCCGCCTGTTTTATTAATGGATGAACCTTTTGGCGCACTCGATCCCATTACTCGATTGGAACTACAACAAGAATTTAAACGGTTGCAGGAGGAACTAGGTAAGACAGTTGTTTTTGTGACACACGATATTCAAGAAGCTTTTGTATTAGCATCAAGAATTGGGCTCATGGATGAAGGAGAATTGGTAGTATTAGGTACACCAAAGGAATTTTTACAATCCCAACATCCAGAAGCTCTTGCATTTTTGCAATGTCTCAAACCATCTTTATGAATTTAAGTGATTTCTTTCTGATAAAATACGCACCCGAAATCTTCAGAAGCAGTACGGAACATATGCTGTTAGTCACAATTTCTATCAGCATTGCTACTTTGGTAGGTATTCCCTTAGGTATATTAATTACTCGTAACAAGAGTATCCGCCAACCAATTCTGGGTATTGCGAATGTTCTCCAAACAGTTCCTAGTTTGGCGTTGTTTGGTTTGCTTATCCCCGTACCTATTATTGGTGGAATTGGAGCAGTTCCTGCAATTGTTGCTTTGACTTTATACTCTTTCCTACCTATAATTCGCAATACCTACACAGGTATTACTGGCGTTGACCCAGCCATTGTAGAATCTGGTCGGGGAATGGGAATGACGGATAGACAATTGTTGCTGCAAGTAGAAATTCCCTTAGCGTTGAGTGTTATTTTAGCAGGAGTGCGGGTGGCGACGGTAATTGCAATTGGTATTGCAACTATTGCTGCAGCTATCGGTGCAGGGGGTTTAGGAGAGTTGATTTTTCGTGGTATTGCAATGGTAAATAATCAGTTGATTTTAGCCGGCGCGATTCCTGCTGCAGTCATTGCTTTAATCGCTGATTTTGTCATCGGTAGGTTAGAGGAAAGATTAAAAGTTAAAAATAAGTAGCTCTCATCTGCTGCGTACATCAATAAGAGAACCAGTTCCTCTACTGCTATACTATGTTATTTTCAAATGAAAAGAATTGTTGTTTTTCTCCTTTTATCTGTTGCTTTAATCTTGGGCGTCGGTAGTTGTCAATTTAACAATGTAGGTGGTGGAAATAGTGATATTGTCGTTGCTTCTAAAGGTGATACAGAACAAAATATTTTAAGTGAACTGTTAGCGCAGCAAATCGAAGCAACCACTAATTTAAAAGTTGACCGCCGTTATTTTACAAGTACATTGGTTTGTCATCAAGCAATTACCGCCGATAAAATTGATGCTTACGTTGAATATACAGGTACAGCTCTTACTGCTATCTTAAAACAGCAATCAATTAGCGATCCAAAAGCAGTTTTTCAGAAAGTTAAGGAAGCTTATGACCAGCAGCTCAAGTTGGAAGTGATGGACTCTTTAGGTTTTGAAAACACTTTTGCAATGATTATACGCAGTGAAGATGCTAAACGGTACAATATTAAAACTCTTTCTGAAGCTGCTAAGTACACACCTCAATGGCGTGGAGGTTTCGGCTATGAATTTATGGAACGGGAAGATGGTTTTCCTGGATTGGCTAAAACCTATGATTTGCAGTTTGGTCAATATCCTCGCGTTATGGACATCGGATTGATATATCGAGCCTTGGTGCAAAAGCACGTAGATATGGTGAATGCAAATTCTACAGATGGGCAAATTTCTCGCTTGAATTTAGTGGTTCTTGAAGATGATAAGCAATATTTTCCACCTTATGAAGCCACTGTAGTAGTACGACAAGCCATACTGCAAAAGTACCCAGAATTAAGACAGGCGATCGCCCCACTGATTGGAAAAATTTCGTCAGAGGAAATGCAAAAATTAAACTATCTAGTTGAAGGAGAGTTACGCAAGATTAAAACAGTTGTTAGTGAGTTTCGCAAAGCAAAAGGTTTAGCTTCTTGAAATTATTCAAAAATTAATGGATGGCGAATATGAAGCGTCATGTACTCAAAACTATTCAAACATCTTTAAACGCTTTGATAGTAGGGACTTGTATTGCTGGTGGAAGTGTTTTAGGACAAACCCTAAAACTACCACAATCTTTAATTGCTTTTCATTCTTCTGAAGGTGCAAAATTACTGATTGAAAGTAAATCACGGGAGGACTTTTTTCCTCTCAGCACCCAATTTGTAACTCAAACCAATCAAGCGTATTGTGGAGTTGCAAGTATCGTGATGGTGCTGAATAGCTTACAAATTCCTGCACCACAAGCAACACAATACTCTCCTTTTCGGATATTTACTCAAGAAAACTTTTTTAACAATGAAGCGACTCGAAAAGTCGTAGCACCAGAGGTTGTATCTCGTAAAGGTATGACGCTAGCACAGATAGGAGAACTATTAGCTAGTTATAATGTTAAGGTTAAAGTATATCATGCTGCTGATACTAACCTCAAAGATTTTAGAAGGCTGGTGGCAGAAAATTTAAAACAACCAGGAAATTTTGTCTTGGTTAATTATTTGCGGAAAGAAATTGGTCAAGAAAGGGGTGGACATATTTCTCCTATTGCAGCTTATAACGAGACGACAGATCGATTTCTAATTATGGACGTTTCCCGTTATAAATACCCACCAGTTTGGGTGAAAACAGCAGATTTGTGGAGAGCGATCGCAACAGTTGATTCTGATTCCGGTCAGACGAGAGGATTTGTATTTGTCAGCCGCAATTAGAGTTCTGTAACAAATAGTTAGTAGTTATGACAAAACTACTGTCAAGGCTCCAGAAACCCGGTTTCGCATGAGTTACCGGGTTTCTAATTTTCGCTATTTGTTGTAGTATTGATATCTTAAACTACCTTCACAAGTTCCTCATGTTCTTTCTTTAGTGTCAAGAAGAGTTTACTACCCTCAACTCAAAACAGATTTTCAATCTTGATGAAAGTGAGCTTGATTAAGAAGTAGAAGGAGTGCAAGATGAAAATTATCAGACCTAATGCGAAAGAACCGACAACAGAGGAAGTACAAGAACTCGAAAAACTCAGAGCCATGATTGAGAATGCTGTCAAAGATGGTGTTTTGACACACCAAGAGGTTCAAGATATTAACTTAGCAATACTTGCTCATAGAGAACTTGGTGCAGATTGGCTCTATCGTGAATTTGAGCTGTACAGGGAGATTATTACGGCTAAAATGCAGAAAGGCGAACTTTGGTACGAACCACCAGGCTGGTAATATCAATACGGTTGGTGTTAAGAGTAGTGAGAGGAGCACCAAACCCAGTATTTCCAGGATACTGGGTTTCTAAATACCTGCTTAACACCAACTGTACCGATTTAAAACAGACACCGAGATATTCTCGATATGAGAGCAAGTGAATAGATAGATATGAAAGGGAAGTATAGCTTATAAGCCTTGACAACTAACGTATAATACATTTAATTAATCAAAAAACACAAATGTTTAAGTTAAGCTAAAAAAATTGGCAGTAAGCGCTATTTCCCCGTTCCTTTGACAAATCCCGTTTCCTACAACGTTCAAGCAAAAAAAAGCTATGACAGTAGAACAATTTAGCAGTTATCAGGATTCGCCCATCTCGTCGAAGATAATTCGGTCAGGTATAGCAGAGAGGATTTTAATTAATTTTATCGGAGGAATCCCTCGTCCTTTCGGTACTGTGTTGCGACGGCTAACTTACAGTTCCATATTTGCTCAAATGGGTCGAGGAGTTTACATTCAAGCAGGAGTGGAGTTCATTGGGGCTTACTCAATTGAAATTGGCGAGAACGTCCAATTTATGAGGGATGTGCGCTGTGACATGAAATCCCTAAATTCCGTCAATTCGTTACTACGTATTGGTAATAGGGTTTGTTTTGATCGCAATGTTGATATCAAAGCCGCAGGTCCTGATTGTTTAATTGAGATTGGTGATGAGTCGTTTATCGGACCTTATGTCTGTATAGTAGGTCCCGGTCACATCAAGATTGGAAAAGAATGCATGATAGCTTCACACACAGGTATCTACGCCAATAATCATAGAGAATATGGCATCAGCCGTGAAGGTATCGAAATACAAGACAATTGTTGGATAGGTTGCGGAGTCAGACTTTTAGATGGAGTCACTATTGGTAGAGGTAGCGTCATTGGCGCAGGATCTGTTGTGACAAAAGATATTCCTCCTTTCTCTATAGCAGTTGGGGTACCTGCAAAAGTAATTAAGTCCAGTAAAGGTTCCAAGGGAGGTGCAGCGTAGGGAAATATGAGGGACTGCTAATGGCTAATAGCTAATGGCTAATAGCTAATGGCTTTGTGGTGCGGGCGTCTCGCCCGCCTCGCCTCGTTCACGGGCGAAGACGCCCGTACCACAAGCAATTTTTGAAGACTTTTTTATTTGGAACTCCCTAAAAGAGCCATTAGCCATTAGCCATTATCAATTAACGACTTTCTATAACAGATTGATGTTAAAGAAAATAAACTCCTGAGTTAACACTTCTCCATCCGTTTCAGTACGAATTTCTCGACGGTTCAGGATGAAATATTTACCGACTTTTTCGTACTCATCCTCAAATTCGCTTCTTCCACCTCTTTGTTCGCCAGTTTTGGGATCGTGGTATACAGAGTCATAGCGGTGAGACAGGTAACCTTCACCAGTATCATGGCTGCTAAAAGTATCAATTGTCACAAATACACCATGAATATGACGGTGAACGTGACACACCTCATTATTGCGGACTTTATATTTATCTCCCTCAGACTTACCACCGACAAAAATTTCCACAGCACCTGTCTCATCGGTATCTCCATAGCTAAAGGTATTCGCGCTGTGGGTTTCCTCAAAGCTGCGACGGATGCGATGAATTGCAATCTCCCAAGCCTGAGAGTGAATCGCCTTCTTAGCTTCCTCATCTTCTACATCAAAAACTTCTGCCTTCAAATCGGCATTCACGCGAATTGTACCTTTAACTACCTTATTTTCATGTTTGTAAGTAATATCCGCAGTATAACCGGGGAAATTGCTATCCCAAGTGTAGCGATTTTCATAAGCTGCGCGGAAGAGTTCTTGAGCAGAGACTTGTGTTATTGTCACGTGTTTCTCCTATAATCACCAGTTATATTAGTTTTCCGTTTCCTACTATTAGTTAGGATAGAAGTAAATTGCCAAGTCCGCCTAGTCCTCAACTGGGTACACTTTATAGATATAAAACAATGGCTCCTTCTCTCCATACCGTATTTCATGAAATTGCTAATGCCCGTAATGAGCAAGAACTACGACAAGCTGTAATGAATACAGTTGGCGAGTATTTTGGCGTACAACACTGGGGCATATATCTTTTAGATGACGAGGATAGACAAGAAGTTGATGTTAAGACTATACCTAATGTATGTATACAAAATAACCCAGTAGGACAATTTGTTGTTGAGCGCCATGCACCAGTTCACGAGCAATTAGTGTTACCTTCAGGGGACTGGAAGCGTTTTTGTTCGCGCCACGACCACGAACACGTGATGAGCGGACCGATTGTTTATGGGGGTCGTCTTGTGGGAACGCTAAATCTAACTCGTGCAAGTGGTAGCCCTGCTTTTGACACTAATGATTTGGCTGACTTAAGCGCAGTGTGCTTGCACCTATCAGCAAAACTCGCTACCCTACAGGCACAGGAACAACCCAAAACATTCACCTCTCCTTTAGCAAGCCGTTTAACATCACGAGAGTTAGAAATTGCGGCTTTAGTGGCGCAGGGATTAACTAACGCGGAAATTGGTGAAAAACTGTGGATTACACAGAATTCGGTCAAGCAAGCTTTGAAACGGATGTTCCGCAAACTGGGAGTCTCAGCCCGTGCGGAAATGGTAGCGAAGTTGCAAAATGCGATGGTTTCTTAGAGGAATGAGTGTCGATATGCTTTTTGGACAGTGCGATCGCCGTTCTTGTAGAGTGCATTAACGAAGTGTAATGCGCCTTAATTTATGGCAAAAACCCGTTATCTTCTGTAAAATAAATTGAAGATAAAATTTTTCTTCCCCGATAATCAACCTTTCCCTAACATAACTATAAGGAGACAAAATTACTCAATCTAAACTACTTAAAGGAGAAGGAAAAGTCGGGACATACGGCGACTTGTTAAAATTAGGTCGTAGGGGAGATAACTTAACGCCTCATCACGTACCATCCAACGCTTACATGAAAGCTAAAATTAAAGATTACACAACTAATCAAGGAATTGCTATCATGATGGAACATTTATCACCCGGAAAAGGAGGTCGTCATCGTCAAACCTTATCCTATGGTAGAAGTCCCGACTTCACCCTTTCTCCTCGGCAAACCTTAGCCCAAGAAGTCTGGAATATTCGCTCTATTTATCTTCATCAAGAATTATATAATACAGATATTAGAAAGCATTTGCAAGAACTCATTAAACTTAATAAAACTACTTGGTTAACCTTTTTTGATAAAGGAGTGATAACCCCATGAATTTAATAAAAATCTTACAAGAAAATTGCTTACTGAAAACACCTCAAGAAATCAATCTATTTGAGGAAACTTTAGAAAAAATTGCCAAACATCCTAATGATGACAATTTAAAAGATTTATATCTTATCTTAGATGATAACTGTGAACATCATGAAATTATGTTTAGTTTAGTGCATTTTTTAGAAGATTTTGATATTCAAAAACAAATACAAACTTTTATTGAAGTTATTCCTCAATTAATGATCACTGCACCAGAATGGACAAAAATCATTCACTATCGAATTATTAATGATGAATCTGCTTGTAAACTTTATCAGAATAGTCTTGAATTAGCCAATCAAAAGACCCCTCATTTCTTATATCAACTTTTACTAGAGAGTGTTAAAAATCATCTCAATTCATCATCAGAAGTCATGTTAACCTAAATGCTTGCATAATCTCTAGTGCGATCGCATGATCTTCAATCACCGTGCTACCATGCTAGATGGAGAATTACCGTATTTTTGTCACCACTTTAACCTGAGTTAAGGTATCCATTCCAAAACCACACCAACTCGGCTATCCTTATCTTCTTTAGAATTTTGTAGCTGAATATCCGTAGAAACCCTGAGGTTACGAGCAACAGCATAACCTACCGACAAAGTTGTTAAACCAACTTCTTCATCACTACCGGGAGAAACCCAACTTTGAGTGAGAGAAATATCGGCTGCACCACCGCGAGATAACACAAGTAGTAGTTTTGCCCCTACATTCACTCCATCTGTAGAATAACTGTTTGTTTCTAAGTGTCGGTAACCTACCACCGCAGCAAGATTAACATAACCACCCAAAGGACGCAGGTAATAACGCAAATCTCCACCATAAGACTCACGCTGACTCTCAAAAGCAGTCTGGTACTCACCACTGATTGTCAAGCCAGTGCGACCAATAAAAATATCCTCTACTCCAAAATTTAACCCAAATGTTTCCTCCGAAGAAGAAGGAAAGAAAGAATAACCCAGCCGCACTTTAGTTGGGAAACTAGGGTCATTCCTAATATCTTCCAAAACATTTGGTACTTGACGCCGCCACCGTTGCAACACCGGACTATTCCTGAGAACCTCTGGGCTTATATCCAAATCCTGAGCCTTCTTTGAGGGAGTTTCACATAAACCCGAAGTCGTTGCTAACAGCCAGATAATACCCACCCCAAAAGCAAGTAGAGGAATTTTCGTCATAAGTTTGTAATAGCACTTTAGCGCGGTTTGTAGTAGCGCAAAGAGCGCATGCTGCTCCTTTATAACGCCAAAGCGCAACTACCAGCCATACTAACCTCACAATTTCAAGGTCTTGGCGATCTACCAGGTGAAGATGTACTTGCTGATCATTTACTCTGTTGTTTGTAATAACCGACAACTTTGTTAACGTAGTCGGCTGTGAAGCCCTGGTTGCAACCACTATAGCTACCAGTCATCCACCAACAAGCAGCGCCACGCACAGCAGCCGTTTCATTATTACCAGTAGCCGCCAACTGATTATTCAACTCACGGCGCGTGATACACGAAACCACCTCCCGAGCAAGTTTGGGATCGTTTTCAAACTGCGTTGGTGTCACTTCCTTTTTCAGACAAGTTCTTGACCAGCCTTTGAGAGTTTCTGGTTTGACTTGCCATTCACTGTAAAGTCCATCATTTGTCTTACCAGTCTTGGGTGCAGCCAATCTTAGGGCTTCTACCATTGCAGCAATTTGGGGATTAGAAGCCTGCTGTTTGGTTTGAGCCAATGAAGACTTTGGAATAATCAATGAAGATAAACTTAAGCTAAGAATCACTCCGCCTAGTAGCAAACGCATTTGGTTCCTCCTCACGAGTCAAACTTCTTTTTTATAGCAAAACTTAGCGTTGTTCTGCTCGTACTGCTTCCATGAATTTACTTTCTGTTTTTAGTGCTATGGCATTCCTACATAAGTTGTGAAAATTAGACTACAGAAACCCGGTATCTCCAAGATACCGGGTTTCTAAATACCTGCTTAACAGCAACTGCATCTTGCCATAATTGTGATGAATAGAAATCCTACTTAAGATTGATGATTCTTACGATAAGAATTGCAAAACATTAACATAATAGAAAACTAGATCAGTCGAGAAATATTGTGCTATCTTGCTCTCTTGCTCTGCGTTTTCTGCGTCTGGAGCGGTTTATTAAATAAAATTCATTTTCATTTGAAGGAGTAAAATTGCAATCTTACCATAACTAACTATTTGACTTATGAATAGCTTAAAACAAATCAAGTTGGGAATTAATTATCTTTTAGGGTCGCTATTATACATACATCACCTCCCTAAAGCATACCTATACTCTCAGCAACGAGATAAAAACGATCGCTACTACAAAAGACCACCAACAAAAGAAGCTTTTGACAATCCCGGAAAACTCGTTCGTTCCGAATCAACTGCAAGAGGTGCGACTTTCTACTTTGAAAACGCAGAATTAGAGATTTGTTTTCTAACCGAGAATTTAGTTAGAGTTAACTGGAAACCTTCTATATCCCCCGTTCCTTATGCGATCGCCCGTCATGAGTGGGAAGAAGTCGCCACAAAACTAGAGCCAACGGATGGTAATTGGACTATATCCACCCCCGCTTTACAAGTCACCGTCAAAGTAGATGGTAGCCTAGTTTTCTGCGATGCTTTCGGGCAAATTTTACGACAAGAAAAACCACCTCAACGCAAAGATTATGGATGGATTCATAAAGCACAACTTCGAGACGAAGAACACATTTACGGATTAGGAGAAAGGACAACACCTTTAAATTTACGTCAAGCAAAAAATAAAAAGCAACAACCCATTACCTTCCGAATGTGGAACTTCGATCCTGCGGGCTCATATACACCAGGGACAGAGCCAATGTATATTTGTATTCCCGTTTATTTGGGTTTGCACTCCACTGGCAGTTATCTCATTTTCTATGAAAATTCCTTTGAAGCCAAATTTACTTTTACTGAAACCGCCACAGCCGACTTTGAAGGAGGTGCGCTACGTTACTATCTCACAACTGGTACACCCGCACAATGCATAGAGCAGTATACAGAATTAACGGGTCGTCCACCTCTACCTCCCCGTTGGGCGTTAGGCTATCATCAATCCCACTGGGGCTATCTCTATGAACAGACAGTCAGAAATGAAGCAAAATCCTTTCAAAGCCATAACTTACCCTTAAGTGCGATTCATTTAGACATTGATTGTCAGGTTGGAGCCCGCGCTTTTACCATTGACCCAGCACGCTTTCCCAATCTCACGAGTTTTACGCAGGAACTTCGGGATATGGGAGTGCATTTAGTTACAATTAATAATCCTGGAATTAAATGTAGCCGCGATAATAATTTATACTTGGAAGGATTAGTCTTAAAAGGATGTTGTACCTATCCTGACGGAAGACCTGTCGCTGCGCCTGTTTGGCCCGGTTGGTCTATTTTCCCAGATTTTACTAACCCAAAAGTCCGCAGTTGGTGGGGACGACAGTATCAATATTTACTTGATGTGGGCGTAGCAGGTTTTTGGCAGGATATGAATGAACCCGCTATATTTGTAATTAGTGGCGATCGCTCCCTTCCCAAAGTAGCACGGCACCACATGGAAGGCAGAGGGGGAGAACATCGCGAGGCACATAATATATATGGATTTCTGCAAGCAAGAACTGGATATGAGAGTCTGCAACAGTACCATCCAAACCGACGACCCTTTATCGTTTCCCGTGCGGGTTGGGCAGGACTTCAGCGCTACACTTGGATTTGGACAGGTGACGTTAGCTCTAGTTGGGATTGTTTGCGTATTACCGTCTCAATGGTTGTGGGTTTAGGGCTTTCGGGAATTTCCTACAGTGGTTCAGATATCGGTGGTTTTCATGGCAATCCTAGTGCCGAACTTTACTTACGATGGTTCCAGATGGCAACCTTTCATACCTTCTACCGCAGCCACTCTGCTATTTATGTTGCTAATCGTACACCTTGGTATTATGGCGAACCCTACTTAAGTATTGTTCGTGAATACTTGCAGCTGCGTTACCGACTGATGCCTTACTTTTATACCCTGTCTTGGGAAGCAAAACAGAAGGGACATCCCCCCGTGCGTCCTGTATTCTGGTACGACAGTAGTGACTCTAGACTATGGGATATAAACGATGCATTCTTTTTAGGAAATGCATTACTCGTTTGTCCAATAGTCGAGAAAGGGAAGCGTTCTCGACAAGTCACCTTACCGAAAGGATACTGGTACAATTTCTGGGATGATGCCGTTGTGGAAGGTTCGCAGCAAGTTACGATGGAAGCACCTCTAGAAAAGATTCCACTCTTGGTCTGGGCAGGCAGTATTCTTCCAATGGAGGAAAATCATCACTTGACTCTCCACATTTATCCACCTGTTGAGGGAAGTAGCGAGACAGTTCTTTACTCAGATGCAGGTGATGGGTATGGAGAATCGCGACTCGATAAATTTCAGATGATGCGTTCCGAGAACAGTTTAGAAATCACTTGGAGGGAAGAGGGAGATTATCCTTTCCCTTACAATAGTGTCCGGCTGCATTTACATGGAGTTGTACCCTCTCAAGTTTGGGTTGATGGTGTAGAAGTGGCTTGTCACAATCAACAGTTGCAATGCGATCGTTTTGAGAAAGTTCGGATTCAGGCGTAACAACATATCGAGCGTAAATCGGAGTAAACCCCAAGATATACAATTGTTCAAGGGGGAATTTGCGATGAGCTTTGATTAATTTAGCCGTGAACTAAAGTTCCGGCTTAAAGCTTAAACCCGTTAAAACGGGTTAAATTTTGTACTAAATTGAAGTGAAGTCGTCAAGATTCCACTGTGTCAAGAGTTGAGGAATTGGCAGACAATTACAGAATTACAGAAATATGTATATACTTTGAGAGGATGTTTTAAAGGTCTTCTTGTTAGTTTTGGGAAGATTGGTTAAGTTGCTGTTCAAGTTGTTGCACTTCCTTGATCGATAATCCCGTTCCGCGAGCAACGGCTTCGACTGATAAACCATCCCGGAGAAAGTTGAGCGCAATTTCTCTTTGTTTTCTTGCTTCTGCCCTTTCCTCTGCTTCTCGTTGGATAGAACGGTAAATAACTGATTCCTGCATAATATCCCTCCGTACAAGCCGATAAATTGCCTCTTCTTCTAATTTTAACTCGGCTCGAATTGGCTCCAGAAGAAGTTCTGAGGGTTGAATTTCTGTCATGGAGACAGGTATACCCAACAGCCAACTAGCAAAGTCAGCTGAGTAGTTTTCCGCAAGAAATCGGCAAGCATCATCGTACATAAGTATTAATGTACCATGTACCGGGGCATAATTATCCATATAACTCTTGCTGTTGTGGAAGAATCGATTCAACAGCGTGGCGTTCTTTATAAAACAAAAATTATGGCTTACTCAGACTTCAACGATTTACCCAGTGTAATAAATCAATTTAAACTAGAGTTAATTCAAGAAACACCACATTTATTTTCAGATGCTCCACCAATACAACCCACCAATTTACTTAATGAAATTCTCAAAAGAAACGCGACAAGAGTTGTTCTAGAATTGAGAAGTGAGAAAGAAAAAAGCGAACGAATCATCAGTCCCATATTAACAGAACTTCAAGAAATTTCCAGTACTCCTATTAACGTGTTCTCAGGAGAAACGTTTAATGTAGACAAATCAAATGGTTTAAACGGTGTGTGCGACTTCTTAATATCAAAAAGTCCGATAAGTATTACAATCGTTAAACCCGTAATAACCGTAGTTGAAGCCAAAAAGTCAGATTTAGCTTTAGGCTTACCTCAATGTGTTGCTGAAATGGTGGCTGCTAATAAGTTTAATAAAGATATGCAACAAGTTTTTGGTGTAGTTACTACAGCAACACAGTGGACTTTTTTGAGTCTAAGAAATAATGCAGTAACCATTGACCCTACCATATATTTGTTTCCACCTGTAGATAAAATTTTAGGAATCTTGGTGGCAATGGTAACTAGTACAAATGATGAAGCCTAGAAAAACGATTCACCCTTATTCGGTTACCTTTAACCACCCAAAAATATCCCCTAACGTCAACTTTAACCCTTGGCAGAACTTTGGTACTGGTAGAATAGCATCATTGTCTTCAAAAGGTAAGGGTTGTTTTCCCGCAGGATATACAGCAATAAATCGCTCTTCGGGGTCAATTAACCAGCCCATTTGAGTCCCGTGGTTGAGAGCGTGCAAGATTTTTTTTGTAACTTTTGTATGGCTTTGTTCTGGGGAAAGAATTTCAATAATCCAGTCAGGTGCTGCGGCAAATGTATTGGCAATATCACCATTTTCGTCTAAAGGAAGCCTTGTCCAAGAGAATACAGCGACATCGGGAACTATAGAACGTCCGGAAAAAGTGCAACGTAATTCTGGAAAAGCCCAACCCATTTTTTTTACTTTGACAACAGAATTGATTGTGGAGCAAAGCTCTCCTTGAATAGTGCTGTGTTTTCCTTGAGGCATAGGTTTTTGAATGATTTGTCCGTCAATATACTCGCTGGCTGGCTTGGTTTCTGGAAGTACGAGAAATTCTTCTAAGGTCAGTATTTGACTTGGTGCTTGTACCATTGTTATCCTAGCCTCTACTTATGAGAATTTTTTATCTGGCTAAAATCGCTGTAATCCAGCACTTTTGCCTATTGCCCATTGCCTATTGCCTCGCTCAACTAGATAATTTATTTTACACGACTACTTAGCTGACCGCTTAAAGTATACAAGTGGCGGGCTAGAAGCCCGCACCACAAGAGTTATGTATGGAATATAACGGTTATCAAGGGTAGCAAAGCGAAGAGGAAAGCATTCCAAAACTGGAAATGAGGTTCTGGGATGGGTTCTGGTTGTGATAACAAAGCTTCGATTCTTTGTTCGAGACGGTTTATACCACTTGAGCCTAAAGCTGCACAGAAAATTTCTGAGGATACAGGTGGGCTGCTGACTACGAGTAGGAGTGATTCGGCTAACAGCAGAGGATCTACTTGTAATGCGGCGTAGGCGTCGGCTCTTAATTCACGTATAACTAACAATTCTTGCCACAAAGCTTCTGTGTTTGGTAACCAAGCTGTACAAGAACGCACCCAACCCAACCAGAAAAACCAAAAGGTGTCTCGGTAATGGACATGTCCCTGTTCGTGAGCAAAAACGGTTTCTAATTGATCTGGTGAAAAAGTTTGCAACAGCCCTTGACTGAGAACAAGTTCAGGTCGCCAAAAACCGATTTGACCTGCAAACAGCGCTCCTGTATCTAGAAGTCTGACTTGTTGACCTGCAATATCAACCTGGGGACAGTTACGGGCTGATTTTACAGACTGCCATCCTTCCCATACAAGTTTGACGCATAAAATGGCAAAAAAAGCAAGATAAATTAATGCCAAGTTATAACCGCACCAGCCTGTTTGCAATCCCCCCATTTGTCCTTGGGGTCCCATACATATGATTGCAACATCGGTCATCAAAATCAGCAATGGGGGAAAGAGAAATCGGAATAGGGCTTTTCTCCATCGCTGATTCCAAGAACCTTGAAATTCTGTTGGTGTGGACCTGAGCCAAAACGCAACTGCTAAAGCAGCTATAATCATCAATACGTGCATTATTTCCCCTCCCTTGCTTGGCGTGCGGCTTGGATTCGCTTGGCTATAGCTTGTATTTGCTGAGTAGAAGCTTCATCTAGACTATCAGCAAAAGCAGCAACTACATCGGGGTTTCCTACCGCTAAAAAGCGCTGTAACTGTTCGTGCGCCTTAATCATTTCTGCTTGCTCTCTTGTTACCAATGGTCGCCAATAGAATGCTTTCCCTTTTTTGTCGCAGGCTAACCAGCCTTTGTCTGTCAGACGACGCAGCACGGTAGTCACTGATGTATATGCTAGTTCTCGATTGGGATCTGTCAAAATGCGATCGTGTACATCCTTAACTGTGGCTGAACCTAGTTCCCAGAGAATACTTAAAATTTCTGCTTCCAATGGACCTAAAGAGAGTTGTTTGGGACGGTAGTTGGGTAAAGGTGACATATCGATTTGGATTTTAGATGTGGTTTAGTGAGCGGGATTGTTAGTGAATATGTGTTTTGATATTTCACTAACGAGTGACCTGACTCCTCTGGTTAGTCTATAATTTTGGCGATATGGCAAATGTTTACCAACCACGTTGAGTCTGTTCTACCTTTAGATTAGCGTTGTTTGTCTTATATATAAGTTCCTCTTTTAATAAGGATAAAAATTATCAATGCATATCTGTTAAAATACCAATCCAATGGCTATTACGCTTTTTGAAACAACTGGTTAGAATGTTGCTTGTAAGGATTCATTTAGTATTAAATTAGGTGTAACCAGCTCGTGAAGCTATTTGTTTATCATACTCCGGAATTGACCCCAGCACGTGAAGTGCCAGAATGTGCGATCGCTGTTGATGTGTTGCGAGCTACAACGACGATGGCGACAGTTTTAGCAGCGGGAGGCGAAGCCGTCCACGCATTCAGCAATTTGGAAAAGCTGATTCAAGAAAGTGAATACCTGGCTCCAGAAAAACGCTTGCGTGCAGGAGAACGGGGCGGAGCTAAAGTTCCTGGCTTCGATTTGGGTAACTCTCCTCTAGATTGTACGCCAGAAGTCGTGAAAGGGAAGCACTTGTTCATTAGCACCACCAATGGCACTCGTACTTTACAAAGAATACAGGATGCCCGAGTAGTACTTACTGGTGCTTTTGTCAATCGTACTGCAGTTGTAAAGTATCTGGTAGAAAAACAACCAGAAACAGTTTGGTTAGTTGGTTCGGGTTGGGAAGGTAGTTTTTCTCTAGAGGATACAGCTTGTGCAGGTGCTATTGCCCATAGTGTCGCACAATATACCAATCTACCAATTGATTATTTAGCAGGTAATGATGAAGTCATTAGCTCTATAGCCCTTTACACCCAATGGCAAAATAACTTAGTAGGACTTTTCCGTCATGCTAGCCACGGCAAACGTCTCTTACGTCTAAACTGTGATGAAGACCTACACTATTGCGCCCAAACCGACATTTTAGATGTTTTGCCTATGCAGCAACAACCAGGTGTCTTGATGAATGCTAAATCAAGGGTAAGTGTGATGAGGTAACACTCCGAGGTTAGGAGTTGTAAATTTAAAGCTTTTCATTCCTCACTCCTTACTCCTAACTTTTACTCAGAAGCGATCGCTTTCCCTGCTAGATATCCCGTTGTCCAAGCACTCTGGAAATTAAACCCACCTGTAACACCATCTATATCCAATATTTCTCCAGCGAAGAAAAGCCCTGGAACAGATTTGCTTTCCATTGTTTTAAAATTCACTTCCTTTAGACTCACACCCCCACAGGTGACGAATTCGTCTTTAAAGACTCCTTTTCCCTTGATTAGGTATTGTCCTTGAGTCAGTTCTTGCACCAATTGATTTAGTGTTTTGGTTGACAATTCTGCCCAACGGTCTTCTGAAGCAATTCCGACTCGGTCAATAATGAATCGCCAAAGACGGTGAGGTAAATCTATACCTCGATGCAATGACATTGCTCGTTTAGCCCATTCGTTCTTTACTTCTAGCAATTTCTGTCGTACTTCTTCTGGGTTGAGGAGAGGTACCCAATTTATATATAAAGCAGCTTGATAGTTATTGGAATGCAGCATTCTCGCACCCCAAGCAGAAAGTTTCAGCACAGCTGGACCACTTAAGCCCCAATGAGTGACAAGTAATGGTCCGGTTTGTTCTAATTTGGTTTTCCCCGATCCACTTAAACGCAATTGTACGGGGTGAACACTAACTCCCGCTAACTCTCTGAGCTTTTCGTCTGCAATGTTGAAGGTAAATAAGGAGGGAACTGGTGGTTCAATGGTATGTCCCAACTCTCTGGCTAATTTGTAACCAATGGGATTACTACCTGTAGCTAACAACAGGCGATCGCACTCCAAAATCCCCCCCGATTTCAGTGCTAGTTCAAATCCATTGGCGATCGCCTTGACGGAAACAACAGATGCTCCCGTACGCAATTCTACACCAGCGTCCTTTGCTGCTTTCATCAAACAGTTAACAATAGTTTCTGAAGTATTCGTAATCGGAAACATCCGTCCATCGGTTTCAGTTTTTAGTGGAACTCCATGTTCAGCAAACCACGAGACTGTATCCTTAGCTTGGAAACGAGTAAATGCGCCTAGCAAAGCTTTCCCGCCTCTAGGGTAATTTTGTACTAATCGTGACACCTCAAAACATCCGTGAGTTACATTACAGCGTCCACCACCAGAAATGCGAACCTTGTGTAATGGTTGACGACTGGCTTCTAATAAGATAACTTGAGCGTGGGGATTGGATTCGGCTCCTGCGATCGCACCAAAAAAGCCACCAGCACCACCACCCACGACGACTACCCGTAGAGGTTTCACAACAAAGATTTCCCAATATAAAACATCGACAATACTACTTGCTAACCTACCTTATAACAAGGGAAAATGTCTTTAATGTTGGCATTAAAATACTTACCATGAGATGGCGCATTCATCAAATCTGCATACACGATAGCAGGGACACCGTGATACTGATAAACTTCTCCTCTTGGGAACTCAATTTCTAAGACTTGGTTTGTAGAGTCATACCCCACACTCCGCATACACTCCGACTCAACTGTTATTCTCTTAGTGACTGAACTTTGGAATATAATTTCTCGCACTTCTTGGATAACTTCTGGCTGTGTTGGTAGACCTAGAAACTTCGCTGCATAGTCCATAAATTGGTCACTATGATACATATAAAATTGGAAGTCATTTCCCGCGACTTCAGATATAATTTCTTGAATCAAGTCAGGTCGTGGTTCCAGAGATTCTCCCTCAACTTTTAACCACCAATCTTCTTTATTATCATCAGTGATAAAAATGAGAGGTTTTTGTTGAGCTTTTGCATAATCAATTAACTGAAACCAGATAATCACATCTCCGTAGTTTCTTGGAATCGGCTTATTCGCATCTTTATAACCGGGTGGTATCTGATAGCTAAATCGTTTTTCCGCCTTCTGATAAAAATCTTCTAGTTCCTCTTCAGAATAAGGCTGACCCACCTTACCTTCTAACAAATCCGATAGAACTTCTCTAAGTTCGTCATGCTCAATATAATTAGGATGATTGCTTTTAGCCTCATTCAATTGAAACAGGGCTTTATCTATGACAGTTTCAAGATTTTCGAGAATTTCATGAGTCTTGATAAATGGATGTCTTTGATAATCATGAGAAAAATCTATTTTAATTTCTTGAAGCTTTTTAGTCAAAACTTTCTCAATATCTTCATAAGCCTTAATATATTTTGATATGACGTAAATTCGATTTTTTTGATATTCATAAGCTACTTGATAAGGTATCCAAATCCTGTCTTTCAGGTGATGCAAAATTTCAAAAAATCTATCGCGGGTTTCTGGTGTATAACAATAGATGTGCAATAAAACATTGGCATCAAAAGAAAAAATACAATTTTCCCAAATTTCAGCTAATTCTTCTGTTGTTGGCTTATAATAGCCACGAAATAAATTTCGCATACCCAGTTTGTAGACTTTTGTGAGCAGGATTTGGAGTCAGGAGCGAGTTTTGCAAAGCCAGAGGTGCAAGTTGCTCTTTTTAAATTGTAGTCTCTCTCATGAGAAAAGCGTAGGATTTGCCCTGCATTAAAATTTGGCCGTTCATGCGATCAACCCGTTACAACGGGTTAAAAAGGTTTCGCAGAAATTACCAGGTTTTCCGTCAGTATAAGGGACTTCCAAGAAATAAATTCGACCTTTTGTGGTGCGGGCGTCTCGCCCGCCTCGCCTCGTTCACCACAAGAGATTTTGGAAGACTTCTCGCCTGGTTCACGGGCGAGGACGCCCGTACCACAAGAGATT
>JAWQFQ010000056.1:0-199 GCA_035967975.1 Scytonema sp. PMC 1070.18
CACTTCTAGTTGAGCGAACTTACACCGTGGAGTTGGACTTGCCTATATTTACGGATTTATGCCTAGATATGCGTAGGTTTTTAGAAACGGAATACAAGATTTAGGTGTGTTAAGTAGTACCAATTCAGGCACAAGCTTCAGCTACGCCAATGGTATCAACAATCGGGGAAAAGTTGTTGGTTACTCATCTACTCTCAAT
>JAWQFQ010000056.1:299-44032 GCA_035967975.1 Scytonema sp. PMC 1070.18
CGCGCCTTTTTATGGGACAGCGTCAAAGGTATGCAAGACTTAGGCGTGTTGGGTAATACCACTTCTGGTACAAGCTTCAGCCGCGCCAATGGTATCAACAATCGGGGAAAAGTTGTTGGTTACTCATCTACTCTCAATGGCGATCGCGCCTTTTTATGGGACAGCGTCAAAGGTATGCAAGACTTAGGCGTGTTGGGTAGTACTGGTAGCTCAACCAATAGCCGCGCTAACGATCTCAACGATAAAGGTGAAGTGGTTGGTTTTTCCACTCAGAGCATTTCTGGTCGTGGTGCTTTCTTGTGGGATAGTACTAACGGTATCCAAGACCTAGGTGCATTGAACAATCCCTCACCAGGCGGAAGGAGCGCCAATGGCATTAACAATAACACCCAAGTGGTTGGTGGAGCAAATGCAGCTTTTACCAACAGAAACGATCCTGCGTTTATATGGGATCGCACTAACGGAATGCAAGCTCTGGAATTTTCCCCTGCATACTTTAATATTGCTAATGACATTAATGACTCAGGTCAAATAGTTGGTTACGTCAATCTCAGGTATCAACCCTCATTTGCTGCTATCTGGGATAGTACGACTCAAAAAATAACCAACCTCAATAACCTAATCGATCCCAACAGTGGTTGGTCTTTAGTCGAAGCACGTGCAATTAATGATAAGGGAGAGATTGTTGGTTACGGAATTTACAATAATCAAAATCGTGCTTTTCTTTTACAACCTACATTAGTTAAAGACGCTAAAATCTAAGGAACATGAGGGTAAGCGTTCAGCCATCAGCTATCGACTGTCAGCTTGAGGAAGCTATAGGAGTGTTGAATTAGCTTATCAAAAACGCCTAGAGAACGCCCGAAAATATGTTGTCAAGCTGACTGCTGACGGCTAAAGTGCTGAACGCTTAAAAAGGACAATTGTCAGCAGACCCTACTTAACTGGAGTAGAGAATAATCTAAACTCCAATAGAGAAAATTCGTCAAATTACTGAGGAGTCCTTTGAAGAAGTAATTATTCATTCTCAGCTAGCGAACTTTCGTAAGCAGATTCTATCATTCCTAATAACTGAGGAATGTCATATGGTTTAGAAATAAAATGAGAAATTCCTAAGGATGAGGCTAGCTCTTCTAAATAACCGTAGGCTGTAGCCAATATGACTGTTAGTTTAATACCTTGTACCTGGAGTTGTTTATACACCTCACTCCCTGTTAATTCTGGCATCCTATTATCTAAAATCAATAAATCTGGTCGCTCCTTAATTGCTTTTTCTAGAGCTTCTTTCCCATTCTTAGCTTCTTTTACCTCCCAACCTTCATCCTCCAGGAGAAGCG
The DNA here is from genome assembly GCA_035967975.1 of Scytonema sp. PMC 1070.18. Taxonomy (GTDB): domain Bacteria; phylum Cyanobacteriota; class Cyanobacteriia; order Cyanobacteriales; family Nostocaceae; genus Scytonema. The sequence goes on from JAWQFQ010000056.1 coordinate 1,637, forward strand.
TGAGCATAATTCTACTATCTTCGTCATCATCTGCAATCAGTACTTTGCGCTTGACGGTATTCTTATTGTTCATATCTAATTCTTTTGATTGGTAAATAAAAAAACTGTGAGTTTGTTGCTGATGGAGAGAGATTAATGACTGAAATCGTTGTGAAACTGACTTGTACTAACTCACAATTCAAGATTTCATTGACTCCCACTTTTACTATTCCACCTTTACCTGCACGCTCAAAGGCTTGGAGAAAATAACGCAGCAGATGACGTAAAAGGCTTCTGGGATCAGCAATTACTGTGATTGGCTCGTACCAATCACTCATAACTTCTACTTGACGGATGGCAGCTTCTGTTGAGAGAATATCTATTAAATCGGATATCTTATCTGTTAGTGACACAGGTTGGGGTCTGCCAATCTCAAAGGATGCTAAATTGCGCCAGATTTTGGCACGGCGACGAAATATTTGAATTGATTGTTCAGCTTGTCGTAACAATTTTATCGCGTAGTCTACGCGGTTAACTGCTATCATTCGCGAAACAACTTCAAGTTTTAAGCGTGCTGCTTGATGTGCTTGGATAATATCCTGACGCAAATCTTCTAGTGGCTGATATTCATTGGGACTGGACTCTAATACACGACGAACATCTTTTTCCAAGTTTGCTATCAATAAGTCGGCTTCAACTCCACCAGATGCACACAGCAATATCTCTTTGAGCCGTTGTCCAGCATCTGCACGACGCAGAGAGATACTCAGCACACCCATGATTTCTTGTTTGTCATTACGTAGAGGAATTCCTTGGCATGTGAATGGATGAAACCCCTCAATAAAATGCTCTGCGCTCATAATTTCTACATAATTTGCTTCTGCTAGTGGCGTACCGATACCGTTAGCGCCAGCTACACATTCCGATAGCAAAGAACCAGGACCTGGGAAAGGTTCTGGTCCTTGTACAGTCTGCTTATCACCTACTACATCTAAGACGATCGCTTGGTTATCACCCAACATGACTGCATGACGATCTGTGCCTGCAGCTTGTGAGAGCATACGGATGTAAGGACTAGCCGCTTCAATCAAATCACTATTTTTTGCTCTTAAATGCTCCGTATCTGAGCTTGATAGTTTTTCAGCTTGGAGTGCATAGGGGTTAGCTCCTTGCAGGTGCGATCGCTCCCAAGCACGGTAGATTGTTGAGCGTAACATCTGAGCAGGAATTGCTCCAATGGATTTGTATATTCGTCCTGCTTCCAATACATCAATTTCTTGAGCGTTAACATCCCTTTGCTGATCCATTTGATTTTCATGGGTTATTGTTAAGTTTTTATAACTAATTTCTTAGAGTTAGTAACTGCTATTAGTCATAGTAAAATATAAGATAGTGTACTACTTTTTCCCTGACAGGAATGTCATTATATACCCCCTACAATTTGTCATAATCCTCTGGCTCTACATCAAGAACTTTATTTAACACTTGCTGAAATTTATCCCAACTACCACGTTTAGCTTTTTCTTCGATATAATCCTTAGTCATCCATGCTGAAACTTGTGCTGATAGGGCGATTGCTACAAGTTGTTCAACAGACAAGTTTTCTTTGGCTGCTAAGGCTTCAATTTGTTTATATAAAGAATCGGGAATTTGCACGTTTAAATTGCTCATGATATTTCTCCTACGTGTTGTAAGAATGTAAGCGTTCAGCACATCGCGTATCAGCCATCAGCTTTTGTGAGCTATATGGATATTTATAATGGTATTCAAACCGCCTATAAAAGTCCGAAAACAGGTTTGAAAGCTGACTGCTGACGGCTGAAGTGCTGAACGCTTACGTAAGAATTCTTTGGGAGTTAATACGTAGATGCCAAATTTTTCTGCTGCTTGTAAATCTTTTTGATTATAAGTGATGATAAAGTTGGCTTGGCATTCGACGGCTAAATCTATTAAGAAATCGGCGTTGCTGAATCATGGGATGATTTTGCCTTATTTGGAACGGATTTTCAATAGTTTCAATCGCTAATTCATCCCGCATTTATGCAACGCCAAGAAATCATCATCTGGAGCGCGTGCTACTGGTCGCCATAGATAGAAAATTTTACATCGATTGGCGATAGCGCAAATACCTTCAATAACATTATCAATGTCTTCCGAGGTTAAGTCTAATTGGTCTTTTTCTCGTTTGAGAATTTCTTCGTACTCGAAGATTAAGGCAGTAGAAACATTTAACTGCCAACGAGAATTGTTAAGTATTGTTAACAGCTTATAAGATGCGCCACGACAGGAGCGTAGACCAGCTAGTAGTAAATTGGGGTCTAGTACAATTTGATACGGCATTGTCATATCGTTACGGATACTGTTACGGGACTAACAGTTGACGCAGGTTGTATCCATCAATTTCTCGCTATCTGAAAAGGTATTATATCAATTCCTGCTCGAAAGTTTGCCTATTAAAATGGGAATATATAATACAAACGCCTCCACCCTTATGAATGTAAAAATTCAGACCGAAAAAGACAAGTTACAGGCATTCCCTGGTAGAAAAATCAATCAAGAAACAGAAAACGAAAAAGTTTTATGTCCTCATTGTCAGCGCACAGCTACGAACGGGATTAAATGTAAAGGAATTTGCGTGGCTGACAATGACTATTAGACATATGAAGAAATTTCCCGCTTAGCTATCCGCGATCGCTCTTGAGTAAGTGGTACAAGGTTGACCGAGAACAGGGTGTGGGGTGTGGGGTGACTACACTGCGACTTTTTCGAGTGCTGAAAGTGGCGATCGCATTCTGTGGGCTTTGTTGTGAGAAGCTTCGTCAATGTCTAAAATACTACCTCAAAGAGGTTTACATGATAACTATATCTGAGAAAAGCTAAATTCTTTAATGTGATTAATAAAGAATTTAGAAATATAATTTTTATGATCATAAATTATTTATTTATTAAAAATACATAAACAGTTTTATATTAATAAACTGATACCACTTTGGAGGAAAAGGTTTTAGAATTTATTAAAGCGGTAGTGATTGATAAATTTGTCAATTTAAGTCGGGAGGAACTTGAAGCGATGCTGCATTTAGATTCTTTGAGAAAAAGTAAAGTTTATCAGGAAGCTAAAGAAGAAGGTTTTGAGGAAGGCGCACTAGCAGGTGCGCTGGCGACAAAGTTAAAAACGATTCCCAGACTGATGAAGTTAGGGTTAAGTATTGAGCAAATTGCAGAATCCCTAGAAATAGATGTAGAAACTGTGAGACAAAATACTCAACAGTAAAACCTGGTGATAAGACAGACTATTTATAGGGGTATTTAAGTTCAAAATACCCCTTTTTACAAGTTTTATTGTACCATTCCCAAAATCTACGACCATTAAAGTAATTGATAAATTTGTCAAAACAACATCCTCAAAAATATTTATCGCTAGATATCAAAGCGCGAGCGTGAGCGCAGCAGCAGCAGCAAGTGCAGCTATTGTCCGAACGTGATTCCAGATTGTCCAGTTAGTCACATATCTAGCCCATAGGTTCGCACCTTCGGGACTGTCTGGTTTGGCGATCGCCAACGCATCATTGAGTGGCACATTGAATGCGATCGTCACTATAACAGTGCCAATGAGATAGAGCAGGCTGCCGACAAGCAAGTAGGCAGCACCATGTTGATGCCATTTTAACACTGAGGAAACTGCCAGAACAATGCACGCTACAGCCGTTCCGAATAGCGTCACCATAAACAACGGATTGATTGCCATGATATTAATTGATTGCATGGCGGTAATCCCCTCCTTAGGCGGAAGTCGTGTCAAGGCATTCATTACGAAAGTCGAAAAGGCAAAGAAGACGCCAGCCACTAGTCCGCAACCTAATGCCGAGAACAGCTTCAATGCGAAAAGTAAGTGATTAGTGGTTCCCATAAAGCCCTCCTATCCATCGATTATTGTCTCAATCCTGTGTCATCTACGCTTAAACCAATAACTCTCCCTCAATTTATCTATCGTAGTTAAAAAGACAGTAGGGAGCTAGATTGGAATGAAGGTGCCAGTTATTGATTATCGCCAAGCGAATGCTGCCAATTCACTATTGCCGAAACCCTCTATCCTCTCAAGCTCTGGCTGGAGTCAGCTACATTTGGAAGTTTACCAACAGCCAAAATTTGAAATCGCTGAGCATCAACATACAATGCATGTCATTGCTTGTGGGCTTCCTGACTCACCTGCAGAACTACGGGATAACGAGATGGTATCAGGAGAACGGTGGTTAGATGGAAAAATGGAGCGAGAAAGGCGCGGAGTTGGAGATATTGCAGTTATTCCTGCGGGTATTTCCCATCGTTGTAACTGGAATACTTCAGTTGAGTTTACGGTTTTGGCAATTGAGCCTGCACTTCTCCCACTAGTTGGTCAGGATTTTGTAGATGGCGATCGCATTGAACTCACGCCTCGGTTTATGAGTCAGCAAGATGTGCTCATTCAAGGCATTTTTTCGACTTTGAGAGATGAACTAAAGTCTGAAAAAATTGGTGGTGATTTGCTGATTGACAGTCTCAAAACGACATTAGCAATTCACCTCCTACGGAACTATTGCACCACGAAACCGAAGCTTTCTAATTATTCAGATGGACTCTCTCAAGTAATGCTGCAAAAGATAACAGATTATGTTCACGAGCATCTGTATCAAGACTTGAAGCTGGTTGAGTTGAGTGCGATCGCCCAACTTAGTCCTTACCATTTTCTACGTCTGTTTAAGCAACGGATGGGAATTACACCCCACCAATACATCCTACAACGTCGAATTGACAAAGCAAAACATTTGTTAAAGCACAGTAACCTGAGCATTGCAGATATTGCGATGCAAACAGGTTTTTCCGATCAAAGCCATTTGACAAGATGCTTCAAACGCAAAGTTGGTGTTACACCAAAACAATTTCTACAAGCCTGAGCGCAAAAATGTACGAAAATACGGCAATTTTCTTCTAGAGTCCTCAATTGTAAACTTTTTAAGCTATTAACAATAGGTTCCAATACTTGAAGGTTTTGACCCGATCCCCCCAACCCCCCTTATGAAGGGGGGCTTTAAACCCCCCCAATTCATCGGGGGGCTGGGGGGATCAAAATGGGATGAGCACTATAACCCTTGCAGTATTGCAATAGGTTCTATCGGAGAAAGAAGATGCTAATTGAACAAACCGAGGTGCTGGTTTCCACACCAGATGGACAGATGTCAGCCGTTCTATTTACACCAACTTATCCAGAGCGTCAGTCTGCTATTCTACTGCTGATGGAGGCATTTGGCTTAACCTCACACATCCAGGAAGTAGCAGCCCGAATCGCCCACGAAGGATATATAGTACTCATTCCCGATCTGTACTACCGCGAGTTACCCCACAACAAATTTGGCTATGACGAAGTTGAACGAGCAATGGAAATGATGTGGCGTTTGGATTTTGGTAAGCCAATGGAGAACGACATTCGAGCAGCATTAGCGTATATAAAATCACATCCAGCAGTGAACCCCCATCGCATCGGCGTAACAGGATTCTGTCTAGGGGGTGGTTTAACCTTTTTCACAGCTTGCAAGTTATCAAACGAAATTGCAGCAGCGGCTCCCTTCTACGGTATGGTTGCTGATGAGTGGATTGATGCAGTCAAAGACATCACGGTACCTGTCTATCTCTTTTTCGGTGGAAGAGATCCCTTTATATCGGGCGATCGCATTCAACAAATAAAATCGCGGTTTCAGGAGCTGGGCAAAGATTACACCATAAAAGTTTATCCTGATGCAGGGCATGGTTTCTTCTGTCACGAACGCTCCGACTACAACCCTCTAGCAGCGGAAGATGCTTGGCACCAACTTACACAATTTTTTAAGCGACATCTAGTCTAGAACACATCTTCGTAAAGATCGCCTATAGAAACTTCAAAGTTAATACTATGTAATCGAAACAATTTATCTTCTGCTGTGTAAGTTTGTAAAACCCACAGCCCTTCATGGTTACGACGGAAACACTCAACGCGCTGACGTTTTGTGTTAATTAACACATACTCCTTGAGACTTTCTAACGCTTGGTAATCAGCGAATTTGTCCCCCCGGTCAAAAGCTTCTGTAGAGTTAGATAAAACTTCGACAATTAAACAGGGAAAACTTTTATATGCAGGAGTTTCGCGATCGCGTGGGTCACAAGTCACCATCACATCAGGATAGTAATATCGATTTAAAGATTCGATCCGTGCTTTCATATCAGCGATGTAAACACGACAGCCCGAACCACGTACATGATTACGGAGAAGAGCAAACAGGTTACCAGCAATAGTCACATGAGGGTCAAGCGCTCCCGCCATTGCATAGATGTAGCCGTCGATGTATTCATGTTTGATATCACTGTGTTCCTCCATTTGGAGGTATTCATCAGGGGTGAGGTAGGCTTGAGGTGAAGCAATCATTATTTAAAACCCTTTTCCTAATACTTTCCGCTTCAATACTAATATACGAGGTCGCGCTCCCTTTCCAGAAAAGCCTAAACCCTCACGAAAAATTTCAGGCATATAAAACCTTGCTGCTTCTTGCTTGTCTTTATCTTCATAAATGACCCCCATTTCTTCTAACATTCTTACTGTTTGCTGATTCATATCAAATTTTTCTACAGCAAAGGGGATTTTTCGTGTTGATTGCGCGGGGTACTCCAAACCCGGTGTCTTTGAATTGGGACAACGAAAAACTAGTACTTTCAGCCACAGAAACCGGGTCTTTTATGCCCAATTTTGATTTCTGTACCGGTGGTCTAGGAAATGTCTTCAACCCATACCTTAAATTCTGGATATTCTTCTTTTATTCTTTTGCGTCTTTGCGTGAGATAAAAAAGATGTGGTTCATTTACCCGAAAATAGCTGTTAACTCAGTATTCTTTAAGCAATAATAGATAGCAATTATACATAATCATGTCAAAATAGTACCACCCATCAATCGCTCATACCGATACTTCAACTCTTCTTTCATCAAATACCACCGTTCTAAAGTAGCATCCATCTCTATCAGCTTCTCAGCTGCTTGTCGCGCCAACAACAACACTTCCTCATCTTCTACCAAACTTGCTAAAGTAAAATCCGGCACACCCGATTGACGAGTTCCCAAAACTTGCCCCGGACCGCGAAAGCGCATATCCATTTCAGAGATAAAAAAGCCATCCTGAGACTGTTCCAAAACCTTTAACCGTTGCTGTGCATCCGGGCTTCTAGAAATGCTCATTAACAAACAGTAGGACTGAGCCGCACCACGACCAACACGCCCTCGCAATTGGTGCAACTGAGACAAACCAAACCTCTCTGCATTTTCAATGAGCATAACTGTTGCATTAGGCACATCTACCCCAACTTCAACAACAGTGGTAGAAACCAAAATTTGAGTGTTATTATCCCGAAATTTACCAATAGCTTCATCCTTCTGAGCAGAACTCATACGACCGTGAAGCAAGCCCACTTGAAATTCTGGAAAAATGCTTTCTTGTAACTTTATATGCTCCTCCACAGCCGATCGCACATCCAATTTCTCCGATTCTTCCACTAAAGGTAAAACCACATAAGCTTGTCGTCCTTGAGCAATTTCCCGACGAATCAGATCGTAAGCATCGGTGCGCTGCTGGCTAGTTAGCACATTTGTCTGAATCTTTTGTCGTCCTGGTGGTAACTCATCAATCTGGCTAACATCCAAATCCCCATGTATCGTAAGCGCCAATGTTCGGGGGATAGGAGTCGCTGTCATAGTTAACACATGAGGTTGATCGCCTTTTTGCTGCAAACGCGCCCGTTGCTGCACCCCAAAGCGGTGCTGTTCGTCAATCACAACCAAACCCAATCTTTGAAAATTTACAGGGTCTTGAATCAAAGCATGAGTTCCCACCAAAAGAGGCAATTCACCCGTTTCCAACTGAGCATGAATTTGTCGCCTTTTTGCCATCTTAGTAGAACCAGTCAGTAATTCCACGGGTAAATGCAAAAGATTAAACCAGCTCACCAACTTGCGATAGTGCTGTTCCGCCAAGACTTCCGTAGGAGCCATAAGTGCTGCTTGATAACCAGATTGAATCGCGGCTAGAATAGCAACCACAGCAACGACAGTTTTCCCAGAACCAACATCCCCTTGCACCAAACGATTCATCGGTACTGATTGTTGCAAATCGCTCAGAATATCATTGATAACTCGTTGCTGTGCATTTGTCAGCTTAAACGGTAGTATCTCATAGAATTGTTCCAGTAATTGACCTTTAGGTACAAGAATAGCACTCGTTTGGTTTTGTCGTGCTTGGTGCTGACGTTGGAGTAATCCCAGTTGTAAGTAAAAGAATTCATCAAAAACAAGACGGCGACGGGCGCTTTGTAAAGTCTCACTATCAGAAGGAAAATGGATATTATTAATTGCGTCCTTCAATTCCATCAAATTATACTTACTCCGCAAACCGCTTGGAAGAGGATCTTTGAGGTGAACAGTAGAAGGTAAAACTGCAATAACCGCCTGTCGTAACAAATCTGCCCCTATGCCTTCGGTTAGGGAATAAACTGGTACAATTCGACCAATGGTCAGCGACTCTACTGTATCTCCCGGATTTGCTAAAACTTCTAGCTCTGGGTCTTCTAATGTCAATCCATACTTATTTCCTTTCACTAAACCGCACGCCGCCACAATACTTCCTACAGGATAACGGCGCTTGAGACCCTCCTGCCAGCCACGACTCGCGTAGCGGGTACCTGCAAAGAAGCGACCAATTTTTAAAGAACCCGTATTGTCCTTTAGCACCAGTTCTAGGATTGTTAATTTTTTATTTTTAGGACTAGTAAAGCAGTTACAACGCTTCACCACTGCGACTATTGTCACTGTCTCACCCGCTACTAACTCGCGGATATTCGCTTGACGAGCATAGTCAATGTGGTCGCGAGGATAATAGTAAAGCAGGTCACGTACTGTGTATAGATTAAGCCGCGACAAATTTCCAGCTTTTCTAATTCCAATTTCTGGTAAATCGCTTAACTTCTGGTCAAGATTAGGGGCGAGTCTGCGGCTGACTTCCGCTACAATTGGAGACTTGGGGAGTGGGGAGGAAGAATTTAGGACTCGGTTGTAAGTACTATTCGTATAATTAGTTTCTCCCCTATTCCCCTGCTCTCCTGCTTCTGTCTCCATTTCCTGCTGTAGTTTATACAAGTACCTACGAGTTTCTGCGATCAAGTGTTGTCTGTCTTCCAACACCAAATTGGAGTACTTTGCATATTCAGCCGCTAATTCTTGCCAACGGCGGCGCTCAATACTTGGTAACCCTGGGGGGAATTTACCAAATGTCAAGGTAAAAAATTCACTGAAGCGGTATTGTTTCCCCATCAAGTCAGTGAATCCCTTTTCCGCCTCTATTGCCAAGGCTTTCTGCAATCGTATCCAATCTGGTGTGTCATTGGTCATTTGTCGTTAGTCACTGGTCAATTATTTATTCTTCAAACCAAATAGCACGCCATGCTGATTCAGCTTCAGCAATTGACTTTTCTCTTTGTTTTTTCTGATACTCTTGACCCAACTTGTTGAGCTGCATCAGGATAGCACGGAGCTGTTTGCGCGAAGATGAAAGTGTTGCATCAGCAAATTCCACTTCACCAAGGCGTAGGTTAATAGTTGTAACGTGTGTCAACCGCTCGTCTTCCGGTGATTGCTCATTTTCAACTTCAATAACTAGATTCAGAAGGTTGGGGGGTCCTGGGATAACGTCTGCTGGTGCTTCCGATGCAGCCGCTGCTGCAGCTTCTAAAATTGGTTCTGGTATTTTTTTGAGTATGCCTGCTTTCTGCATTATAAGATTAGCATCACGAGAAACTACTTTCAGTTTCTCTTGCATTGCTCGTTCTAAACTCTGTTGCCACTTTACCAGTTCTATTGGGTTGGAAGTGTTTGGAAAAGAGGGTAAGGGGGATAAGGAGAAGAAGCTCAGGGGCGTAGGGGAAGCAGGGGGAGCAGGAGAAGTTAGAGGAGTCAGGGAAGTGGGAGAGCTAGGGAGAGTCAAGAATGTTGGAGAACTCAGGTGAGGTTTATTTTCTTCCTCATCTGCTTCATCTGCTTCATCTGCTTCATCTGCTTCATCTCCTTGAGCTTCCTGCTGCTGTTCACTTTTAATCAAAGCTTGCAACTGTTCCGCTGTCTGCTGACTCAACTTGCGGATGCTTTGTTGCAATTGTTGCCTCTGATTGACAGACAAACTCAGAAAGTTTTCGGGATATGCTTGGGTACACAGGTGGTAACTTGTCTGATTGAGCTGCTTCCGCAAAGTTTGCCCTAAAGTGTTTAGGTAATCAACATAAGCGTTGCGGAGTTCCTGTGCGATCGCCCTTATCGCCTCCTCTAGTTGTACTATATCCCGTTCTATTCGCTCAATTGCTCTTGCCATATTTTTTGACTATCCATCTGAACCCAACATAGTACAAATGCTCTTATTTATTTTAAAATAACTGTTCAAAGGATTCTATAGTAGCGTTAATTTTATATATTTTGAGCGGTCAGCTATCAGCTTTCAGCTTTCAGCTAAGAGCCAAGAACTGATAGCTTATGGATTCTAGCCAAATCACTCATTTCAATTTCTTCCCGTGCAAAGTATAAAGGTTAATTGAAATTAGAAGTCAGCCTTCCATTAACGCGGCGATTGTCACCGATTATACAAAAAAGAAACACAATTTTCAGCGAGACTTAATATGCATACGGGCGAACAACCCTTGTAGACCTGTTTAACTTTTGAGTACTAGTGCAAGGAACTAGCTACGCATCCCTTGGTAGGTCTTTTAACACTTGCCTTAAACGTAGTTCAGTTGTTAGAGTCGAGAGGAGGTATTACCCTCCGTCCCTCTCTGTTCGATCCGGACGTGCCGCTTTCGCTGCATCCGGCTCTCGATGTTCTTGAAAGTTAACTACTTGGGACTCTTTCACCGTACCCCAAGGTTCGCTTCTTAACGTTTACTGACGATGTGTTTATTAAGCGACTCGATTTTCGCCGTTAGGAACTACTGGTGAGGTTTGCTACTTGCTTCCTTTTCATTTCTTTCTTTGCCCCATGTGGATGTAGTCGTGACAGCTTTCATGTACTGCTAATAGGTTGTCCCCTTTCCAGTTTTCATGTTTTCCGTCTTTGTGGTGCAGATGTACCCTTTCTCCAGGTATGAATTTTAATCCACAATATCCACAGGTATGGTCTTGCCTTTTTAGGGCTTGGGAGGTTGCTCCGTCATAGAGTTTGCTGTTACGCTTACTCCAGTAGATGATGTCACCGTCAAAGGGGGATCTGTCTCCCCTGACTTTGATGTGTTTGTTTTCGGAGTATGGAATCGCAGGGAACGCTTTATCCAGCAGTTGTTTACTGGTGTAGCGGGTCTGCTTAGATTCCTTGTTAAACACCCTGTACGCTCTGTGTTGGATGTGGTACAGCGAGAACCGAGACCCGTCCAATTTGCAGTAGCGATGATAATTTCTCCAACCTCGCACTATGGGGGCTAATTTCTCAGCTTTGACCGTAGCACCGTAATTCGAGTTGTTGACGATGTGTTTGACTTTTTGTCGAAAAGTTTTGTGGTTATCCACTGAAGGGACGCTTCTAAACTTTCCGGTCTTCTGCACCCTGAAGTTCCAACCTAAGAAGTCGAATCCATCTGTCGTAGCGGTTAACTTGGTCTTCTTTTCACTAACCTTCATCCCACGTTCTGCGAGAAACTGGCTGATTTTGCCGAGTATGATCTCGGCGTTATCCTTGGGCTTGAGTATAATCACCATGTCGTCTGCGTATCTCACAGATTGGTGGATGTCCTCTATCCCATTGAGCGCAATGTTGGCAAGTAGGGGACTCACCACACCCCCTTGAGGTGTGCCCTGTTCGGGGAATTCTGGATTGACTCCTGCTTTGAGGCATCGGAAAATTCCGAGCTTTATACCCGATGGGGCGATGAGTCGTTCCATGATGGATTTGTGACTTATCCTATCGAAGCATTTTTCGATGTCGAGTTCTAGGACTCGTTTTTCTATCCCCTTAGCTTGAGAGTTTAGCTGGTCGAACAGGTGTTTTTGAGCGTCTTGTGCCGCTCTGCCTGCTCTAAAGCCATAACTTCTAGCGTGGAAAGTTGCTTCGTGTGCTGGCTCCAATGCGTACTTGACGAGACATTGCCAAGCTCTATCCGCGATGGTAGGGACTTTAAGGATTCGGGTCTTCCCATCTTTTTTGGGGATGGGGATTTCCCTAAGAGGTTGATGCTTCCATGTAGTAATCGGTTGCTTAAGCTGTTCGCTTAATTTAAACCGTTCCTCAAATGAGAGAGAAGCCTTGCCGTCTACTCCTGCCGTTCTTTTGCCAACGTTTAATTGAGTTACTTGCCGAACTGCCAGTAATCTTGCTGCGGTGGACTTCAGAATCAGCTTCATCAGAGATTTAGCTTTCCGCTTGTCTCCAACTTGAATAGCTTTATACACGCGCTTTTGTAAGCGGAATAAATCGCGGCGGAATTTCTTCCACGGTTGATTCTTCCAGGATTCACTATGGTTGCCCATGTGTCTAATCATGCTCTGCTCCAGTTTGTGTATTCTGAACACCTCAACCCAATTACGGGTTGTCCTACCCGAATCAAAGGAATTCTGCAACTCGTCTTGCCTACAAGGGTTTCGACCATTCCCTAGACCTTTGATTCGTTTTTATTCGTTCCCTCCGTCAGATTGTTAGTTCCGTTAGGTGTAGCCAATTCAACCACTGGATTCTCTGGACTCATGCCGTTATCGTTCTTAAAATGCGGCGAGAATTAACTCCAGTGAAGTCGGGATTGTGTTATGCCCCGCTTGTCTATAGGTCGCTTTTGCAGGCTCTATTTCACCGTGGGAACTCCCTATTAGCGCCAGTGTCAGCCCATAACAGCCGTCTGATTGCGCCCTGTTCCCAGCTTCAGCCCCCGCAATTCCGAGTACGGTCACTGTGGGCAGTTAAGGAGTTACATCTGAGTCTGATGAGTGGGGCTTTCACCCACATCCGACCGAGAGTTCAACCGTGGTGACGGTAATCTGCCGTCAGGTTGGGCAGCTTATTTACGGACTGGGTACCGGGATTCGGCTACCAACGAATCGCACAAGAACTTAGACTGGTCAGATGGGCTTTTTCAAGCCCACGGCTTTAGCCGTGGGTTTCTGACTTATTTGCTACCCATTTGTGCAGCGACTTCATCAGCGAAATTGCTTTCTTGCTTCTCAATCCCCTCGCCTAAGATATAGCGAATAAAGCGAGTGACTTGGATTGTATCGCCTAATTGTCCTGCATTTTGCTTGAGCAGTTCTTCCACCGTGATGCTTTGATCGCGAATGTAAGGCTGATCTAACAAAGTCATTTCTTTAAGGCGTTTTTCAATCCGACCTTGAACAATTTTTTCCTTAATGTTCTGTGGCTTATTTGACAAGTCATCCCGCCCCATTTCAATTTCTTTTTCCTTTTGGGCGATCGCATCAGGAATTTCGTCCACGTTTACATACTCAACGTTCGGACAAGCAGCAATTTGCATGGCTATATTTCGAGCCAAAGTTTGTAACTGCTCATTTTCAGCGACTGATTCCTTTTGACAGTGGAGTACAACCAACACACCGACGCGACCGCCAGTATGAATGTAACTGTCCACTACCCCATATGTACCTTCTGGCAGTACAAATTTCGCAAAGCGACGCACTTGCATATTTTCACCCAGCTGGGCGATGCTTTGCGTGATGACATCTTCGACCTTTATACTTTGATCTTCAATGTAGGGCTGAGAGAGCAGCGACTCAACGCTATCAGCAGTTGCTGCTTGTTTTGCCAGGTTTTGAACTAGCGCTTTGAAAGCCTCATTCCGAGCAACAAAATCAGTTTGGCAGTTGACCTCTATAACTACGCCAACCCGACCATCAGGCTGAATGTAGTTGTCCACAAGACCTTCCGCCGCAATCCGTCCTGCTCCTTTCTCAGCTTTAGCAATTCCCTTTTGTCGCAGCCACTCAATGGCTTTTTCTATCTCGCCATCGGTTTCTTTGAGCGCCTTTTTGCAGTCCATCATGCCAGCACCAGTTTTTTGGCGTAGCTCTTGGACGATTTTTGCAGATATTTCCGCCATGTTGCCTCAATTCCTACTTGACTGACAGTTTTTATTGCTTTCAAATAAAGTGCTGAGTTTTGAGTTAATGGTTATTTACACTCACCATTCAGCACTCAGCTTGGGACTTATGAAGGCGCAATGACCTTTCCTACTGAATACTTATATCTTACTCAGTGCTCAACACTAATATTTTACTCAGCTCTTAGCACTCTATTCTTCCTCGTCGTCATTAGAAAACTCACTATAGTCGCTTTCGTCGTACTCGTATTCCTCTTCAGCGCCTTCGTAGTCTTCGTATTCCTCTTCGGTATCCAGCTGACCGTGACGACCCTCATAGATAGCATCCGCTAATTTGCCAACAATTAACTTAATTGACCGGATGGCGTCATCATTTGCTGGGATGGGAATGTCTACAACATCTGGGTCACAGTTTGTATCTAACATGGACACAATTGGAATTCCCAGTTTTTGGCATTCTTGAACGGCGTTGTACTCCCGACGTTGATCTACAATGATCACAACATCGGGTACTTTTCGCATATTTTTGATTCCGCCCAGATACTTCTGAAGCTTTGTCATTTCCCGACGCAGCATTGCAGCTTCTTTCTTCGGCAACAAATCGAGAGCGCCACTTTCTTCACGGCGTTCCAATTCTTTCAGGCGGTCTACACGAGTTTTGATAGTTGACCAATTGGTGAGCATTCCACCCAACCAGCGCTGGTTGATGTACTGAGCACCACAACGCGCCGCTTCTTGGGCTATAATTCCCGCTGCTTGACGCTTTGTCCCAACAAACAGGAATTTCTTACCTGCTTCTGCTTGCGATCGCATATAAGTGTAAGCCTCTTCCATCAACTGGGCTGTCTGCACCAAATCGATGATGTGGACTCCGTTGCGTGCCGTGTAAATATAAGGAGACATCTTCGGGTTCCATCTGCGGGTTTGATGCCCAAAGTGAACCCCTGACTCCATCATCTGAGCCAATGAAACAACTGCCATATTGTCTACTCCTATTCGGGTTAAACCTCCATCCAAGCGTATTTCCATCCGGAAACACCCGAATTCTTGGATGTGCGAGATTAATCAACCATACTAGGCTAACACATTTTAGGAAAATCGGCAGTTAAGAATGTCTAGAGTTTTATTAAAGTTCAGTCAAGCCTCAAATCCAAGAAAAATTTCACATTTTTTGATAAGGGACAATTACATTTATCAACATGGGAAAATGTTTCTGATTCAAAGTCACCAAATAAGCATTTTTCATCTCAGAGGTAGCTGCAATAATAGCATCTGCTAACCCTACGTTATGGCTCTTAAAATAATCACGTCGATACAATCCACCCTTAATAGCGATTTCATCATTTACAGGTATAACTTCAAATGCACGTACAAATTCATCTAATGCTTCTCGTTCCTTTCCTTCTCGCACTCCTGCATACAGTTCCGCTATTGTAATGGAAGAAATTAGTAGAGATTCAGTTAAATTTTCTAAGTATTGGATAGCTTGCGGTTTTCCGCGCAGATAATCAATTAAAACATCGGTATCAATTAGCAATTTTTTAGGCATAATAAGCAGCTATTTTTGTCAAAACCGATTCCATTCTTCTCGGATATTTTCCAAGCTCTTCAAATCTTCTCTATCTGCCCAAATACCTCGTGCTTTTTGCATTAAAACACGGCGTTTTTTTTGTTGATTCTCGCTCACAAATATCTCTATTGCTTCATGAATCAATTCATTCACGGGTTTCCCAGTACGCTGAGAAATTTCGTCAAGTGCATTTTGTATTTGTTCAGAGAGGGAAATTTGAGTCTCTAGCATATGCAAAATTTGTTTCTTAGGTTATTTAAATTATATCTCGATATGCTCTAAATTCCTTGTTGTTTCTGCTGTCTAATCTCATGAGAAGCACTGTAAACACCTTTGACGTTATACCAATTGAGGAAAATTCGAGCAACTTCTAACGCCAATTGAGGTTTACCTAAGTTAATCAACCACTGTAGAAATGGAGCCATGGTGCGTTCATTGAGAATCCCATTTAAGGAAAGAATTCCCCATAGTAAGCGATGTAGTAATGTCATTTGAATCATCAACCGCACTTCCCAAGTAGGATGCTTTTGATAAAACAAAACCCCCATGCGTCCGCGTTGAATTTCTTTATCAATTAAGCGAGGAATTTGCTCTAAATTAAAGGGGGGATGCCAATGGTAACCTACTGCTAACGGACATTTAATAAGTTTTAAACCAAGATTTTTGAGTCTGACACCCAGTTCTAAATCTTCCCAACCGTAGAGTTGAAATTGGGTATCAAACAGCCCTGCTTTCTCCAACCAATGTTTGGTAATGGCTACATTTCCTGTGGCAAAAAAAGCAGCAGAAAAATCTGTTATTTTGTAAGGCTCAGATGTGGGGTTATCGAAGTTACAAGTGTTAATGACAGCACCGTATGTAAAGAAGCGATCGCCCCCCAATTTCTGCTTTCCTTCTTCCAGTGCATCAGCATGGGCTTGCAGAAACTGCTCTGTCACCACTAAATCACTATCAATAAAAATAATCGTATCACCTTTTGCCTGTTCCACTCCCAAATTTCGTGCTGCGGCTGGTCCCGCATGGTCTTGGCTAAAAGTTCGCACGTGGGGAAACTCGCCTTTGCTTGCTTCCAACCACTCCAAAGTACCATCGGTAGAACCGTCATCTACCAAGACAATCTCGTAACCTTGTACAGTTGCACCATATTTCTGCACCTCCAAGGCTTTAAGGCACTTTTCTAAAATTGGCTTGCGATTATAAGTTGGAATAACAACACTAAAAAACACAGTCTCACCCACAACAATATTGTCCATCTTCACAATAGGACAGACATGGCGCTCGCGCTGTTCCTAATCTGACTTTTCACGGGATGTGGAAAAGGCGAGTTGGTTCGCGAGAATTAGTGGCGAACCAACTCGCCATCGGAGTCAACTAGTGCGCTTTTTGATGTAAGGTGCCCTTAGTTGAATTTTGATTGGCAATTATGAAACTTTTAGAAACAAATCCGTATAATAATTGTAATTTTGGTGACAAACGCCTCAATCAGAGGGCAGGTTTAATTGCGGATGCTTTGCAGGTAAACTATGGGCTACCTCTATCACAAGTATTTACCAGTGCCAACGACCTAAAACGCAGTTATGAATTTTTCGCAAATCCGAAAACAACATTTGCCAAATTAACACAACCTTCTTTTCAATTGACAGCACAAGAAATCAACGGCATACCAGTAGTTTTAGCTGTAGGTGATACCACCTTTCTGGACTACAAAAAAATAGTCGAAAAACGTGATGATTATGGTCCAACAGGGAACGGTGGAAACGGATTAATTTTGCACAGTTGTTTAGCTGTAGACCCGGACTTTGGTCAGCCATTAGGGCTTTTATGGGAGAAATTATGGCATCGGGACAAGAAAGTTGCTCCACCTGAAGGAGAAACACCAACTCAGAAAAAAAAGCGATTAAAAAAAGAACGTCTTGCCAAAAGAAAACAGGATTTTCAGTTGAAAGAATCTTATCGATGGCTGGAAGCATTCTCAAAAATCGAAAAATTATTTACTAACTTGAAAATGCCTATTGGTGGTAGCCTGACTAAAATAATTCATGTTTTTGATAGGGAAGGTGATATTGCAGAGGTGTTTCTTGAGTTAGATAAAATTCTCAATATAGGTGTTGTTGTCAGAGCATCTCATAATCGTTGCTTGGAAGGAGAAAACTCTTATTTATGGGAGTACGTAACATCGCTGTCAGTCCAGTTTACAAAAGAGATTATATTACCTGAAACCAAAAAGCGTCAACAAAGAAACGCCACATTAGAAGTGAGATATTGCCCCGTATCAATTCAGTCTCCCTCTAGATTAAAGGATGCGGGTAGTTTTCACGTTTACGCAGTTTATGCAAAAGAAATTAACGTGCCATCTGGATGTGAACCTGTAGAGTGGATGCTACTGACTTCTGAGTGTGTAACGATACAATCAGAGGCAGAGCAAATTCTCCGTTGGTATACGTATCGCTGGCGGATAGAAGAGTATCATAAAATTCTGAAATCGGGTTGTCAGGCAGAAAGTTACCGCTTGGGGGGTAAGAGCATGGCAACGATGCTTGGTTTTTTAACAGTGATTGCCGCACAATTACTCCGAATCACTTATTTACACCGCAATTCGCCCCAAAGCCCTGCCAGTCTTGTGTTAACTAAAGTACAAATGGATGTATTAATTGCCAACACGCCATCCAAACTAAAAAATAGCGTAGAGTGTACGGTTGAATGGGCAATTCAAGCAATCGCTCGTCTAGGAGGATACTTAGAACATAGAAAGAAAACTGCAATTGGAATATAAGTATTGTGGCGGGGGTGGTTAAAATTAGAAACCTTATGTCAAGGTTGGCTGTTACGCCAAAATCTTAAATCAATATATTGATTTAAGAAGTGTGCTTTGTTCTCTGGGAATATGGTTCGCGAGTATTCGTGGCGAATCGCCGATTTTTTTCATAATGAAATCCAAAAACAAACCCTCCCCCCAAGAAGAATTAAACCAACGTATAGAGAAAGTGGCATCTTTTAAAGAGCGCTTAGAGCAAGAGATTCAAGCAATTATGACAAGTCTTACACCTGCTCCTCCTGGTTGTTGGATTGCTCGTTACCAAGCTAAAGGACGCCAGGAATTTTACTGGTACTATAAACTACAAGCAACTGAGCCAATATTTCCTACCTTAACTGAGGGTAAGCTTTCTAAATACAAACATTTAGGTAAGGCAGGCAGCCAAAAATACATGAGTGCCCTTGAACAAATTATAGCTCGGTCTAAAATTGATGCTTTAGACCGCTCTGTTGAAACTCTTAACCAAGGTTTGAAAGATCTAATTGAAGAAACCTCTAAACACAACAAGTAGTGGGGATTGGTTCGCCACTATTTCTCGCGAACCAACTCTCCTTTTCCACATCCCGTGAAAAGTCAGGTTCCTAATAACGCAAGTTCGATAGATTTGAAGCGGCAAAATTCTTGTGAATTAAGTGTCACCATACCCAAAAGGTTTCAGAGTCTGGAAGCATAAGCTAGCATTTCAGTGTAACTTAAAAGATAAAGTGACCGAAATTAAAGCATAAAGTGGCTCTTGGCAGAAGTTGGTGATCTTGGCTGGTGTGACTTAAAGAAATTGTTTGCCGCAGTGGCACGCTTTTATTTTAATTTAAATCTGCCAAGAACCAAGTTATGCTTCCAATGTTAGGACTTACTGACAATCCAGAAAGGCAACAATCAGGGTTTCAGACATTAAAATACTCGGTTATGCTTTTAGACCCTGAAATCTTTTGGATATAGTGACAATCTGCTAGAGTAGGGTGATTGCTTTTTTACTCACATTAAATATGAAAATACAACATTTAGCTGTATCTATTGACATTAGTAAGGAAAATTTTTCTAAGGCACTGATTATTGGTGCCATTTTAACAAAACTGATTTTGTGGGCATCTGCATTTTCTGCTATCCAGGTTTCACTTACTGGATACACTCCTGCAGGAGTCGGTTTTCTACGATATCTAGTCGCATCTATTGTCCTGCTCGTGTATGCCCTAATCAGCCGAATGCCAATGCCTCAACTAAAAGATTTGCCACTAATTTCCCTTTGTGGTTTGATCGGTATTGCGCTTTGCAATTTCATGCTCAATACAGGTGAGCTTACTGTTTCGGCTGGTGTCTCAAGCTTTATTAACTCGACGCAAGTAGCAGTTATCGCACTATTGTCAGTACTCTTCTTAAATGAGCAACTTAAAAAAGAAGGTTGGATTGGTATTGCGTTGTGTATTGTCGGTGTTGGTATTATCTCCTTTAGTAAAGAGGATGTTGTTTACCTATCGATAGGAATATTATTCGTTTTCATTTCGACTCTCTCAACCAGCTTGTATTCAGTGCTACAAAAACCACTGCTACAGAAATACACTGTCATTCAATTTATAACCTATACAATTTGGGCAGGAGCAATCTTTTTATTCTTCTTAGCACCTCGTGCCGTGTTATCAGTTACTCACGCACCAGTGAATTCATCTCTAGCAATCGTTTATCTGGGCTTGTTCCCAGGTATTTTGGCTTACTTTGCCTGGTCTTATCTATTGTCTAAGCTTCCAGCCTCACAAGCAGGCAGTTATTTAGCTTTGATTCCTGTAGTTTCGATGTTTATTGCTTGGTTGTGGTTATACGAAGTCCCCACACCATTTTCCTTACTTGGCGGTGGGATAATCTTCTGTGGTGTAACGCTTATTAATCGAAGTAAGGTCGCTCGACAATCAGCTGCAGATGAGGACATCGACCACGACTAGAAATCAAGGGTTTCACCACTCTAACAGAAGTCTTTCATAAGCGCAACTAGGTGACTCATGATGAACAAAACAAACAAAGTCAGTCGCCGCCGAGCTTGGATCTCCCATTTTTGTGTACGCCCTATAAGTTAAGGTCTTCTTGGTGGTGCAGGAATTACCTTGGGTTTACTCTTTAAAGATATTATTCATTATCATTTTTAAGAAACAAAAATGAACAAACAATACTCTTTAGGATTTGTGAGTCGCTCAAAATTGCCACAAGAGATGCGTTCACCTATATGGTACGAACATTTAACGTCTGAAACTCTTAAGAATTCCTCAATCAAGGAGTATATTTTTGAGCAAAATTTTGGCTCTCATACTTTCCAAACAGCAGCAGATAATTGTTTAATTCAATTAGGTTGTAAAGTTGTAGATAGATTGACCTTACTCTCTTCAAGTGATATCGTAATTTCTCTAAAACCAACAGATGAATGGAATTATATGCGTCCTGGAAGTACATTAATCGGTTGGTTTAATCATCTTCCTTTTATTCCTAAAAATTCAAAAAATATCAATTTTTTAGACTTAGAAGATATAACAATTTGCAGTGAAGGACGACAACAAAAATTACTTTACAAGAATGCTTATGTTGCTGGTGAATGTGGAGTAGCCCAAAGTCTTGAAGCATTAAAGCAATGCGATCCTTTTTCCCCTGCTATTGCAAAAGGAAAATTAGCAGTTGTTCTCGGTTATGGAAACCTAGGAATGGGTGCAATAATGGAATTGCTTCGACAAGGTATTGAAAAAATTATTGTTTTTACTCAGCGTCCCCCTTCCATTATTAAACATAAGTTACAAGGAGTAGAATATCGGCAAATGAAATATACTCTTACCAACACTTATGAGGTGGCTTTTGGAAATTTAAAACAACCTTTAATTGATAGTATTTTACCGCAAGCTGATATCATTGTTAATGCCACAATTCCATCTCATTTTCAGCCAAAATGGACGTTTATTCCTGAAGATAAATTCAAGCAACTAAAACTTAATATGGTATTTATTGATCCTATACATAAAACTGGTCATGGAGCAAATTTTACCCATGTAACTGAACTTTCTAACCCTCTCAAGCTAATTAACCAGTCCAACCATTCTATTTGGTATAACGGCTGTAATGCTATGCCAAATTTTCGTCCCCCTTATGCGTCATATATAATTTCAAAAGCTTTACTTAATCATTTAGATAGTATTTTGGCTCTTTCGTACAAAGCGCGTGCTAATTTCATCTAAAAAATCACTGAAAGCTTTATGCCATCATGTTTTCAAGCATGGCTTAAGCTAAATTTGTTCATGAAGCACTTAGTCAGGCATTGAAATCCCGTACAACCAGGTTTAGATACGAAGCTTATTGATAATTTGGCACGCTAAGTACGGAAGAGTTATTATTTTTTATACAAATAATATTCAATTTGTAGAGTGCGTAAGTCTTAATTTATTCATTGTATTACCTCATACCCCTTTTTTAGTATAAACATACTATGTGTTTGTAACTCAAGTAAGATTGCTATAGCGGGAAGGGAGTAGTGGGCAAGTCATACTAGAAATGAAATTTACAATGAGATTTTAATTCATGCCTTCAGTTAGAACCTGTGAATGCGCGTGTACAAAAAATGTTATTAATTGGGCTTCGGTTAACCACAAAACTCGGTTATTGTCAATAACTGTCTGCTTGCTGACGGTTTTTTTTATGACTGAATGGAGTGTGGGCTTGTGGAGTGGTAGTTTATCTTTACAAGCAGATGCAGGACACATTTTCTCTGATATCGCAGCTTTGGGAATATCGCTGTTTGCGAGTTGGTTAGCGCAGAAACCCGCTACTGGTAAGGCGACATTTGGTCATCGTCGTATAGAAATTTTGGCGGCTTTGGCTAATGGGTTGAGTTTAGTGGCGATCGCAATTCTAATTGGTTGGGAAGCGATTGAACGCTTTCAAAGCCCACATGGAATTTCCGGCTTACCAATGTTAGCAGTAGCAGTATTAGGTTTAATTGTCAACCTGCTCAACATGACTCTGCTTCATCCCCACTCTCACAACGACTTGAATCTCAGAGGGGCGTTGCTTCATGTCGTTGCTGATACTGCGAGCTCCCTCGGTGTCATTATTGCGGCTGTGGTGATTCACCTTTGGAATTGGTTGTGGGCAGATGCGGCTATTAGCTTGATAGTTGCTGGTTTTACAGGTTTGAGCGCATTACCCCTTGTCAGAGAAAGTCTGTTGATTCTTTTAGATTATGCACCGCCATCTATTGACCCCGTACAGGTAGAAACTGCTTTAAAATCCTTTGCTCAAGTTTTAGAGGTAGAAAAACTTCGGATTTGGAGAATAAATAGGGAAGAGGTAATGCTTTGTGCTCAAATGATTGTGGATTGTAAAACAATTGCGGAGCGCGATCGCCTACTTTTACAGTTGCAAACACATATTCAACAAACTTTTAACATTCACGAAACCATTTTACAGCTAAACAGCCGTAAACCTCTAACTTTTCAACCGATTCATCCTCTATTTAAGCAAGATTTGCTTTCTGTGCTCTCTACCAAAGATTGTCCGGACGTAGGATGTAATATTTGTTACAAATAATGAAATTAGATGTGTAATATTCAAGTAAGAAATATACATAAGGAAAATGTTGGATAATATTGACTCAATATTTTGTTTTGCCAATTGGAGTACTCAATGGGTCGCGCAAAGAAAGTTGTTCTGGCGTATTCTGGTGGAGTAGATACATCAGTGTGCATTCCTTATCTCAAGCATGAGTGGGGAGTAGAAGAGGTTATTACCCTAGCAGCAGATTTGGGACAGGGGGATGAATTAGACCCTGTTCGAGAAAAAGCTCTAAAATCGGGTGCAAGTGAATCTTTGGTGGTGGATGTCAAAGAGAGTTTTGTGAAAGATTACGCCTTTGCTGCAATCCAAGCAAACGCTCTCTATGAAAATCGCTATCCTTTATGTACTGCTCTTGCTCGTCCTTTGATTGTTAAGGCGTTGGTAGAGACGGCGGAAAAGTATGGTGCTGATGCGATCGCCCACGGTTGTACTGGTAAGGGTAACGACCAAGTGCGGTTTGATGTTTCAACAGCGGCTCTTAACCCCAATCTGAAGATACTCGCACCCGCACGGGAATGGGGAATGAGTAGGGAAGAAACCATCGCCTACGGTGAACGATACGGTATCCCCTCACCTGTGAAAAAATCCTCACCTTACAGCATTGACCGTAACCTGCTCGGTCGGAGTATCGAAGCAGGCGTTCTGGAAGATCCAAGTGTGGAACCACCGGAAGAAATCTATGTATTGACCAAAGCGATCGCCGACACCCCCAACCAGCCAGAGTACATCGAAATTGGTTTCATCAGAGGAATTCCTACTACCCTGAATGGCGAGTACAAAAACCCCGTCGAACTCATTGAACAACTCAACAAAGTAGTTGGGAATCACGGTGTTGGACGCATCGACATGATAGAAAACCGCTTGGTAGGTATCAAATCACGGGAAATTTACGAAGTTCCTGCTTTAAGTGTTTTGATTCAAGCACATCGCGATTTGGAAAGTTTGACACTAACCGCAGATGTCACCCATTACAAGCGTGGCATCGAAGAAACCTACAGTCAATTAATCTACAACGGATTGTGGTACAGTCCTCTCAAAGCTGCCCTCGACGCCTTTATTCAAAAGACACAGGAGCGAGTGACTGGAACCGTGCGGGTGAAACTTTTCAAAGGCAATGCTACCATTGTTGGGCGTAGTTCCGAAAATTCCCTCTACACCCCCGATTTAGCAACCTACGGTGCTGAAGATAAATTTGACCACAAAGCAGCGGAAGGCTTTATCTACGTTTGGGGGCTACCAACACGTATTTGGTCACAGCAGCAAAGGTAGGGGATTTCTAAGAAATAAACTTTCCATCTTGTGGTACGGGCGTCCCCGCCCGTCCTCTACAAGTGGCTAGAAGCCCTAAATGGTGATTATAATAAAAAAGTTGACTGGTCGTCTCAGAATCAGTATACTGGTTATAGAGTCACAAATAAATCTATTTGTTCGCTCTGCTCTGATTTGCAGTCTTGTCTTGGTAATGCCGAAAGAAAATGTTCGTGAAAAACTGATTGAAGCTGGGCTGAAGGTCTTCTGGTCGCGAGGCTTCAATGCTGCTGGGATTAAGGAATTGGTTGAAACAGCTGGTGTACCCAAAGGCTCCTTCTATCACTATTTTGATAGCAAGGAGGCATTTGCACAAGCTGTTGTTGAGCGTTATGCTTGCTCAAGCAAAGAAATGCACAGTCAAATTCTACATAATCGTTCATTGAGTCCATTGACCAGGCTAAGACATTATTTTGAAGCTTTAACGATAGATTACGAACAGATGGCGTTTGCCAAAGGCTGCTTTTTAGGTAACCTGAGTTTGGAGTTAGCAGATCACAGTACATCGGTGTGTCAGTGCTTAGAAACAGCATTTTCTGGATGGGAGGAAGTCATCACTCAGGTGCTTGTAGAAGCAGTTGATTGTGGCGAACTGTCACCGGAAACTGATATTGCATCACTGGCGGCATTTTGTGTAAACAGTTGGGAAGGTGCGCTTGTACGTATGAAAGCAGCAAGAAATGCCCAACCATTGCAAGTGTTTCTTAGTATTATTTTTAACCAGATATTGACAAGAAAGCAATCCTGAGAAAATTTTTGCTTTTTTAGAGACGACTGGTCGTCTTTAAAGAAAGAGAGTACAAAGTTCTGTTTTGGAGATACATAATGATGGCTACTCAATTGTTATCTACAGACGATCTGCTAAGTCCTTTTGATTTGGGAGGTTTAACTCTCAAAAACCGAGTCGTGATGGCTCCCCTCACTCGCTCTCGGGCTGGTTCCGAACGTATACCCAACAATTTAATGGCGGAGTATTACGCTCAAAGGGCTTCGGCTGGTTTGATAATTACGGAAGCTACAGTCGTCTCAAAACAAGGTATCGGTTGGCAAAATAGTCCTGGTATTTACTCTGACGAACAAGCTGAAGCTTGGAAGTTTATTGTAGATGCAGTACACGCGAAAGGAACGCCGATGTTTCTGCAACTTTGGCACACTGGACGAGCTTCTCACAGTAGTTTTCTGGAAAACGGTCAATTGCCAGTTGCTCCGTCTGCTATTAAGCTGAACGCAGAATCTATTCACACTCCCATAGGGAAACAACCTTATGAAACTCCCCGCGCTTTGGAGACGAACGAGATTCCTCTGGTTGTAGAGGATTATCGTCAAGCTGCTGAGCGAGCAAAACGTGCTGGATTTGATGGGGTTGAAATTCATGCAGCCAATGGCTATTTGATAGATCAGTTTCTACAATCCAAGACGAACCATCGGACAGATCAATATGGAGGTAGCCTTGAGAACCGCTATCGTTTTCTTCAAGAAATTCTAGAAGCTATCTTGACCGTATTCCCTGCTAACCGAGTTGGAGTGCGACTGGCTCCAAACGGTAGTTTTAATGACATGGGTTCGCCAGATTTTCGTGAAACGTTTCTTTATGTTGCCAAGCAGTTGAATGCTTACGGTTTGGCTTACCTTCATATTATGGATGGACTTGCATTTGGCTTTCACGAGTTGGGAGAACCGATGATGTTGACTGAGTTTCGCGAGGTCTTTACAAGTCCTCTGATGGGGAACTGTGGTTATACACAACAAACAGCTCAAGCCGCAATCCAAAATGGTCATGCTGACTTGGTTGCTTTCGGGCGACCATTTATCAGTAATCCAGATTTAGTGGAACGTTTTGCTAATAATTGGGATTTAAATCCACTAGCCGACCAAAGCCTCTGGTATTCTTTTGATAAAGAAGGTTACACCGATTTTCCCACTTACCAAGAATCTTAACTGGGACTTTAAAGAAACATAGGGTGTAGGGTAACCGGGTTTAGGGGCGAACGCAATACGGTTCGGTTAAGGATGATTCACGCTACCAGAAACCCGGTATCTCCGAGATACCGGGTTTCTTTATCTCACTTTTGATGCGCGGTTCCTATCTTAAACATAGATCAAAAACCACGATCACACTGTTATTGACTCACCCATCAACGAATCACTCGCACATCCAACACCAACTCCAGGGTTTGCCACAGGCGATCGCAAGTCAGAACTGGAACATTCAAACGCATTGCCACACTCAAACAAGCACGATCTCCCAAGGACAGCCCAGCCTGCCGTCAGTATGGGTAGGAAAGTCTGCCATAGAGATAATGAACATGCCATATAACTATTATATCTGCCACGTCAATCTAATTCGTGGTAAAAGAGGAAAACGTTCATCGAATGCCAAAGTAAGCTAAACTCCAAAATTCAGGGCAAATCCTTTAATCCAGCAACACCAAGTTCATGTTAGGATATGGAGCGATCGCATTCATCGTTTTAGCCGTGAGTATCTTGACCCTGGATTTGTCCGCTGTTGGCTCTTTAACAGAAGATGCTTTCTACAAGTTGGTGAAAGCAAATCCAGATATGAAGTTTGAACGCACAGCATTTGGAGAGTTGATTATCGTGTCACCAACGGGTGGAGAAACAGGAAATCAAAATTTTGAGCTTTATATTGATTTGGGGATTTGGAATCGTCAGCAAAATTTAGGTAAAGCGTTTGATTCTTCTACTTGCTTCAAACTCCCTAACGGTGCAAATCGTTCTCCTGATGTTGCCTGGGTTACATTAGAAAAATGGGAGTCTCTAACACCACCACAAAGACAAAAGTTCCCACCACTGGCTCCGGATTTTGTTGTCGAGTTACGTTCAACCACTGATGATTTAGAAACTTTACAAGCTAAAATGCAGGAGTATATAAATAATGGGGTTCGTTTGGGTTGGTTGATTGACCCCCAGAACCAACAGGTGGAAATTTATCGACAAGGACAAGCGGTGGAAGTTAGAAAGTCTCCTACAACTTTATTAGGAGAAGATGTGCTACCAGGGTTTGTTTTAGATTTGCGTCGCATTCTATTTTAAATGAATGAATTATCATACATACTGAGTTAATCGCCTTGGAGGGACAGGATTCCATCTGCACCTAGCTGCAAATTAAACCTCTGTACCAGATGGGACAACTCATCCGCTTCGATGTCAGCATCAATTTCTGCTGAGTGATCGTAGTAATAACTCAACGCATCGTAAAACTGGGCTGGCGTTAGCCCTGGAAATCCTGCCAAAATCTTCTCCATAGTGTCTCCCATGCGATGATACTGTATCAGTACCTTGACAGGAATACGTGTTCCTTTGATTACTGGTCTTCCTCCACAAATCCCCAGCGTTTGCGTAATGTAAGGATGTTCTGTCGTTTCTTCAGGATTAATACCAATCTGCACCACCTGCTGTTCTGTCAATTCTAACCGCTGCATGGGTTTGAGAACACCATTTTCGTAAACTGCTTGAATAACTTTCGTACCCATAACAATTATTTTCTTTGGCTTTCTCTATTGTAGATTGGCTGTCTTTGGGTGTTCAAAAAAAAGCGATGCTTCTAAAAAGAAAACATCGCTAAAGTCGGAGAATCAAAATTTGTTGTTGCATAATCGCAGGATGAATTGAGCTTTTTTGCGCCTTTGCGTGAACTAAAATTCATCCCATTAATCAACAATACCCAAAATTTTTTCAATCAGAACTCAAACCGTATAGTGCTCGATACTTTTAAGCACTTATACTGTTGGAAGAGGCGCAGCAGCCATGACGGGGGGTTCATAACTAAGTCCAGCGAGTCCGACACGGGGATCGACATTAAGTTTTGTTCCCAACTCTAGAAGGATAATTTCGTTGTTGTCGATCGCAGGAGGACGACCAATAGAACCGGGGTAATTGTTATCGTTAGCGACTAAGATGGTGTTTTCATCAACAACCAACACGTCTTCGATAGTGACGAAGGGGAAATCAAACGTCGTCTTACCATCACCATTCAAGTCATTGGGGTCTTGAATATTCAGCAGGTCGGCGATTTCTTCCTTAGCAACAAAGCCGTTTTCGTCTACGTGGGAGAAGTCAAGTTTGAAAATCTTCTTGAACTTGGCGTCAGCGCCTTGACCATTGTCACGTTCAATCACTAGAAATTCATTCTCATTGACAACGGTTAAATCCCCAATCGCATTATTGGGGTTGTCCATTTGATAGTAACCCACCAGACCCTCGAATACGTTATCGTCCAAATCATATTTGTAGATTCGCAACGCACCTTCTGGGTCACCAACCACCGTACCTTCTAACATCGGGTACAGGGTCATTTTATCAGGGCTAATTGCCATACCCTCAAACCCTCTAGAACGAGCTAGGTTAGCAACTACAGGTTCGCCTACGTATAGGTCGCGGATGGTATCCCCGGTTCCTGGGAAGTCGGTAAAGAAACCATCCACTCCTAATTGTATGAACTGTCTGTACTCCGCTGCTGGGTCGTTGTAGTAATCGGCTGCTAAGAAGAAGCCTTCATTGCGGAAGGTGTAAGGATGTACCAACAAGCCTGCGGCGTGAGCATCTTGTACCAACGAAGTTGGTTCACCCAAGATGCGGTCAGCATCGCTAATTGTTCCATCTCCGTTGAGGTCATCTGGTTTACCATCGTTGTTGAGGTCAACGGTGTTAGCAGGAACAATTAAGCGTTTGGTAGGACCAATACCAGAAGCGTAGTCATTAACGAAGTCTAGTCCTGTTGGAGTTACTAAGTCGCCGTAAGTGAGGTCTTGACCGTTGACAATATAGTCATAGGGCTGACCTGTCGCACCACCGTACAACTGAACTAGGGGTATGTCAACACCAGCCTTTGGCATAATGTCATTATTGAGTTCTTGCAAATTGCCAACTTCAAAGGACTGGATGAAGATGCGATTGGGGTCAGTAAAGCTCTTCTCAACTAGGGTATCAATTAATTCCTGACCTAGGTTAATATTGATGGAAGTACCGTCTAAGAGTTTACCCTCAGTTGCAAAGTAGGTGGGATGCTTAGTTTCTGGATAAATACCAATTTTGCGTCCAGTTTCCGCTTCAACCTGCTTCACGAGATCGATGACTTCTGCTAGGGTTGGTACCTTTAACCCGTCATTGTTAAATTCGGTTCCCCGCAATTCTGGTAAGCGTTCGATCGCATTCAGGGTCTTGATTTCTTCTAAAGTAAAATCTTCTGAGAACCAACCTGTGATGCTGCGACCATCAATCACTTTTGTCGTCAGGCGATCGGCAAACTCTGGGCGTTCGTAAACGTCAGTGCTGGTATCACTGGTGTTAATAGTACCATCTGCGTTAAGAATTGCTAAGGCGTTTTCATGACGAGCAATCAGTACGCCATCCTTAGTAGCAACCAAGTCTGGTTCGATGAAGTCTGCGCCTAGGGCGATCGCGAGTTTATATGACTCTAGGGTATGTTCTGGACGTAAACCGCTTGCTCCACGGTGACCTATAACAATAGGAGGTTTCCCAGTTAGTGTATCGAACTGAGTTGTTTGCAGAACCAGAGGGTTATCAGGGGAGTAAACGAATGGAGCAGTGATTTGGTCGCGTACGAGGTCACCTGTACCGGGGAAATCAGTAAAGTAAGCATCAACCCCCAAACGGATGAACTGCTCAAACTCCTTATTAGGATTTCCGTTGTAATCTGACGCCAAATAACGGTCTTCATTACGGAAGGTATAAGGATGCACTTGTAGCCCTGCTGCGTGAGCATCTTGCACAAGTGTTGTTGGTTCGGTGGTGACTTTATCTGCATCATTGATGACACCGTCGTTGTTCAGGTCATCTGGTTTACCATCACCATCTTTATCCACCGTTTTCACGGAGACAATCATCCGCTTCCAAGGACCAATACCATCGGCGTAGGTGGCGATTTCCTTCAAACCTTCTGGTGTCCGTAAGTCTGCATAAGTGCGAGCGTCGCCACTGACAGTGAAATCGTAGGGCTTAGTTTCAATCAGTGTACCATCGTCTCGAACATCTACCGCATCTAAGAGCTGAACTAGGGGTATATCTGTTTTCTGGTTCAGTTCTTTAAGGTTGGCGGTTTCAAAGGACTGAATGAAAATCCGCCTGGGGTCGGTGAAATCGGTTTTTTCTAAAGTAGCTAGCAGTGGTTCTTCCAGAGATAGACCGATAGAGTCGTGATAGGTGGGGTGCTTGGTTTCAGGATAGATACCAATTTTCTTCCCTGTTTGTGCTTCTACCTCTTTAACCAGGTTAATAACTTCTTCAAAGGTAGGAATTTCAAATACTCCATTGAAAACCTGAGTACGGAAGCTTTGTGGCATAACCGCCCGTAGGGTCTTGATTTCTGCTAAAGTAAAATCTTCAGCCCAGAAACCTTCCTCAGAAACCCCATCAATAACTTTGACTTTTTTGCGATCGGCAAACTCGGAACGGGTGGAGACATCGGTGGTGTTAATCAGGTTTGGCTCATGGCGAGCAATCAGCACTCCATCCTTGGTCGAAACCAAGTCTGGTTCGATGAAATCAGCGCCTCGTTCAATTGCTAGCTTGTAAGCCTCAAGGGTATGTTCTGGTAGTTCGCCACTTGCTCCCCGGTGTCCGATGACAAGAGGTGCTTGACCGTTGAGGGTGTTGAGCGGAACAACACTGGTATTGGGTATGGAGATTGGAGATTCCAGTAACTTACCAGTATTATCAAAATGCAACAGATAAGGACCGAATTCATCTCCAATCCAAATACTACCATCCTTGGCTAAAACAAAGGACTCAACATCAAAGTCAGCACCTGTCAAGAGGCGATTGGTCGTATTTTCATTAACAATCTTGAAAGGAGCTTCTTTATTAGGGTCAGACAATTGAATAAAGTCTTGCACCTCAACACTACCATCGCCCCCTTCTGCACCTGTAAAACTGGGGTCAAGACGGTAAATCCGTAACAGATAATCGCTACTGTTTGTTTTTGAACCAAAACCGTTGTCAGAAAGGAACCAAAAACTATTTTCATCAGCAAACTGTACGCCGCTGAAGCCCTGAACGGGTTGTCCAGGAAAAGGACCTGTCCGACCGTTGTTAGAAATCCCTTGACCTGCTGGGGGACCTTCAGCAAATGTGTCTGCTGGTAGAACTGCAAATCCCTTGAGTGTTACGTTTGCCATATTTTTTTCCTAAGTTGGTAGAAACACAGTTATTTGCGGTTTGGGTACCCTGTTTACCCGTAACCAAGGACAATAACTTTGCAGCGCTTAACCGTCAGCATTTAGCCACAGTTAAGCGATCGCCTGATAGCCGTAGATGCTGAAAGGGTAACTTCTCCAACTAAACCATTGTTTTTAAACACGGAGAGTCTAAGAAAATACCCTATGTATTTAATTCCAGAGAGTACATAGAGGTCTAAGAACGACCTTGCACACAATCTCCATCGAAACTCCTGTAGGTTAAGAATAAAAAATGTTTTGATTAAGATCCAGTATTTTTCCTCAATTTGTATGCAGTGAAGTAGAGAATAATCTCCGTCGAAATACTGAACAAGTATTCAACCCACATTCCACACCCTATATTGTCACAATCGGTTATTACGTAAAAAAAGGAAGTAAAACTAGAATAAAATAAGACATAAAAAAGAGATCTGAACCTCAACTACCATTAACCAACAAGTATTGCTACCAATCTCAAGCAAAAAAAGTAATTCTGTAAGCATTCAGCTAGAGCATCGGTACAGTATCCACACTCGTTGGGCTGAAAAACCCGGTTTCTATCGTTGAAAAGACTAATTTTTCGTTTACCATCTGCGAAGAAACCGGGTTTTTGGGATTTCTAGACCGATGTTCTAGATGACAAATGAAATGCTAAATACAGGACTCCTATTTAATTTTTGAAAAAATTCAGTATAACTCGATTAACCTAATTTCCTATTACCTGCCTACACAAGCCCATTCAGAAATCAAATAGGACTGCTAAACTTACATTTTTTAACCTACAATTAATCATAAATTAAAAATTTAGTAAATATTAGTTAATGCTCAGGCTTCATAATATAGCACAATAAATCGACAAAGAATAAAGATACTTCTTTTTTGAAAAGGACGGTGATAGCTGCCAAAAGTTCCTTTATGAGCTAGCATTTTTCTGCTTCATTGATTGAAGAGTAATCCTTGCTTTTTTCAAGATTTATTCAAACAGCACTTTACAAAATGTGTATTTTATGAACAAAAGTCGTAGAGCATCGAAAAAAAATATTTCCACCTCAGACAATACCTTTACAATAATGTGTCAACCACGGATAAAACGGCGTCAGTTTCTCAATGGAGTCATTTTTGGACTATTAGTTGTTACCTTCAGTTCCTGGGATTACTTACCACGTCGAAGCACGGTAACGATCGCTCAAACAGTTAAACAAGAAAAAACAGTGACCGCAATCTCCGGTCAAGCTCGCCTCAATCTAGTCTTCATCCTCGATGGACTGCGTCCTGACTCAATTAATCCCCAAGATACACCTAACTTGTATCGTCTCCGTGAAGAAGGTGTAAACTACACCAACGGACACGCCGTATTTCCCACAGTTACTCGGGTTAACGCTACAGCTATTGGAACAGGGTATTATCCAGGAAAGAATGGAATTGTCAGCAATTCTATGTATGTACCACAGGTCAACCCAACGAGAGCGTTTAGTACAGGAGAATATCAGGATCTTCTCAAACTAGATGAAGCCACTAATGGAAAGATGGTCTTTGTTAAGACATTGGGCGAACATCTGCAAGAAAACGGTATGAAATTAGCAGCTGTGAGTTCTGGCTCAACAGGAAGCGCTCTCCTACTGAATCCCCGATCTATTACTAATAATGTTGGTATTTTGATTAATGGGTACTTTGACCCTGGTAAACTTGTAGCATTTCCATCTGAAATTAACCAAACAATTCTTTCTCGCTTTGGTGCTGCACCCCCGGATAAAGATACAAATAAAGATAATCAGTACAATGAAGCTGTAGATTGGACTGAACAGGTTCTTCGAGAATATGTACTTCCAGATATCAAACCTGATGTAGTTCTTAATTGGCTGACTGAACCAGACAACACTCAACATGCACTGGGCGCTGGATCTCCAGAGGCTATTAATGTCATCCGCAACGACGATCGCAATATCGGTCTTGTTCTTGAGAAACTTAAGGAACTTGGATGGCTTGACCGAACTAACATATTCGTAGTCTCAGATCATGGTTTTAGTGTCCATACCTTTGCTGTTAATGTAGCGCAAGAATTAATTAATGCTGGACTTAAAGAAGGAGCTAACTCAGATGATGTTGTTTTAGCTAGCAGTGGTCAAGCTGTGTTGCTGCATATTAAAGACAGAACTCCTGAAAAGATAAAAAAGATCGTTGAGTTTTTCCAGAGCCAGGATTGGGGTGGTGTTATTTTTACATCTGCATATAAACCTGGAAGCTCTTCTTTGTACCCTTCACTCTATGACTGGAAAACAAAACCGAAAGGTTGGGTACCAGGAACTTTTTCCCTCGAACTTATTCATGAGTTCAACCAAGAACGTGGAGCTGACATCATCTTAACTTTTCCTTGGACATCTGACAAAAATGCCTTTGGAGTTGAAGGAACAGATTATACTGACACTGGAAGTGGCGCAACTGGTCCCCAAACAGGAAATAGTAGCGGTCATGGTAGTATGAGTCCTTGGAATGTCCGTAATACCTTCTTTGCTTGGGGGGTCGATTTTAAACAAGGGGTTACTATTGATGTTCCTGCAAGCAATGTGGATCTAACTCCTACGATTTTAGCACTTAAGGGTATCCGTACCAATGAAGAATTTGATGGGCGCATACTGGTAGAAGCACTGAAGGTAGGACCAGATCCAAGACAAGTTCGCCTTAAAACTCGCGTATTTAAAACTATAGCACCTGGAGGTTATAAAGCCTATATTCAGGTTTCGGAAGTTGGAAACCAGCGTTATATCGATAAAAGTTGGCTCGAACGTTAAATAAGAAATTTCTTGGGAACCTGGTATCTAAAAATACTGGGTTTCTATAACCCTCACAACCCTCTGGTGGTTTAACTTCAAAGTTTATTCAGCATAGTACTACACAAGGGTTTTCCGTTACCATAGCAGTCCTTCGCTTTGATGTGCTACGAATAGCATACCTTGGGCTACGCTCCCTAAATGGGTAAAGTCGAGCTTAGAGATTCTTTAAAAAAGCAGGTACTTCCAACACATGAAAATAGACCAAAACTGCAACTATCAATGTATAGAGAGTTGAACCACCCAGCCCAATTAAGACATCTCGCTTGAGATTGCGCTTTTCCCCATCCAGGAACATATCCATCGCTCCAAATTGCATCATAAGAATTCCCAGTACATTTGAGAGCCAATAACCAATAAGAGTACCAGGTAGAAACCAGTCTGATTTTATCCAACTTATCAAATAACCAAATAGCAGAGCGATTGGTAAATTAAAAAACAGGTCATTCCACCAAGAGAGCGGAGACAGCATATAGCCAATTCCAACAAACAACCCACCCCTTAGTTTTTTAAACACGGTCATTGTTTCCTCCGCATAAAATGTACAGTTTAGTAGTTACCAGAAACCCGGTTTCTTGAAGAAACCGGGTTTCTAAGTCCCTAATATCCTTTATTTAAACCATTTTGGGGAGTATAGCACGACGTAAGGGACTTCGTGAACTACCTACATTTCCTTTGCGGGTAAATGTTGGCTTCGAGCTTCATAGACCGTCGCCTCCTACTTAAAAAGTATTTGGTCTTACACAGGCTCCACTCGCGGTACCGGGGTTCCCTCCGGCAGTGACTCCAAACTTGTTGGACGTATGCTCTAATTTTAACCCAGAAAATGGCAATTCCTCAAGCACCCCACTTACTCGCCAACCGACGGTTGACATTGGTCGGGGATGCTTTCGTCATTGCCCCAAAATTCATCTCATCACTCCCCTTTGGGTGATTGAGAGGCTTCTTTTGGTTTAAGCTAAAAAATAATTCTCCAAAGGGAGTTCCAAATAAAAAAGTCTTCAAAAATTTCTTGTGGTACGGGCGTCCTCGCCCGTGGACGAGCAGGGAAGCGGGCGTCCTCGCCCGCTCCACATTCCAGAAGAATTTATTTCGTGGAAATCCCTAAGTCATCAGTTGGTAGAGACTTGTCATAAGTAGCAAAAATCTTAAACAAGAATCACAGAACTAGCAGACTTTAAAGTTGCTAGCAGATCATCGCCAAAGCTAACGAGAAGGTCATTACCACTAACATTGATACTCAATGCATCAGTAGCCTTAAGACCAGCACCTCGACTGATTTGGTCATTAGACGAGAAACCGTAGATGGTTACTGAACCAACTCCTGCATCTAAGATAAACTTGTCAACATCACTGCCAGCATAGACTGTGTCATTACCGATACCAGATACAATGGTATTTTTACCTTCACCTGCATAAATGAGGTCATCGCCTGCACCAGTGCTGATGAAATCGTCTCCAGCACCAGAGTACACAATATCGTTACCTGGACCTGCATCAATGATATTGTTCCCCTCACCTGCATAGATGAGGTCATTACCTGCGCCTGCATAGAATTGATCGTCTCCAGAACCACCAGAGATTGTGTCGTTACCAGCACCTGCAAAGACCGTGTTATCACCTTCACCAACATAAATTAAGTCGTTATCAATGCCAGTGTAGATAAGGTCATCACCTGAACCAGCAAAAATCTTGTTCTCACCATTGTTAGCGTAGATGTAATTATTACCTTCACCTGCATAAATGCTGTCACTATCAGGTCCGGTATACACTACATCATCACTAGCATCACCAAAGAAAGTCTGGGGTCCTTGTTGCATCGGCTTTTCTGTAGAACCCGTGACTGCAGCCAGCATGGTTCTATAGATTTGGCTTTGATCTACATGACCTGGGAAACCAGGAATTTGATAGCCATAACTTTCATAGCCCTCACCCACAAAATTAGTGAGCACTTCAGAACTAGCACCTTGATAGTAAACTGGTACGGGACGATTAGTATGACTTCCCCAACCATACTTAATATCGGCGTCAGAACCCCAAAAATGTCCGGCTTGTTGTGGTGTATCTAAATTTGTTAGCGCTTCAGCACCAGCGCTCTGTACAAGAGTGGGGAAATTAGGATTCAGAGTTAAGTAGTGGTCATGATCTGCTGTGACAACCAGCAAATTGTTTTCCCAACCACCATTGTTTTCTATCCAATTAATGACTGACGTTACAGCTTTATCAAAGTCCAACATAGTACCAATCAGGTTATCTATGTTGTCATCGTGAGCTGACCAGTCAATGTCTCCACCTTCAACCATCAACCAGAAACCATCTGGATCTTTACCTAATACATTTAATGCAGCGGTTGTCAAGTCTGTGAGGGTTGGGTTTTCGTTGATTTCTCTAGCAATGAAAGAGCTATCGGTTTCTCCTGGTAATAATGGTCTCTTGGTATCAGGGTTTTGACCTTGGGTTGCGAAGACGCTGAACATATCTAATCCAGTCGTACTGTAGTCCCCATTAGCAGAACTCACAGGTAAGTTACCATTTTGTCCGCGAGCACCATATATACCTAAAAGACGCTCTCCTGCATTAGGGTCAATCGTTGTTGCAGTCTCTGCTAATTTAGCACCGGCGTCAGGTCCTCGCTCTAAAAAGGTGTAGTTGTAAACGTTATTTGTCGGATTTTGTGACAGATATTCGTAAGTTGCTCGGGAGATAAAATCATTTGTTGTTGGTGGTTCTACACCATTTGGTAAGGGGTCTTGAGTGTTGGAAAGTGGGTGACCTCCGCCCAATAACACTGTTGGCTGATATATCCTTAGCTCTTGCTGAAGGATGTTGTCTATATTCGGGTATTCAGCGTCATACTTACTACGACGGTTAACAGCTGCGGCGGCTGCACCAGGGGTAGCATGGTCTATTGGTACTGATGAGACTAGACCTGTGGATTTACCTAACTGGTTAGCTGTGACCAGAATAGTTTCCAAAGGTTGCTCGAAAATGTCTACACCAATGGCGTTGTTATAACTTTTTACCCCGGTGTACAAGGTAGTAGCAGTGTTAGCAGAGTCCGGATAGCTAAACTTTATGTACTCTGGGTCAGTACCGGGAACCCAAGGGTAAATACCGCCACGTACTGGATCGTAACCTACTAAGTTACCCTCCACACCCTCGCTCACTTTTGCACCACCAGAGGCTGTAGAACCTGGATTAAAGGCTGGATTAAATTGGAAACCTGGACGAACCGGACTACCCCCTGTTGCAGGATCGGAGCCATCTAAAGCAGAGTTACTAGTATTGAAAACTCCAGTACTATCAGCAATGGTTGTACCATAGGTCGTAGCTAGGGTGTATCCGCTCAAGTTTTGGTAACTTAATCCTTCTCCCTTTCCTTCGGTATAGAAATCACCTAAGGTCGCCCCTGTTTTACCTTGCTGAATCTGTTTGTAAATAGCAGCAGCACGAGCCATTTCCCAGCCCATACCGTCGCCAATCATGAGGATAACATTTTGAGCCATGTCTATTACGTTTTCTTGATTGAATGAGCCAAACTAGAGGTGTAAGTATTTAGTTATTAGCACTTCAGCATTGAGAGCGAGCAAAAGATATTTTCGGGCGTTCTCTAAAGGTTTTAGATAAGCTAATTAAACACCTTTATCCCTGAAGTGCTAACTGCTGAATGTTTACAAGTTACTAATGCATATCTGGATACTAGTTACACTTTAATATGTAAGTTATAACTATCTTTAATCGCAGAGCGATCGCCATATTCATTGATAACATTACATATCTATTCGTAACTTTATATGAGATACGCTTTTTAGTTTTTATTCATCTTGTACCGTTTCTATATGAAGATGTACAATATTCTACTTCCCCTGTCTATCAAAGTTCCCTACAAGCAGGGACGGACTACAGGAGGGTTTAAGAACTTGCCATTTCATAAAGAATTAGTAATACTTATTCTTTCATTTATAGGTTAAAAAGAAAATAAACCTTGTTTAAAAATATGTCTTAATTTCTTCTTTAAAAAGAATATTTCTCTCAATTATTTTATAGCAAAAAAATATTAGAATTTTAGTGAGGTACACCGAAGAAATAATTAACCGCAGATGGACGCAGATGGACGCAGATGGACGCAAATAAATTTGTACTTCAACGGACTAGAAAATGCTATGATTACTTCTTGATTAAGCTATGTAAGTCATACTCGTTGATTTGTGAGAGAATGTAGATATGCAGAAACCCGGTATCTGAGAGATA
The DNA here is from genome assembly GCA_035967975.1 of Scytonema sp. PMC 1070.18. GTDB lineage: Bacteria > Cyanobacteriota > Cyanobacteriia > Cyanobacteriales > Nostocaceae > Scytonema. The sequence continues at coordinate 40,290 of JAWQFQ010000056.1, forward strand.
CCGGGTTTCTAATTTTTGCTATTCCTTGCAGTGTTGGAAGACAGACAATTTTTCCTTGCATCCTGCATTATCAGGGCGAACAACCGTACCCTACTCTAAGGCTCCGCCAACGCCCCTACACCCCACACCCTATATTTCTTAAGAGTTTTGAGAAGAGAGACGAGTCTCGCTCAAACGCCATTTTTCCAGCAATTGCGTCCGGTTTGGGCGGAGGTCAGCATAGCTGCGGTTTGGTGGATAGGGCTCATTGTCGCCTTTGATACCAGCCCAAAGGACCCTGTTGAATTTTCCGGGATCGAGCTTATCTTCAACGCCAAAGAAAAAGTCCTTGGTTGCTTGTGCCCACCATTTTTTATTATGCAGTAGGGGAACAGCAGCGGTCTTTTGTGCATTGGGATCTTTACAAGCTGGTACGAGGTTTGGATCGACAGGTTCGCGACACAAGTTACCTGGTACAACAGCGGTGTATGGAGTGAAGTCTGGTTGTCTGGTGAATGCATCAGACATTGGTGCTGCATTAGCATCATTGAGCCCTAGGTAGTCAATACCCAATAGGTCCTCAATTGTCCTAAGCATACTAACAGTAGTGTAGTTAGTGCTGACGAGAACTTTGCGCTTGGTGTAAGGCGAGATGATATAAGCGACTGAACGATGTCCATCAACGTGGTCGGGACCATTTTGGGAGTCATCTTCAACCACAAAAATGGCTGTTTCTTTCCATAAAGGTGACTTGGAAATCTTTTCTACCAACAAGCCAACTGCATAATCGTTATCCGCCATTTGCAGTTCAGCAGTATTTACACCAGCTACCGCATCATTGAAGTTACCAAAGTGGTCGTGGGGCAAACGTACCATTGTTAAGTTAGGTAGCTCGTTCTTTTCTAAATACTTATCAATGTCACGTGCCCATTCATTGTACAAGTAAATATCTGGGATTTTCTGGTCGTAACCTCGGAAATAGATGTCAGTTTTATCCTGCAACACACTCTTACCAACTGGAGCCTGCGGAATTTTATCAGCAAAGGGGGTTGGGGTAATGGGGATGTAAAGTGGGTTGTTAGGGTCAGGCTTTGTGGGATCGACTTGCGTACCACTGGTGCCATAGTAGGTAGATTCGACAAAGAAGCCGTAATTGCGGACTGTTTTGCCATTACGCAATGCTGAATCCCACAAGAAACCACCAATGGCATCTGGGTCTAGTTCGCCGTCTCCTTCTGGAGCATTCACATCCTTGGGACCGGGCAAAATCAAGGAACTACCGGAAGGATCGAGAATTTCTGTGACTCGCGTACTTAATTGTGGTATGGGTTGAGATGGTGCTGGAAGTGAAACGTTAATGTTGCGGTTTGTACCTTCGTAGTCGTAAGTTAGACCGCTAAAACCAGCATTTCCATATAATACTGACTGACTTTTCTCAGTGTAGTCAGTCGTCCGTGCGTAAGTAGACCAGTTCCAGCCCACGCCGCTTGATTCACCACTATCGAAGAAGTTATCAAACGTTACATAGTCAAGTGCCATTTTATGATGGTTAGGTGAAATGGCTTCTGGGAATAACGTGAGTTCTGGATCGCCGTTTCCAATTGGTAAATCGCCAAGTACTTGGTCGTAGGTACGATTTTCTTTGACTACGTAAATAACGTGCTTAATCTTGTTACGCAAGAAAGCCATCATCGGGTCGGAACGGCGATTGTTGAAACCATTATTCTCGTCTACTTGTCGTGAGAGAGAAGCTAAGGTACTAGGCTCAGGCGCTGGAATCACTGCAATACCAGCTTTTTCTAACGCCCAGGTATACTCGTTTTTAAAAGTTGTATTGCGGGCTTGTCCTGCAGGTGTCGTCCGACCATTGGAAGGGTTGGGACCAAGAGTGTCTTTAGCATTCACAACATAGAGTGTTTTGCCATCATCACTCACACTCACGGAGTTGGGATACCAGCCTGTGGGAATCCGTCCCATGACACGACCATTTCGCAAGCTTACTACCGCTACAGCGTTTTCACCACCCAACGTGACGTAGAGATTTTTGTCATCAGGGCTGAGAGCAAGAGAGTTTGGGTTAGCTCCTTTGTAAGGGTCTCTGGGTCGAGATAGACTAATGATGCGTACAACTCGGTTACTAATTGTGTCAATGACAGAAACTGAGTCACTGTTACCGTTAGCTACATACAGTAGTTTTTGATCGGGCGACAGTAGAACTTTGTTAGGTTGGCTACCTACAGGGATGCGGGTAACAGCCCGAGTAGACATATCAACAGCCAACACTTCATCATCTCGTTGACTGGTGACAAAAATTTTGTCAACTGCACCGCTCTGTGTATTCTTAATCGCAACATCAAAGGGAAATTCCCCTGTTGGGACATTGCTACCAGGTACATAAAATTTAACTTCTTGAAGGACTTGTCGAGATTGTGTATCTACTATCGATACGGAGTCATTCTCGAAGTTAGCAGCTACTAAGGTTTTCCCGTCTTTACTTACGGTCAGTCCTGCGACAACTGCTCCTGTTGCTAGCTGTATTTCCTCTGACGCTTTCTCTGCAGGTGTTTCCTTCAACAGTCCGCCATCGTATTTAGGAAAGGGTGCTGTCTGGTCTGAGTTGTGACCTAAGAGGATAAAAGGTGCATCTGGGACATACTGACTACCATCGTATTTGTAGATATAGATGCGATCGTCAATTCCACCGGAAACGTAGAAGTGCTTACCGTCTGGAGCCCAAACCAAGCCATTGTAGGTGTTGGGAATGTTAATTTGTTGTTTTTTATTTAACTGTCCTGTACTGATATCAAACACAAATACCCATTCTGCTTTACGGGTTGTTTCAGTACTTGGTAAACCAGTTTGGGGGTCTAACACTGGATAGGAGAAGAACTCACCAGTGTTTTCATCACGGAAATTCAGATTGTAACCACTTGTGAGCACAAGTAGAGTTTTGTTGTTGGGGCTAAGGGCTGTTGTTACAGCTCCTGCAGCTGCTGCATTATCATCAGAACGCCGACCAGTATCCAAGATGGTAAACTTGGAACCTGGTGCAGCTTCGGGTGTTATAGTTTGACCTGTGGGTAGTAACACTCCACCACCAGGAAGGTCACCAACTGGGTTAGTGGTGGTAAACCTAGCGCTGGCTACTTGAATCCCACTAACTACTACGAGCGCTGCTATCAGCAGGCTCAGTAAGAGATATTTCGGACGCTTGAAATTTCGCATTTGCTGTTCTCAAACACCAAATTTTGTTGCCTACAGATTAATAATCCTACTCTTTGGTTAAGGCAAAGATAAGGTTTACTTTACGTAAAGATTAAAATTAAATCTTGACAAAAATAAGAGAGTATGGGCTCGTTGTTGATAAAGCCCGGAACTAAAGTTCGGGCTAAAAGCTTAAGTCAGCTAAAGCTAACTAATAGCTCGTGGTTATTAACTACGAACTTTTTGGTTCTGATTTGGAGTCGTAGCGCTTCGTCATCCTAATCAAGCTCATGCGGAATATAAGATATTCAATGCACTTACTCAAGCACTTGAGGAAGATGGATTGACAGAAGATGTAGAAGGGATACTATACCTTTACACTGAAAGGGATATGTGCCCAGGCTGAGTGATTTCCTGCGAACAAGATTTTCAAGGCAAGTTCCCTAAGAGGATGTTTTAAAAGTCCTCTTGTCAGTAGCATGCACATTTCACATCCCCCTAAATTCCCCTTAAAAAGGGGGACTTTCAGAGATTTTCCCCCCTTTTTAAGGGGGGCTAGG
>JAWQFQ010000057.1:0-43093 GCA_035967975.1 Scytonema sp. PMC 1070.18
CCAAGGGGGGAAAATCTCTAACGGTCCCCCTTTTTAAGGGGGATAATGGTGGATGAGAAATGTGCATGCTACTGACGAGAAGACTTTTAAAACATCCTCTTAGGAGCAGGGGCTCCTCCTTCCCTAATCCCCAATTCCCTTCATACATTTGAGAGCGCCCCACAGGCGGCGATTACCTCCGGTACGCTTCTGTGTTGAGAGGCTCCACCGAACGCGATCGCAACCCCCTATGAATGAAAAAAATACAACTTTCCCTTACACCCCTGTGTTTCTTGAAAGATTTTAAGCATCTACTTAAATCTTTATTGCATAATTTGGCTTTACTGAGACCCATAAAACTATAGAGAAGTTAGAGCTATTGGTTCAAAGTCATGGTACATACAAAACAGTTCATCTCGATGTTTAGAAAAATTTACAATATGACCAACAATTTCTACCTTGTTATAGATGTTTTTTATACCCTTAGTAAGATTTAAAAACATAAAAATTAATTTGCTGATTCTTAAAACTGTAATTCTGTTGTCTTAAGAAGTTAAGCTTTTCTATAAATTTTTATGTACTTGAGGGATTTTAGGGAATATTTGGATTTGTTTTGCATAACTTGATTTTACTCAAACGTATAAATGTATAGAGAGGTTGGCTCTATCAGTCAAATATCATAGTATCTGATGATTAAAGACAATCGATATTACGAAACTGAATTTTTGCTCATACAGTTGTATCACTCGGGTTTCCCGACTCCAGTTGCTACTTTTTACGAACAGCTTCGGCGAACAAGTTGGGCAATATCCAAAAAAAGAGGAATAAACTATTATGCGGGTGCTTATTGTTGAAGATGACAAGCATATTGCTAAAGTACTCACTACAGTCCTCAACTATCAAAACTATATAGTTGAAGTGGCTTGTGATGGTCAAGCAGCGTGGAATTTAGTACAAGCTTTTAACTATGACTTAATATTACTTGACGTGATACTGCCTAAGCTGGATGGGATTAGCCTTTGTCAACGATTACGGGAGCAAGGCTTTACAATACCGGTTATTTTGCTCACGGGTCAAAATAGCAGCGATGAGAAAGCAAGAGGGTTAGATGCAGGTGCAGACGATTATATAGTCAAACCTTTTGATTCTCAAGAATTAGTCGCACGGATGCGTGCTTTGCTGCGTCGAAGTCATTCAACGGTATCACCAGTATTAGAGTGGGGAAATTTGCGCCTTGACCCCAGTAGTTTATTAGTAACATATAATACTGCTTATCTACAATTGACTTCTAAAGAGTATGCTCTTCTAGAACTGTTTATGCGGTATCCCCATAGGGTGTTTAGCTGCAATGCTATTCTTGAACACGCTTGGTCATATGAAAATACACCGACAGAAGAAGCAGTTAGAACTCAAATCAAAGGTTTACGAAATAAATTAAAGGCAGCAGGAGCAGCCCCCGATTTGATTGAAACTGTTTACGGTATCGGGTATCGTCTGAAAGCATTGCAAACCAGTCCTCTAGAAAGTATATGTACTGAGGCAAGTAATAAACAACGGACCTTAGGCGCATTTACTGGTGTTTGGAACCGATTCAAAGAAAGAATTGCTCAACAGATGTCGGTTCTCCAAGCAGTTGCTGATGCTTGTATACAAGAGACACTGAGTCCAGAGTTACGTGCTTTGGCAAAGCAGGAAACTTGTACACTAGAAAGTTCATTGGGGAATTTTGGCTTTAGCAAGGGCGCACAGTTAGTTCGTGCCATCGAACATTACCTACAACCCCATCAGCCTTTTGGTACAAGAGAAGCCAAGCATTTACGTAAGCTGGTGTTAGCTTTACTGAAAGAAATTGAACATTTACCCCAAAAAGTTGTTTCCAAAGCTGTGAGTCATGGAGATGAACATTCCAAGCTGTTAATTGTGGAGAGCGATCGCCAGCTAGCACATCAATTAGTCAAAGAGGCGGAAATTCAGGGAGTACCCGCTGAAGTCGCGACAACCCTCTTAGAAGCTAGGGAGAAAATCTCTCGTGCTCTTCCAAACATCGTGTTGCTTGACCCTGTGATTGGCAATACGCCAGAGGAGGGTTTGGCACTGTTGGCACAACTGACACTGCTAAAGCTACCAGTACCTGTTTTGGTTTTTTCAGCACACAGTAGTTTAGAAACTCGTTTGGAAGTGACCCGTTTAGGTGGACATGCTTTTTTACAAAAGCCAGTACCTGTAAATGACGTACTGCGGGCAATTATCCATATACTACAACCAACTAGTATAGATGCAGAAGCAGTGATTATGGTTGTGGACAGCGATCGCCAGATTTTGTCCACGATACGAACATTACTAGAGCCCTGGGGATTCAAAGTCATTACCCTCGACAATCACCAGCGATTTTGGGAAACTCTGGAAGCCTCTGCACCAGATGCGCTGATCTTGGATATAAATATACCTCATATGAGTGGGCTAGAATTATGTCAAGTGGTGCGAAATGATGGACGGTGGAGGGGACTGCCAATTCTGTTTCTTACCGATAACAAAGATAGCACTAGTATTCATAAAGTGTTTACTGTCGGTGCAGATGACTTTATCAGTAAGCCTATTGTTGAACCAGAACTAGTGACTCGCATTCTGAACCGCTTAGAGCGGATCGAGTTGCAACGGAGCTTAGCCAATATTGATCCGTTGACGAGAGTATACAATCGTTACCGAGCTACCCAAGATTTAAATACGTTCTTACGCTTGAGTCAACGGTACAATCAGCCCCTGTGCTTTGTTATCCTAGGATTAGACAATTTTAAACACATCAATAGCACTTTTGGTTATGCAGCTGGCGATGCTGTACTGCGCTACCTCGGACAACTCTTACGACAATCATTTCGCGGGGAAGATGTTGTAGCTCGTTGGGGTGGAGATGAATTTGTCATAGGTATGTACGGTATGAACAGAATTGATGGTGTGGAAAGGATGATTCAATTGCAAGCAATTCTGCACGAGCAGGAGTTCACGACCCCAGACAATAGCAAGTTTCAGGTAACTTTCAGCACTGGCATAGCATTGTATCCTGATGATGGGAACAACTTGGAATTGTTATATCAAGCAGCAGATGCTACCCTTGAGAAAACTAAAAGAATTGCAGGCTATCAACCAAAAGCTGGCTAATCTTATTTTTTGGTTAGTAGTTGCGCTTCAGCACCCACAGCCGCAACTACCAACGAAATCTAGAGATTTTACCGCTTACTATTACCGCAGATGAGCAAGCTGACTTTCTAACCACTGCATAAATATGCGCTCTAAAATATCTTGGCGTACTGTTGCAGTCAGTTGTGATGGCATTAACTCTTCAATTAGCAACAGATGAATTCCTTGTGTAGTGGTGACTGGACTAATAACTTCGCCTATATTGGCATCAAATAAAACTTCTGCTAACTCAGGGTTTACATTTTTTCGATAAATTTTTCCTTCACAACCACATCGCTCGCGCCGTTCTTCATCAATGTCATATAGATGAGCAGCTTCATAAAAACTAATTTCTCGCTCCGCAATCTGATAAAAGAGTTCCTGTGCTAGTTCTTGGTAGGGCACAATCAATTGATAAAGCAATATTTTATCAAAATCTTGCTGGTGTTGAATAAAATATGTTTCTACTTCTTGGTTGAATAAAGATTCAGATAATTTTTGGAAAAGCAGGCGATCGCCAATAGCTTCCTCCCACTCTTCTAAAATCAGCATCTCTTCAGTCAGCCAGATTATAATATCCCACTCTGTTTGCAAATGCTTCTCCGAATACCAGCGATTTTTCTCGGCTTGAATTTCTCCATCCGTCACGATTAAACCTCTTTCTCGAGCTACTTGTCGAACAATTTTTTGATACAAAACTTTCTCACACAATTTCTTTAAGTGGAGATTTTTTCGCAAGTAGCTAATAATTTCTATTTGTTCTACAGATAATCCAAAAAAATCTATTGTACTATGATTTTGATTATGCATACTCACTCATCTCCTCTCATAAATGTCATTGTTCCTTTAAACGAATGACCAATGAGATTCCAATATTCCCCATCTTCCCCTTAGATAAACTTTTTTCCGATTTGATTGATGAAAGAGTGTTAATTTAGTTGCTAATAGCTAATGACTAATAGCAATTAGCAATTAGCAATTAGCCATTAGCTATTAGCAGTCTTTACAAAAAATTTAAATGTAAACAAGATTAAATATATCTTATTTTTTCTTGTTATGTCTTCTTCAAAATTGCTCACTTATGGTTATCAATCGAAAAAAGTTGTTCTCAACTTCTACACTTTTACGGATTGAAAAGCTTTCCACTGAGATAGCAGGAATGGAATCGGAATCAAAAGCGGCGGATTTGTTAAACACTTGGGCTGTAGTGTCACACTTATAGGTTTGCTCACTTGTCCATTACGAACTTCAAAAGAACCCATACATCCTTGGAGAACAGCTTCTTCCAATAACAGGGTCAATACATCTTGCGACAACGTTAAAGCAGCTGCAATCGCGTAGTAACGCCCATCCGGTACAGGTGCAATTCGATAAAATCCCGGTGCTGTTACAAACCTGTAAGAAACAGGACAACTTTGGGGAATTTGACTGGGAAAAAGTCCTACAAAAATTAAACCTGGATTGGGCTCAGACACTTTGATATTGATACAAGGACCAAGTAACTGGACGCGAGTAAGGTCAGTTAAATGTTGACAAAACAATTCCCAATAGGACGGAGTTATCTGTTTGGCTAAACGGCGCAGGTGGCTGGGCGATAAGCCTATTAATTGCGTAAAGCGGTTGATAAAAGTACTAAGGCTGCTATAACCAACTGCATAACATATCTCAGTCACGTTGAGTTCAGTAGTTAAAAGCAGCCGCTTTGCTGCTTGTAAACGCAACAAATAAAGGAATTGAAAAGGTGGAATTCCTGTGATTTGACGAAATATACGATTGAAATGACAAGGACTCAGCATAGCAATATCTGCCATGTCTTCTAAGGAGAAGGTTGTATCTAACTGTTTGCTCATCATTAAAATGACTTGCTTAACAGATTCATAACGTGATGCAACGGTACTTGCACGCCAATTAACACTGGATAACGAAACTTGTGATGACATATTGTTCCTTGAACACCATTATTCTTTATAAGTGAAAGTGAAAGTTTGAGTACAAGCTCAACAAAAGTTATAGACTGGTGGTTGCACTAACCCAGGTCTGATGGTTCAGAATATCTAAAGATATCTAAAATGTGCGAAAAATGAAATCCTTTAGTTTTTAGATTAAAGGTAAAACTTGAGATGCTTGTGAGCAAAATATTAAAAAAATCTTAAGGAGCATATTTTACACAGTAGCGATCGCCTCATAAAGTCAATACTACAAGGGATAGCAATGCAGGATAAACCCGGTAACTTTTACGAAACCGGGTTTCTGAGATGACTGTATCAACACTCTAGCAAGCAGAGAGTAATTGCTTTTCTACCATTAACAATTAGCTATGAGCAGTCTTCACGAAATCTTTAAATTTCCTCAACGAACTGCTATAAACTTATCGAGTTAGGACTCCGCCGATTTTTAATGGGTAAAATATCAAGATTATATTCTTCGTCGTAGTCGTTATGACGTTGATTGTTGAGAATCACTCCATTCACCACCTGTCCTAGAACCCGCTGACCAGATTTTTCCAATAATTCTTGAGCAAAAATAGCACTAACCGAATCAACAACACCCGGTCGAACGACAAACAACACACCATCAGCCATTTGACCAAGAGTCGCAGCATCAGCAGCAACAGTTATTGATGGAGTATCAATAATAACAAAATCATAATTAGCTGCAAAACTGTTAATTAAGTTAGCCATTCGTTTAGAGTCAAGAAGGGCGGCTGGATTGGGAGGTATAACTCCTGCAGTAAGAATGTGCAGGTCATTCATAACAGTTTTGACTGCTGTCCTGAATTCTGCCTGTCCAACAATAATATTGCTAAGACCTACCTCATTTGTCAAATCCCATATTCGATGCTGAATGGGACGATATAAATCTCCATCTACCAGTAAGACTTTACACTCCATCTGTGCTATGGCTAGAGCTAAATTGGCAGCTACTGTTGACTTACCTTCTTGTGGTATAGAACTAGTTATGACTATAGATTTTAATTCTTTATCAGCACTCACAAATCTCAAATTTGCTCGCAGCATCCGGTAAGCTTCGCTCATAGAAGAACGAGGCTTATCTCTCACAACAAGTCTTTGGCTGTAAGACTCTATTTCTTCCTGACCACTAGGAGATTTTTTAGAGTTATTAAAGGCGGGAATGACTCCTAATAAAGTTAATCCCAACAATTCTTTCACCTCATCAACAGTCTTAATTGATTTATCTCTTGCTTCCAAAATGTACATACTTGCTATGGCAGCTAAGCTAGCAATTAAGCCTGCACTCAGGTATGAAATTATTGGAGAAGAAATCGGAGCTTCAGGAATTTGGGCAGCAGATATAATGCGGGCATTACCTACATTCTGATTCTCAGCAATGCGACTTTCTTGAAGCTTTTGTAGTAACAGCGAATAAGTAGATTGAGCGACTTCTAGCCGACGTTCTAACTCCCGTTGTTGTTGCTCTAATCTTGGCAACACATCTAGTCTCTTTCTGTACTTAGACTGTTCGTTAGTTAAAGCCCTGACTTCATTCACTAAACCGAAACGAGTTGACTCCAATTCTACTAGTTTAGCACTAAGTGTTTGTTGAAGCTCTCCGATTTGTAAGTTGTTATTTAATCTTGGTTGTGGAGTTACTGCAACATTGTTGACGCGCTTGTTCAGTATTTCTCTAAACGCTGCTAAATTACTATTTAAATTGATGATTGTAGGATGGGTATCTAACAGAACACTTTTTTTAGCAGCGAGTTCAGTTTCTAGCCTCTGGATTTCTCTAAGTATATCTTGCACACCGTCAGACTGACTGAGAGTCGTCATAGTGACCGCCTGCTGAGAGTTCATATGCAATTGGTTGCGGATAACCTGAGACTGAGCATCAAGATTAGCAATTCTAGATTGAGAATCGCCGATTTGCTTGTGCAAATCAGCCATCCTTTCTACTGCTTTAGTGGCTTCTTCTGACAAAGCGACAACTTGATTTTTTTCTTTGAACTGACGAAGTTCAGCTTCTGCTTTGCGGACAACTAATTCGGCTGTTGGTAATTGTTTCTCTATAAACAAACGAGCAGTTGCAACTTCCATGCGATGGAAAACAATATTTTGTTCTAAATAGATTTGCATTAGGGTATTAACAACGTCTGCTGCTGTTTGCGGGGTGGTATCTCTGTAAGAAATTTGTAAAACATCACTGCCCTTAATGTCTTTAATTGTTAATCGTTTAATGAATTCTTTCGTAGTTAGAAGTTCTTCGTTTTCATCTTTCAAATTGAGTTGGTTGATAGTCTTTTGCACAATAGGGACAGAACGGATAACTTCTGCTTCTGTATTTAAAGGATTACCGCGATCGCGTACCAATGGTTCTAAGCTACTGATTTCTGTTCCCACTCCGGTAAGGGAGGAAACCGTGTTTGTTCTTTGAAATGACAGTTTTCCTTCTGCTTCATAAGTAGATTTTTTTAAAGATAGAACCAGTAGTGATATCAGGAAAACCGGAAGAAATATTCCTAAAGCAGGTAACCAACGGCGCTGAATGAGGTGCCAGTATTTGGTAGTATTTAAACTATATTCTTGTGTTTCCATAATTTTTGGTATTTGTAAAGTTATGATGAAACTGTGACAAGGGAAGAGTGATTTTTACTATGGTGATAGTACACAGCATGAATTCCATTAATCACTCGCTCTAAGTCGTCAATTGTGAGGTTCGAGCCAGAAGGTAAACAAAGACCACGTACAAATAAATCTTCTGACACAGTACCGCCAACACATTCACAACCAGCAAACACTGGCTGGAGGTGCAAAGGTTTCCAGACGGGACGGGATTCTATTTGCTGTTCGCCAAGGGTGAGACGGACTTGTTCGCGATCGCCACCAAACGCTTCAGGATCTATTGTCAAGCAAGTTAGCCAACGAGTCGCTTGACCAAAACTGACTTCTGGCATAAATTCAATACCTGGTAGCTTTCCTAAAGCCTTTTGGTAGATAATAAAATTGCGTCTTCTAGCTGTTACACGGTCACTCAAAACACGCAGTTGGCCCCGACCAATACCAGCTAAAATATTACTAAGACGATAATTGTAGCCAATTTCTGAGTGTTGGTAATGGGGAGCGCGATCGCGTGCTTGGGTTGCTAAGAAACGAGCTTTGTTTACCAGTTGTTCGTCATTGGAAACTAACATCCCACCGCCAGAGGTGGTGATAATTTTATTACCATTGAATGAGAAAATACCAATCTTGCCAAAGGTTCCGGGAGAACGTCCTTTATAAGTGGCTCCTAAAGACTCTGCTGCATCTTCAATCAAGGGAATTTCATAGTAATTGCAAGCTTCTAAAATCGGATCGATATCTGCACTTTGACCGTATAAGTGTACTACTATAACAGCTTTAGGCAACTTCCCTATCCTGGCGCGATGCTGTAATGCTCCCCACAATAAGTCGGGATTCATGTTCCAAGAAATGCGATCGCTGTCTATAAAGACTGGTTTTGCTCTTAAGTAAATAATGGGGTTAGCTGTAGCTACAAACGTTAGGGTAGAACAGAAAACCTCATCTCCAGGCTGTATACCTAGCAAACGCAAAGCTAAGTGGATTGCTGCTGTACCAGAACTAACAGCCGCCGCATGACTTGCACCTATCAGTTGACAAAATTCTTGCTCGAAAGCATCAACATGGGGACCAACAGGGGCTATCCAGTTTGTATCAAAGGCTTCTTTGACAAACTCTAGTTCGCGATCGCCCATATGAGGAGTTGAGAGGAGAATGGGTTTATTCATAGTTCTGTTTGATTTTTCACAAGCCAAGTTTATTTATTTTGTACAAACTAAAATGTTGTATTTAACAGCACAAAAAGTAAAATGACTACGAAATCTATTTAATCAGTCATTTCAACAAAGGTCTTGCAATTCATACAATGACCTAATTTTGAAGTGGGCATCATGATTTTCTTCTGCCATTACATTTGCATACTCCCCATCTTTACGGCAAATTCGTAACGTAATCCATCCCAATTTTTTTGCAGCTACAAAATCCTTGTAAGGATGATCTCCGATATACACATACTCAATTCCTTTAAATCCTGTAAACTCCATCATTTTTTGGTAAGGTACCGGGCTAGGTTTCCAATTTTCAAAACCGTAGACATCACAGTAGACAATCTCATCAAAACTATATTCAATTCCTAATGCTCTAACTTTGTTTTGCTGCGTTTGTAAGAAACCATTAGTAATTAGACCAAGCTGTTTCTCAGATTTGAAGCGACTAATAGCCCACTGTGCATCTTCGTGTAGAGAGATTGCAGGTTTGTGTCCCCGATAAACTTCTACAAGCTCTTGAATTAAAGAGCGTTCATACTTAATTTCCAAGTTATCGAGAGTTTGGTCAAAAATCTTGCCTCGTTTACCCTCCTGAAACAATTTCCAAGCAACATCACAGAAACCATAAATCGCATATTTGGATTGTACCCAGTCACTAACAGCTTGAAATCCACTCAATACAAATTCATGCTCGGGAAAAAGGGTATCATCAAGGTCAAATACTAGCACTTTGCTCTTCTTCATAATAGGTAAGCTTATATTGAAAGTGAACGATAGACAGGAAAAAATTCTGTTTGAAGGAGTTGGTCCACCTGTGTATTCAAGAATTTTGCTCGCAGTTCAACAAGATAAATATATTTTTCCTCATCTGGAATTAGGCGAATGAGAGGAAAGTTGTATCGTTGTTGAGAGAATCCTGCCTTAAAATGATGAAGACTATCTTTGGCTCCTCCCACTCCACCACCAAGGTGAAAAATTTCATAACCTTGTTTCTTCGCCCAGTATCGAACATGGTCGAACATCAAAGTACTGGGAGAGCGTTTTAAAAACTCATTTCTCGTTCCCCCGAGGTGATATTGAACAATACCGCAGCACTCAGTAAACAAACCTGCACAAACAACTTTACCTTCGAGTTCGACAATACACAGATGCAAATTCTCTTTTAATGCTTCTACAAAGTACCAAAAATATTCATGACTGAAATAGTAGGATTTTGATGCTCCAACACGATCCATTGTTTCTGTGTAAACTTTTATAAAGTCATGAAGATATTGATTTACTGGAGCCATTCTTGCAACAAAACCAGATCGCTTGCATTTGTTAATTTTGTTACGGTGTTCTGGTCTAGTTTGTTGCCAGATTTCAGCTTCTGTTAATTTCAGATTAACTGCAATGGTTTCCGAGTGAATCTGGCAACTTTGCACTCGGTAAATTTCATTAAAACGATGATTTAATATTGGGTGCAGGCGTAAAAACGCTGAACAAATTCTCCTATCTTTAAATGTTTGTTTAAGCTGAGTCATTGCCCAATGAATGAACTCTAAATTCTCTAAACTGGTTTCATCGAATAGGATTCCAGGATAGCCATAGGGCGATAAGACATCAAAAATTTCTGAGGCATTTAAATCTTCCCGAAAGATATCATCGCATCGACGTAACAAATAGGGTAAAAAGAAAACTTTTTCACCATCCTGAATGAGAATTGCCTCTGCAACAGCCCTAATTCTTTTAGCTTCTAAAGCCACATACTCAGGTCTATGATAAAAATCGTGGCGTAGATTTTGCAGAGTCTCTGACCACAAGGGATTAGATACATCAATTACTTGTAGCTTCATTTGTCTTCAGAAGTAAATTGTAACATGAGGAATTAAAACTGGCTCAAAATTTGACCTCGGCACTGATATTTTCCTAGCTGAGCAGTACTTTTAACTTCCAGGGGAAAATATATTTCCTCCCAAAACCGCAAGCAAATTCCTTCTTGGACATCGGGAGGAGATATCTCTTCTCCTAAAACAAAGTGACGAATTGTAAGTTCAGGTTCGTTAAATCCAAAATTAGCTCTTACACAAGTTGCACTGCTAAATCTTGGATTAATCTCAAAAACCTTAAACCCATTTGCAGTTAAGCGCATTTGGACATTGACTGCACCAACTAAACCCATTGCTTTAGCAGCCTGTATTGCAATGTCACAGGCGTCAGTATTGCGATCGCTTTCCATACGATAGCTTAGTCCGCCTGAAAGACTACGTTTGAGTGCTAATGCTCCACTTGGTTTTCCATCAGTTTGGATAAATACTCCAACCGTATATTCTTTGTCATCTGGCAACAACTGCTCTTGTACAACAGGGTCGGAGATATATTGGCTAAAAAAAGCAAGTTCTTGGTCTGTATGGACGAGCACCATGCCTTTTCCACCTGAACTCCGCCGAGGTTTCATAATATAGGGGTAGGCATGATTGTGCCGAAAATCTTCTAATTGCGCCCAATCTATAGGAAGCACAGTATCAGGTACAGGCACACCAAAGGCGTTAAGAATTTTAGTTGTTAACCATTTATCTAGAGCCTTTAGAGTTGCATCAGAAGCAAAAGGTAAAGTCGTGCTTGTACGCTCTTCAAATTCAGTTTTGCGTTCAGCTAGCATTAGTAATTCCCCTTCCCATCCAGAAAACAAAATATCTGCTCCTTCCATCTGGCTGATTTTGACTAAAGCATTAAAGTAAATATCGGGATTCTGACGAGCAGAGGGAATTAAGTGGGCTTGATCTACACGAAATAAGCCTTGAGCAAGTGGCTCTGAGTCAACTCCAATAATTCTTAATGGCAGATTAGAAGCTCGCAAAGATTTAATAATGCCAACTCCAACAGGTGCTCCTACTCCTGTTACAACCACAGTTATCGGTTTCATATCAAGATAATTCCATGAATAGAGATGTATAATTCAATAGCCTAGGCTTAAAAACTTCAAGATAAAAAAGTAGTCCACTGTATAGGACGGGCGGGGACGCCCGTACCACAAGATGGATAATTTTTTTCTTGAAAATCCCTGATTTTAATGCAGCAATTAATTTATACTCGTAGTATCAACTGAGGATAATTGCTTTGTTGTCTTAATAGCTGCAATTTGTCGTTTTGAAACTTCAGAGCATTCTGAAGCTCCTACATTCTCTTGCTTTAAAACTTTTAAGAAGGTCATTGCTAAGATTTTCAAATCTAGCCAAAGCGAATGATGCTTGACGTACCATACATCTAAAATACATTTATCTAGCCAGGAAAGCTGGTTACGACCGTTCACCTGCGCCCAACCCGTAATTCCTGGTTTAACTGCATGGCGGCGAGCTTGTTCTGGGGTGTAGTAGTCTAGGTATTCCACGAGAAGTGGACGAGGACCGACAAAACTCATATCCCCTTTGAGGACATTTAGAAGTTGAGGAAGTTCATCCAAGCTGGTTTGGCGGATAAATTTACCCAAAGGTGTCAAGCGTAGATTATCAGGTAGTAACTTCCCTTCTCTATCTCTTTCGTTGGTCATGCTCCGAAATTTATAGAAAGTGAAAACACGACCATTTTTACCTGGACGGGGTTGGTAGAAGAAAATAGGACGCCCCATATTCATGTAAATGGCGAGCGCAACTATCAGTATCACGGGTGTCAGAGCCAATAAGGCGATCGCTGCTACAACTCTATCGCATACAGGCTTGATGAATCTGCTATATATTGTGACACATTCACCCTGGAAATGTTTAGCATTCATAAATACATCCTTAAACTCTAATCAAGGAAAAAACTTTAGGTGTTGAGTTGTGTATTACCTAGAAACACTGGCGAATTCTTTGTGCTGTATAGCCTTGGCATATAAAACCTCATGTTGCTGCACAATTTGGGATAGTTCATAGTCAGCGATCCTTTCATAAGCACGTTGAGCCATCACTCTAGCCGCTTGCGGATTATCTAATATCCATCCCATCGCCGCCGCCACTGCTTTTATATCTCCCACGTTGACGAGCAGACCACAGCCCCCTGCTAATAAGTCTCGAGTCCCTCGAATATACGTGCCAATGACTGGAGTTTCCATAGACATAGACTCCATGACACATCTAGGTAGACCTTCTTGCTCAGAAGCTAACACAGTAGCTACCGCTGTACGTATTAAGGTGGGAATATCTCGGCGCAAGCCCAAAAAGTGAACTTGATTTTGCACTTCTAATTGAGATGCTAATTGTTGCATTTGAGCCATTAGGGGTCCATTTCCAGCAAAAGCCAAAGAGACTTCTGAGCGCCCTAACAGCGCAAATGCTTTTAAAACATCTTGAGGATGTTTGCGAGGAGTTAACTCACCTACTGATAGAAATAATTGTGTTGTCGGTGTTAAGCCTAATTCTTGGCGTACTTGTTCAACTTCAACTTGGGAAACACTATTACAACTATAATAATCTAAATCTACACCAATTCCTGACATATAGTAAACGCGTTCAGATGGAACTATTTTGTAACGCTTTGCTACTTCCTCGTCATCATGATTAATGACTATTAAGTAGTCTGTCCAATTCCCAGCTAACTTTTCCAATGCCAAGAACACAGCATTTTTTAATGCTTTTCCATTGGGATGGAAGTGGAAGCCGTGAGCGGTGTAGAACACCTGAGGTTTCTTTTGCTGTCTGTAATTCTTCAGGGCGTAGCGAGTCACGAAAGCTGCTACTGGTGTGTGAACGTGAACTATATCATATTCCCCTTGCTGTATCACCTGTTGAATGATGCGCGGAGCGACAAGTAAATTGCGTGGGTCTAGGGGATTGCGTGACCACTCTACCTCCCATACGCGATTAAAAGCTTGCAAACATTCAGGTGATGTGGAAATACCACAAGCCATAGCATCGACCTGCCAACCTTGATGACGAAAGTGGGAGGCAAAAGGGAGGAAGAAACTACTTAGGGTAGCTGGAATTGTAGTAACTATTAAAAGTTTTTGCATAGTTCTTCTGTGTTTGTAGTTCTTTAAGTTCAGAATTTTGTTTTTGTTTAATGAATCTTTTCCGTATATAGCGTTTCCTAGTCTGCTGAGATACAAATTTATCGGCGTCGAGGGTGCGTTTATCTGCGGTTAATTCTTTTTTCTTCTACTTCAGTGAGATGGGAATCGCTATAATTTGCGAAGATTGACTAAAATCAGTAATTTTTGTCTAACCATGCCTGGAACATGAGTACGTTCCAAAGATGGTACTGCCAGTTGCGATCGCCCGTTAGATGTTCTGTCCACTTCTGGCGAATCGGTTGGGGATTTAAGAATCCTTGTTGATGTAAGCGACTTTCATTCAGTAAATCTTCTGTCCACTCCCGCAAGGAACCACGCAACCAACTATCCAGTGGTACACTAAAACCCATTTTGGGACGCTCTATGAGTTTTTGTGGGACATATTTATACAAAACTTGACGTAATAGCCATTTACCTTGACCGTTACGGATTTTCATTGATAGGGGTAAGCGCCAAGCAAATTCCACGACGCGGTGATCTAAGAGTGGGATTCGCCCTTCCAAGCTGACACCCATACTGGAGCGATCCACTTTGACCAGAATGTCGTCTGGTAAATAAGATACCATATCCTGGTACATCATACGTTGAGAAAAATCAGGTAATTTCAACCAAGATTGGCGATCGCATAAGGTCGTCAAAGGTTCAGAGCAACCGAGGACTACTTGTTCTGGCTTCTTCCAGTGGGAAATAAAATCAGCATACATCGCTTCCGAATTAGGCGCTGCTAAAATTTCTGACAATGTATGTAATTTATCTCCATAACTGCCTTGCTGTCTAAGTTTTGCTGGTAATACAGCACCAAAGGTCACAAAACCAAGATCCCAAGTCCTTGAAGATATACCACTCAAGGCATGAGCAGCGATATGGCGTATGATTTGAGGCATCCAACCAACCTTCTGCCAAATACTACGACACAACCAATACCGTTTGTACCCACCAAACAATTCATCGCCAGCATCGCCAGTAAGACTGACTGTTACGTATTGTCTAGCAAGCTGAGATACCAGAAATGTGGGAATTTGGGACGGGTCGGAGAAAGGCTCGTCATATAAACTTGGTAGTTTAGGAATGACTGTAAGTGCGTCTTGTGGAGTCACGTAAAATTCTTTATGGTCTGTACCTAAGTAGCGAGCCACTGCTAAAGCGTGCTGGGCTTCGTTATATTTGTCTTCATAAAATCCGATACTAAAAGTTTTGACTGATTGACTACTTTGAGCTTGCATTAAAGCTACGATTGTAGAAGAGTCAATCCCTCCTGAAAGAAATGCACCCAAAGGTACATCCGCAATTGTTCGGATAGCCACTGCATCCTTGAGTAGTGCTTCGAGCTGTTCTACGGCTTCAGATTCTGAGCCTGTGAAGGGGTGAGTAACACCTGAAGGGGCGACTTCTTTTGCAAACCAATAGGGAACAGGTTGAGGATGAGCAGTTTGACCATTCCAACATAGAAGAGTTGCTGGTGGTAATTTATATATTCCTTTGTAAATAGAATAAGGTGCAGGAATATAGTTATGACGCAAAAATAATGCCAAAGCATCACGGTTGATTTCTGGATGAAAATCCGGATGGGCTTTGAGAGCTTTTAATTCCGAGGCAAACACAAAAGTATTACCTAACCAGCCATAGTATAAGGGTTTTTCACCCAAGCGATCGCGCCCTAAATGTAAAACTCGCTCGTTGACATCCCACAGAGCAAAGGCAAACATCCCATTAAATAGCTTCACTGCCTTATTCACTCCCCACTGGCTAAAGCTTGCTAGCATTACCTCAGTATCGGAATGACCGCGAAAATGGTGACCTAAATTTTCTAGTTGACGTCGTAACTCCAAAAAGTTATAGATTTCACCATTAAACACGATCACATAACGACCATCAGCAGAAATCATAGGCTGATGTCCTTCTGGAGAGATATCAATAACAGCAAGTCGTTTATGTCCCAAGCCAATACCACTCTCTCCATCTACCCATATACCACTATCATCTGGTCCACGATGATGCAAAGCAGAGGACATTTGTTCTACTACAGACCCTATCCTCTCAGTAGCAATCTGCCCACAGATATCAAAAAAACCAGTAATTCCACACATTATATGACTTTACCTGCAAATTATTATACAACTAAAGTAACCAACCAGATTAACTTTGATAGGTAAACCATTTTTAGACTTATCCCCTCCTTCTCTTCCTCTGCGTTCTGGAGCGCCTCTGCGGTTCATGATTTCCTCCACATCTTTCACAAATGTGGACATCGCTATATTGTTTTCATTTACTTTCGTGTTTGCAGCCATTCGTCTGTTTTTTTGCGTACATATTGGTAGAACGCAATCCGCCGTTCACGAAGAACCTTTTCTCTGTAATCTTTTGCCTTTTCTAAGTTACGAGCAGACATTTGAGCTATCCGCTCTGGGTTAGTCACTACCTCACGAATCTTGTTTGTTAAAGCAAGCACATCACCAGGCTGTACCATATCTTCAGGAGGTAATAGCTCAGGAATTCCACCTACAGTAGAGCCAATGCATGGTAGTCCTCGAGCCATTGCCTCAATCATCGCTCTAGGTAAGCCTTCCTGGTAGGATGGTAAGATAAACAAGTCAGCTTGATCTAACTGAGTCCGCACAGCATCACCAGTAGGCAATTGACCCAAAAAATTAACACGTTTTTCTAAATCTAAATTTTTAGCTAGCCGCTCCAGTTCTGGTCGATGCTTGCCATCTCCAATTAAAATTAACTGGAGGTCTAATCCCTCTTTTACACAAGCAGCCACAGCTTTGATCAACACATCTGGAGCCTTATACAGTTGAGCGAGTGTGCCTACGGTAATCAGAGTCAATCTGCTTATCCCCTGTTTAGGTGAGCGAGCAAAAGAGACGAAAGCTGTATCAGGCAATTCAACACTTGAATAGTGAGTTGAAAAAGCTTTCTTTGCTGGTGGATACCGACGCTGAAGAGCATATTGAGTGACATAGGCAGTTGCACAAGCCTGAACACACTGATTCCGCAATTGGCGTGGAGATAGCCAACGAAACAACGGACGTAAAGGATGTCTGACAGAACCTGGCGCGAAAGCATCATAGGGGTCAGCCACAACTTCCACAGCATAAGGATGACCAACTTTGTGTAACAGGGGTTGAACTAAGGCAGCGATCTGTGAACTCACACGTAGAATAACAGCATCTTCTGTACCAACTGCACTTTGGGCAACATATTTGACTTGGTATAACCTTTGCAAATATTGCCAGGGGCCAACATAGTATGGTAATGCTGCAAATGAAACTCCCTCGCCGTCTGCACGTTGAAAGTCGGATGGGACAAAACACACATCACGTACACGTGCTATCACGCACACGCGCTCAAAAACTTCTAGATACCGTATCCAGAATGAATATGGGCAGGTGGTATATGTCCATACTTTACCATCTGGTGTACGATCAAATCGGTGTTCAATAGTAACAACAAGTTTCATAGTAGGAGTCGAAGATAAATACCGCAAATCTTTTTTTATTCATTCTTAGTCGCGATCAGAAGCATCTCGTTTGCTGGAATGAGTTTTCTAATGACCCACAGCCCCTTTAATCAAGCTACTTGAGAATGTTTTTTTATTTCCACATCGTTAAAGTAAGTCGAACACCCCGTTAAAAGCTTTTTTTGAGAACTCAACAAAATAACGAGAGTAGGAAGACCACTATTTTTTATCAAGAAAAAAATGACATTATCAAGGTCACCCACGAGAACAGCAAAACAAAAATTGACAAGCATGGGTAATAAAATAAGGCGACTATCTAAATATTTCCAGGTAAACAGACAGTGCTGAACCCAGCCAACCAAAATCCCCAGAGGAATAAATGCTAAAGGTATCACAAAAGGCCCAAAGTTAAGCATTGCTTCACCTGTAATCCCGAAGACCTTTGAAGTAGTCCATGCGTTTAAATCATTCCAGGGACCAGGTTTATAAGAGCCTTTGCCAAAAAACAACTCTGTTCCTTGCTGAATCTTATGCTTAAAAGGCTTATTGGGCATTATGAATTTGGGGATTAGAGTAGTTGCTGCTGCTAGATAGGTTTCTCCCCAAACATATTCGTAATCACTGTTGGGAAGCATAAGTTTGTAGAGCATATAAGCATGAACATCACTGCGTCCGAGGTCTGCCAAAACTAAGCCTTGCCAAGTTCGCCCCGACGTACTTTCTAACTCGGTACGAGCTTCCTGACCTTCTAAAGCATTCTTGAGTCCATCCACACCTCCTGATTTAAAGAAACCATATAAATACATAAAGAAGAGAAGAAAAACGAGACCGATAGCAATTTCTTTTCTAGTAATTGGGCGAATCATAAAATGAATTATGCCTGCTGCCCAAAACAAAGCAAAGATAGTGTTAGAACGACTACCCCGGAGACCACCAAAAAACATTTGCAGAACCAAAAATAGCAACAAAACTATAAGCAACACTGGCCAGGTTTGCAAACGTTTATTTCGTTGAGCATAAACTGAAAATGCCATCATTGCCAAAATGGGAAAGGTCTCTGAGAAGAGGAATATAAAACCCATGCCATCGAATTTAGTTGAATCTTCAGTGGCAGAGGTAATATAGCCCATGATTCCACCAAACTGCTGATAGACTCTAATCTGGAGTACAGCAGAAAGCATCATGACAATGCTAACAATCCGACTAAATCGCTTAGGTTCTATGCGCCATAGGGTGTGACTTGACTGATTGTTTAGTTTTTTTGTCACCAGATTTCTGCTCCAGCGATATACCAAAAGACCCAATAGATTTAGGATTGCCATACCACCTAACCAGGGTCGCCAATCGGTTGGGTACTGATACCAAGGTTCTAACCAACTGTCCCAGCTGACATGAAGTATGGGCGCTAAAAAGAAGAAATGAAAACCCAGTATACCTATAATCCCGACTGGGTCAAAAATACTTAAGCGATCGCGAAACCAGTTAACAGTGTCAATACCAATCAAAATTCCACTTAATGTGACGGGAATTAAAAACCAATGACCGAACTGTTCTGAAGTTTGAAGACACCATAACACTACTAAACAGCAAACAAAAAAAGAAACAATGACACTATCTATATACGTCTTGGGATAAACGCGCTTCTGATTCATAGGACGACTTGTTTGGCGAACTGGGCTTGATAGAGCTTCTGCAACTGCTTTAGTGAAACTTCAATATTAAAGGGGCTAGCTTCTACAAGTCTCAAAACATCGATTTGGTTGTTCCTGGGTATTCCATCTTGCAAAGCCAATATATCCCCAGCCCAGTCTGATACTGGCTGTAATAGGGATAGTCGCTTCACCAGTGGTTTGACTACTTCTACCTCGGGTGTAATGATGTCCGAAATTAGACAAACTAAACCTGCTGCTTGTGCTTCAAGTAACACCAGGGGAAGTCCTTCACACAGGGAGGGAAACAGGAAGATATCCATAGCGCCCTGCATCAGTCTGGGGACATCTGGGCGACTACTAGCAAATATCACTCGGTCAGCAATGCCCATTTCCAAAGCTTGCTGTTTGATGTTTGGTTGGAGAATACCTTCACCTACCAACAAGAGGTACGTCTGTGGTGCAAGTCTTGCAACCTCTGCAAAAATTTTTAGGAGAAATAGATGGTTCTTTTGTGTATCAAAGCGACCCACGTGACCAATAACAAAGGCATCCACAGGGAGGTTAAATTCAGAACGAACCTTAAGTGCATCAGTAGGTTCTTGAAAAGGAGTCAGATTAATGCCATAGTAAAGAAGTTGCCATCGGGGATCGCTTTTCCAGTTGGCACCAAATAGATCTGCGTTTGCAACTTGGCTGCATCCTAAACCAATAGTAGCATAGCGAGCAATACAAGATTTCATTAAAGCTAGATATAAGTGTCGGTGTCTGCCTCTATTAACTTCTAGTGCGGAACTATCTAGATGGCTGTGAGCAATGCGGACAGGCACACCTTCCTGCTCGGCAAGACGCAGGACATAACCGCTGTAATGATGAACATGACTGTGAACAATGTCATAAGGACCATATTCGCGCAAAATCCGCTGGAAATTTAGAGCATACAACCAAGGTTGCGATGGCTTTAGGCAGGGAATAATTTGACTACCCAGAGAGAGAATTTCTTCATCGTATGCACAAACTTCAGTGGTGTGAGTCAGGAAATCCATTTGAAAGCGGTTGCGGTCAATATGACGTAGAATGTGCATGAGCCAGGTTTCGATCCCACCTCGATTCATTCCGCCAACAACATGGAGAATACGCAGGCCATCTTGATTTTTCAATATCGTGTTTCTGTTTTCCTTTGTATATCTATTAAGTTGCTGAAGCATATTGTCTACCTCTGTTACTAAGAGACTAAATTATCTTAAGTAGTTCTTCTCAAGGACACGAAATCATCTCACCTAGCTACCCACACCCTGTCACAAGCCACGAATATTTACCAGTGCGTGGAAGTTTGACCCCAGCATATATTCGGTTGTGTTAGGTAGATTTTCTAAACTCACAAAGACTGTCTTCAGCCCTTGATTTTTGTGGTTTTGTATAAGTTGAATTGGAATTTTTACAGAAGCCGCATTAGCAGGAATCGTCACAGTATTAGAATTGTTTTTATAATCTCTGCCATTTTTGGCTGTTCCTCTAATAGTGTATTTGACTTTTAAGGCTTGCTTTTTTTCACCTGTACGAGTCACGATAAACTCAGCCAACTTCCCTACTTTAGATACATATATTTTGTTTGCTGTAATATTCACAATTGTGGGATTACTTTTAGAAAATTTTATACACTTAACATAATTTTTTCCATCTTTATCACTAGGTAGTAAACTGAAAAAAGCATCCTTAATTGTAGTCACAAGCTTGCCTTTAATATAAAAATTTTCAAACGTGATATTGTTGATGTCTCGATGAGAATCATAACCCTGAAAAATAGAATTTCTACTGCCTTTATCATCCACTATCAGGTTTTTAAAATAGACATTTTTGATAGAACCTAAATTATTAGGAGATGAAGTAGCTTCCCATTCAGGGATTGCTACCATAACTCGGAAGTTAAATAAAGAGGCAGAATCATCTACAGTTCTTGGTGCATCAAGAACGTCCTCTAGGCGAATATTTTTAAAGTAAATATTTTCATACTTAGCTCTTGTAACAGCCCACAAATTTGCCAGACTATTCACGTAAACAACATCTACATTTTCATAAGTAATATTTCGGATAAAATCTTGATTAGAACGTGCTCCAATTGTGAAACTAGCTCCCCCACTATTATTAGAATAAAAGACAGAATTTCTAATATTAACATTTTCAGTATTTTGTATTCTACCTTGCTTGTCACCACCGATAGCCGTAGCATCATCTGTACCCTTATATAGGACATTATCGACACTAATATTTCGTGAAGACATGATATCAAAACCATCTGTATTGACAAATTTTGGTTCTGGTTCTGCCAAGAGTTTGGTATTATATATAGTGCAATTTTCTGCATATTCGATCCAAATATTAGCGACAGCTGGATCGCGAATGATAATGTCTTGCAATAACACATTATTTACATTTGACATTGCAATCATAGCGTACCATCCTCCCCTTGGTCGCCAATAAGAACCATTACCGTAGAGTTCTCCACGTCCCATGATTTTCACATTACTCACATTCTTTAGTTGTAGAACTCCTTGACCATAGGAAGGATTAATCTCTTTAGTTGCTTCCAGCACAGATCCCCCTGCTAAGTAGAGAGTCATGTTGCTTTTCAGGTTAAGTTGTTTTGTTTTATAAACTCCGGGTGGAAAATAAAGTACTCCCTTGCGAGCAGAAACCTCGTTGATGGCTTGTTGAATTTTGTCAGTGACATCAATTGTACCGGTGTTGTCTACACTGTAGGTCAAGAGATTAATAACATTAGCATTATCTAGTCGCGGTGAGTTATCTTCCAGAGAATCTGCCAGAATATATAATTGCTCACCTAGTTCATTCACTTTGTGGAGAATAAGTTTTCTGGGGACATTCAAGGAGAAGGATATTTTTTTGCCGTTTTTGCGTGATGGGATGTTAAAGCTTTTGGGGCTGAGAGTGTAGGTTTTAATCGGTTCTTTGTAGCTGATTTCAACATCAGCTCTACCAGCAAAGGCGAATTGGACATAATTTATGGAGTTGTATTTATTCACAAATACAGACTTACCGTTAACGCTGACTGCATAGGTGTTGCTTTTTTGGGCAATCGTGGGTGTAGGGTAAACTTCCAAAACCCTCTCTTGACTGAGTACAAGCGAAGCGTTAGCTACCAGTGTCAGCGTTAGTGTTAATAACATCAGCACCAAAAAAACCAACTTAGGTTTAACTAACCTGTGCTTATTATTTGGTGTTCTGATATTTTTGGCATCAGTGTAGGGCATATAAGATTACTCCTAAACTCAGAACAACTTGGACAATTACCGTAAATTTCAATAGCAACTACGTGCAGTCTTGTTTCATCCCATGCTTTGAAAAGTTTCTTAAACTTTGATATAGTGTGAAGGCATGGGTAAAAGTGAATAATTAACTAGCAGCAAGCTTTGGCAGTTTGAGATGATAGTTTCTGACAAATTGTTAATTCTCCATATGTTGATAAATCATAATCATACATGGACAAAGCTTTAAAAAACTCCTGTTCGCATTCTTTACCATGAAGTTCAATCACGATATTTTTAACTTTTGTCAGCCAATTTTGATGATTTTTTGAAAAAACAACAATTTCTGAACCCTCTATATCGATTTTTAACAGATCAATTGTTGTTAAATTATATTTCTTTAATAAACTATCTATATCTATAGCATAAATATCAGGGGTTTCCCCTTCTTGACATTCTTTTACCTGTATTGAACATTTTTCCCTACTCTCTTCATTACAAACTTTCAGCGCTGTTATATGCGACCAAAGTCCTGCTTGAATAACTGAGACTCTTTCTTTATAACCCGATAAATTTTTCTGGCAAATCTTAAAGTTCTCCTGGTCTGGTTCAATAGCAATTATATGAGCTTCTGGATATTTATTCAGGAAGTAAATAGAGGAATAACCGACATTTGCACCAGCATCAATGATATTTTTGGGTTCATTTAAATCATCTAAACAGGAATATTCCTGAAAAATGAAAATTTGATGGAATATGGCTGCATCGCTAGTCCCATAGCGCATATAAATTGGATGTGTATAACCTTTGACTTTTAATTGAATCGGTTGATATTTCAAATAAATTCCTATTTGAGACAATATAGTCAATATAACATTGGGTAAAGGTCTTAAAATTAAAACTCCTTTGATACCTGTGAGATGGAACATTTTTTGAAAAGTATCAAGTTTACGATTAATCACTGTTAATAACTTCATTTTTTTACCTTCTTACTCATAAAAAAACACTTTAATTCCGTTAATAGAACATTTGTCACTCATTGAGATAACCTTTTATGTTGTTGAGGTTTTGAGCTTATGTAGCGCATGGAGAATAACTCCTACACTAATTCCAGCTTGGACAACCGCCCCTACTACTAGCGCGATCGCTGCTCCTAGTAGTCCCACGTTTGGGATTAACCAGAAACAAAATATAGCTGAGATAGTTGTCACTGAAGCAAATATTGGTATTTGGATACGGAAATACCTAGCTGCCATCATTCCGTAACCGAGGAACGAGGACACGTAATTGATCCCTGTCGCCAACATTAGCCAGACAAACAAATCTGCGTGCTCGGCATACTCAGGTTGATAGAGAAGGGTGAGAATTTGCCTACCAGCGACGAGAGCCACTAAAACACCTGTTCCACCCAATAAAGCACCAATTAAGAGCAGCTTGAAAAGAAGGGTGCGAAAAGCAGTGTCATCTCCGCTTGCATAATATTTAGCCAGTCGTGCGTTAGCTGACTCTCCGAGCGCATTCACCATCATGCCCCCTGCTATCATCAAGTAGGCTATGGCGGCAAAAAAGCCTAGTTCTCTCTCTCCCAAGTATCGCTCAATAAAGTACCGAGGAATATTGCTGTTCAACGAAATCAACATCATTACAACACCCAATGGCAAAGAAAGCCATATAAGTTTCCTCTGCGTTGTTAGATGCCAACGAGGTCTAAGTCTGACTGACAGATAGCGAGTTCCAGATGTTTCAGTTTGTAGTCTTTGTGGCGACCTATTAAAGATTAATGCACTATTGTGAATATCGTAGCAGACTAAGACTATAGCCCAAGCTACAGCTAACCCTACTGCCCCCCACAAGGTACTATTTGTGACGTAGATTCCAGCACCCAGAAGTAACAATGATAAAAGTCCTTTCATCATCATTGATATAGCGATGCGATCCATACGCTCATGCTGCTGAATTAGTCCGTAAAATACGTCACTGATAGCTTCAAATGCTTTAGCCAAGCCAATTATTAAAATAACTAGCGATGTCTGCCAACGATATCCTGCCGTAAGAGTCACTCCCACAATGAGGAAAAGCGCCAGCCCTGTAGATAGAAGTCTTAGACCTAAGTAGTCCCCAAATAGATACTGGCGTTTTGCATCTGTTGCTTGCACCGCTCGTAGATGGAGATTTGTAAGCATAACTATAGGTGCGGTAATTGCCAATCCTAAAGTGAACTGTCCTACCATTTCTGGGCTACCGAGTTTAGCCATCACTACCAGCATCCCCCATTGACAAGCTGCATAAACAGCATTACCGATGAAAGTCCAGGAAAAGTTATGACGTAGTGTGAGTGGCTTAATTTGTTTCATTGCTGCAAAACATCCTAAATTTGGTGAGATATTTAGTACAGTGCAATCAAATTTTGACTTGACAGAATTTTATGGCTTTATATTTCTCCCTCTTTACGCACTACGTGGTTCTAATTTTGCCAATACATTCACGTTTGGCTGCGCCACGACAGTAAGATTTTTTGCAGCACTTTCTGGCACATGATTTTGTATGTATTTAGCACTGTACCCCGGTACTATCTGCTCCAGCAAAA
Organism: Scytonema sp. PMC 1070.18; assembly: GCA_035967975.1. Taxonomy (GTDB): domain Bacteria; phylum Cyanobacteriota; class Cyanobacteriia; order Cyanobacteriales; family Nostocaceae; genus Scytonema. Next base: position 24,930 of record JAWQFQ010000057.1, read on the forward strand.
ACAAAATAGCATTCACATCATTTTTTGCTGCTGCTTTTAACAATGCTTCTACAGTAATATCCAAATTATCCGGAATAATCCGACTTGCATTTTTGACTAACAACAGTTTTTCATGTTCAGTTAATTCGTATTCCTCTCCAGCAATAAACAATTCCTCAAATAGCTTTTCCCCTGGTCGCAACCCTGTAAACACAATGTCAATGTCTTTGTTGACTTCATATCCCGAAAGGCGAATCAGTTCTTTTGCTAAGTCAACAATTTTCACAGGTTCACCCATATTTAGCATTAACACTTCACCACCTTGAGCAATAACTGTAGCTTGCAACACGAGTTGAACTGCCTCTGGGATGGTCATAAAATAACGACAGATATCGGGATGGGTTACAGTCACTGGACCTCCTGCAGCAATTTGTTTTTTGAAGGTGGGAACCACACTACCCCGACTGCCTAAAACATTCCCAAAACGTACAGCAACATAAGGCTTGCCACTCTCTCGTGCGGCTTTTAGCACTAACATTTCAGCAACTCTTTTACTCGCCCCCATGACATTGGTTGGATTGACCGCTTTGTCTGTGGAAATCATCACGAAATTTTTCACATTATATTGCTGCGCCAAATCCAGTAAATTTTTTGTCCCGATAACATTGTTGGTAATTGCTTCTGGTGGATTTAATTCCATCAGGGGGACGTGTTTATGGGCTGCAGCATGGAAAATCACATCGGGTTGGAATTTCTCAAAGATGTGTTTTAATCTCTCCCGAAAGCGAATATCAGCGATAAAAGTAGTCAGGGAAGGAATGTCTCTTGATGTGACTCCATTGTGCTTGAGAAGTTGGACAAATTGTTCCAGTTCTTGTTGGATATTGAACACAGAATTTTCTCCATGTCCTATCAGTATTATTTGAGCAGGGTGACACCTGAAGATTTGACGACATAATTCACTACCAATTGACCCACCTGCACCTGTGATCAGGACTTTCTTTCCTTTCAGGAACTCAGAAACACGCAGAATATCCGTCTCAATAGGCTCGCGTCTTAACAAATCTTCAATTCTTACATCGCGAATGCTGTCTACTCGCACGCGACCATTTAAGATTTCATGTATCCCCGGTAGAGTACTGGGTTGAATTCCTGCGCTTTTACAAATATCAACAATTTCTCTAATCACTCGTCCTGCAACTGTGGGCATCGCGATGACGACTTTCTGGATTTGCAGAGATTGTACCACTTCAGGAATATGGTAGCGATCGCCAACTACAGATATCCCGCGAATGTGTGCGTTTAATTTTTGGGGATTGTCGTCAATGAAAGCCACTGGATAAAAACCCTGTTGCGGATTTCTTTGCATTTCTTCTACTAAGGATACCCCTGCACTACCCGCACCCACTACCAACACCCGCTCTCGTGAGTTGAATAATGCATTTCTCTGATAAGTTCTTTCCGCCACCCTCACACTAAAACGCAGTGCTCCAATAAAAATACATGAAAGTAACCCGTCAATATACGGAAGGGATTGGGGAAGTTGGTCTATAGGAGTATGCGGTATATATTGAATAATATTAAACAACAACGTTTCAATAACCACTGTAGCTGTCATTAGCATGGCTATATATGTCAGTTCCTCAATACTTGCATATCGCCAATAACGCTTGTAAAAACCAAAACTCCAAAACACACTGAGTTTGACTATTAAAAACAGTATTGTGTCTTTTAGTAGTTCTGGTATGTATTGATTAAAGATAAGATTTCCATTTAAACACAAGAACAGTGCTAACAATGGTGTTAGTAAAAAAACAATAATATCAAAAATGAAAAAATGGCGATTTCTTAGCTGCAGCAATTGACACAACAAAGTCTTCAAAAGGCTTTGTATGTACCAGCGAAAAGTTTTTAAGAAAGACTTCATACTCGTCATAACCTTCAACGAAATCTGCACAAGCATCTGACTTGGTTAGAAACATCCAAGTTCAAGGTGTAGAAAAGACAGACACAACCTAAAAATGTGAGCATTCAGCACTTCAGCAGTCAGTCTTCAGCTTTTAAGAATATTTTAACGAAATGTTAATAGCTAATAGCTAATGGTGAAAAAAAGCAATTAGCAGTTAGCAATTTGTTAGTATTTTGTAACATTGAGATTTTACTCAACCAACAATATGAATATATCCCGGTTTTTCATGCTACGTCTTCTTCAAAATTGCTCACTTGGTCTTCATCATCATATATCAGCACTCTAAATTTTCATTCCTTGAATAGCTTTTCACTGAGCCAATAAAAATGGAATCGGAATTAAAAGCGGTGGATTTGTTAAACATTTAGGTTGTAATACCACGTCAATAGGTTTGTTCACTTGTCCATTACGAACTTCAAGAGAACTGGTACATCCTTGTAGAACAGCCTCTTGCAGTCATAGCGTTAATACATCTTGAGACAAAGTTAAAGCAGCTGCGCGTAATAACGCCCATCTGATACAGATGCAACAAGTTAAGAACCCATAACAAATAAGAGGGTTACAGAAACTCAAATCCCTTAGTTTTTAGACTAAAGGCAAAACTTGAGGTGCTTGTGAGCAAAATATAAAAAAAATATTAATAGACATATACTGATACTGAAGCAAATATTTAGAAACCCGGTATCTCCAAGATACCGGGTTTCTGCCCCCCTCGTTAACCCTTTGGGACTTCCAAATTAAAAAGTATCCAAAAATCTCTTGTGGTACGTCTGTCTCAGACGTTATACTTTACACGGTTATAAACAACAGATGAGTGATTCAGCTAGGCTCAATGAGCTATAAGTTTTTGGCTCTTAGCTGATAGCTGAAAGCTGACCGCTTAAAGTATACAGATTTAAAGGACGGGCGGGGACGCCCGTACCACAAGATGGATAATTTATTTCATTGGAAGTGCCTAACTGACACTTTTACAACATTTGACTTACACTGCATTCATAGCCTTCTGTTAATTCACCCTCAAAAGCAGTGAGTTCTTGAGGTTGACACCATTTAATTTGAATCATGATGACTTGAGAACCTTCTTGTTCTAAATCCTCAATATAACCAGCTTGTAACCTTTCAGCCTCCTCAGTACTCGCAAAGGGTCCAAAGTAATAAATACAGCGAGGATATGCAGTAACAATTTCTATCCACCAAGCTAATTCTAAAGATTCTCTGAGAATTTCTGTCAATTTCATGGTGATATCCTAAATTGTTGCAATTGTAAGCTTTGTTACCGATTTAAATTCGGCTTTCAGGACTGAAACCTAATAATTCATTTTTCAATTAATGCCTCAATTGTTTTGCATTAACAAGCAGAGCAACATCAATCCAAAAAGTTGTCGGACAGCAATTTTAATTTTCTTTTATCTAAACAATGAGAATCAAAAAATGAATGACAAACACCTGGCGATCGCAAATAGCTTTTGATGCTATTAAAATCTGACAATACCCTAAGTTAGTATGCAAATAAATGGTAAATCTACCCAATAATCTAGAGGAATATTACCCAATTTATTATAAAACTATTGACAATTTCTCTCAAGAAATTAACACAAGGATATTATTTTGTCAATAATTTCCTCTAATTATCAGAATTTTCGCTTTTTTCCAATCATACTCTATCTAAAGTAAGATAGATAAACTCAAGGGTCATACTACTGTTAGTAGCCGCAGCCATACCAAGTCAGGTTAACAAAGATGGGGATGGAGTTGAAAAATATTGGGGATCAAACGAGGAGGATATTTCACAAAGTTCCTCTACGTCTTGTTCTGATTCTTCCATTTGTTGTGCAAATTTCAGCTGCCGTTGGACTCACAAGCTGGTTGTCACTGAAGAATGGAGAAAAAGCAATAAATGATGTTTCTTCTCAATTACGAAGTGAACTGACAGCACGAATTCTTCAGCAGGTGACTACTTATATGGCAGATCCTCAACATATTGTTGAGGAGACGGCTGATTATGTCCAACTCGGTCTTATCAATATAGAAGATTCCACAAGTTTGGAACGCTATCTCTGGTATCAAATGCAAAGCCATAATGGGTTCTTTATTACAGCGGTTGGTAGTGAAATAGGTAATGTCTCTGCAGTTGGTACTGAAAACGATGGTAGTTTAGTCATTAAAGCATACGATGGCACGAAAGCGATCGCAAGAGGCAGTCGCAATCAAGGTAAATTGTATACTTACACCATTCGTGATCGCGGACTGAGAGGAAATCTCATCAAGAGTGAGGAATTCCATCTCAAGAACCGCCCTTGGTATAAAGCAGCTGTCAAAGCACGAAAGCCAACCTGGACTGATATTTATCCCAATTATACGCTTCCGATTTTAATTATTAGTGCAGTGAGACCCATATACGATCCCCACACTCATCATTTGATAGGAGTGACAAGTGCTACTTTATCACTCCGTCAAATGAGCGATTTCTTGCAAACTTTAAAGATTGGTCATTCCGGACAAACATACATAATTGAGCGTTCTGGAAATCTGGTTGCAACTTCTACGGGTGAAAAGCTTCATAACATCATTTACAAGGAAAAGCGAGAACGCCGTAAAGCAACTGACAGTAACAACTCACTAGTTAAAGAGTCAGCAAGATACCTAACTAAGCATTTTGGAAGTTTCAGTAACATTCGACAGGTTGAGCAGCTAGAATTCGTCCTTGACGGAAAACGGCAATTTCTACAAGTCACACCCTTTTCAGATGGATTGGGGCTTGACTGGCTCATTGTCATTGTTGTTCCAGAATCTGATTTTGTGGAACAAATTCAGGCTAACACACAACTCACCATTTATTTATGCATTGGTGCGCTGATTTTCGCAATCTATTCCAGTATTTTGACAGCGCGTTGGATAACTTTACCCCTCTCACAGTTGCATCAAGCTGCGAAAGAGGTTGCTCAAGGAAATTTACAACAGACACTTACTGTCGCGCACATCAAAGAAATTGAAGAACTAGCCCATTCTTTTAACCAAATGGTCGTGCAACTGCAATCCTCTTTCACCCAATTGCACTCCTTGAATCAAGCTGTGTCGAATAATGAAAGTCGTCTGGCTCAGCTACTTGAAGCATTACCTGTGGGAGTGACAATGCACGATACTAGTGGGCAGTTACTCTATATTAATCAAATTGGAAAAAGTTTCTTTGGTATTGAGAAAATATTGAAAGCAACAACTCCACAGCTGGCTGAAACTTATCACTTGTACCGTGCTAGCACACAGAAACTCTACCCAACAGAGGAGTTACCAATTGTGCGAGCGCTAGCGGGTGAAATAGTTCAAACTGACGATCTCGAAATTCGACAAGAAGATAGGGTGGTTCCTTTGGAAATTTGGGCAACACCCGTATTTGATGATAGTAGTAACGTGGTTTGTGCGATCGCAGCTTTTCAAGATATCAGCTATCGACAGCAAGCAGAAGAACAGCTCCTTTACAATGCTCTACACGATGCTTTAACTGGCTTACCCAACCGTAACTTGCTCATGGAAAGGCTGGAGTTGACAATCAACCGTGCTAAAAGACATGGTAAGTATCATTTTGCGGTTTTATTTCTGGATTTGGATCGATTCAAAATTATTAATGATAGCTTAGGACATTCAGCTGGGGACGAGTTGCTAATGACAATTGCTCGAAAACTGCAATCCATTATTCGAGCTACCGATTTAGCAGCTCGGCTGGGTGGCGATGAATTTATTATTCTATTAGATAATATTGAAGGCATTCAGGAAGCAGTTCAGATTACCGAGCGCATTTTTGCCGAACTTCGGTATCCCATGATACTCGCAGGGCGGGAAGTGGTTGTGACAGTCAGTATCGGTATTGTTTTGGGAACAAAAAACTACAAACAAGCCTCCGACCTTTTGCGAGACGCCGATACTGCTATGTATCAAGCCAAAGCTAAAGGAAAAGACCAGTATGCAATTTTTAACGTCCAGATGCATACCCAAGCCCTAGAGCGATTGCATCTAGAAAATGACCTCCGCAAAGCTCTGGAAAATCAAGAATTTTTGGTCTACTACCAGCCGATTATTAGCTTAGAAACAAAGCAAATTGCTGGATTTGAAGCATTAGTCAGATGGCGACATCCTAGTCGCGGATTGGTTGCGCCTACCGAGTTTATTACTGTTGCAGAGGAAACGGGGCTAATTGTTGCTTTGGATTGTTGGGTACTCCAAGAAGCATGTCGTCAATTTGCAGAATGGCAAACTAAATTTCCTCACATTCCTTTTCTGAAAGTGAGCGTCAATCTTTCTGTCCAAGATTTGAGAAAACCCAATTTAGTTGAATATATCTGTTGCACTTTAGCTCAAACAGGTTTGGATAGTCAATACCTAACACTAGAAATTACCGAGAGTATGTTAATCGATAATGTCGCAGATACAATTGACCTGCTATTGCAGTTAAAAAAGCGAGGTCTTCGGATTAGTATTGATGACTTTGGTACGGGTTATTCATCCTTAAGCTATCTTCATCGCTTACCAGTCGATACCTTAAAAATAGACCGTGCCTTTGTTAGTCAGGTACAGGAAAGTAGCAGAAATCACACAATAGCCGAAACCATTGTTGCTTTGAGTAATCAACTGGGAATCGCTGCGATCGCAGAAGGTATAGAAACTCAACAGCAGTTTGAATGGTTACAACACCTAGGATGTGAATTCGGTCAAGGTCTTTGGTTCTTCTCCGCCTTATCACCGGAAGAATTAGAACTACTATTGTAACTCTTTTAGACTTTTGAAGACCTGTGTTTTGAGCCGTCAGGCATAATGGCTCCATCAAGGAGAGCACCACTCAATTCAGCAATACTCACTTTTGCTCCTTTTAGATTTGCACCCATGAGATAGGCACCCTTTAGGTTAGCACCACTCAAACTAGCATTCTTTAAATTTGCACCGCTTAGGTTAGCATCACTCAAGTCAGCACAAATTAAGTTAGCGTTACTGAGGTTGGCACTACTAAGATTTGCCTGACTTAAGCGAGCAAAGCTCAGCTTAGCATGATTGAGATTGCTACCAATAAGTTTAGCTTGAATGAGGTTAGCATTATCGAGATTGGCGTGGCTCAGATTACCATGACTAAGATCGGCTTCACTCAAATTGGCTTCACTGAGATTGGCGTTAGGGATATCAATATTACCTAACTCTGCACCAGGAGCATCCAATTCTCTAAGAGAAACACCATCCTGATTCAAATCTTGGAGTGCTATGACTCTTGCATAACTTTTTCTTATGCCATGTGCTCCATCAACTGTGCTCCAAGCTTGGTAGTGAAATTGTTTTTTGCGATCGGGAGCTTCCTTAATAAATAGGACTAGAGCGACTACAAGACTGACAACATCAGCGCCCTCTAAAGCATCTGCAAGCACAGAATTGTCATCAGCTATCACAAAAATTACTGTGCATAGGACGGCTGAAATAACAGCTATTAACCATGCTGGTTGTGTCCAAAAAGCGTTGATAGCTTTCTTGGAAATTTTTTTGAGGATAGATAGCCCCTTCTGCATTGATAATGAGGGCTGAAATTGCCGATATCTTTCTGTAATTTTACTTAGAATCGCTGTTAAAACTTCACCATTCCACTGAATTGATACTAAAGGCTTTTTCTGTTGCTCTACTTGGGGCTGAAATTGCTGAGATTCGTTTAGTAGTTCCGCTTTTAATTTTAAAGGTTCTTTAATAGTTGCTGCTTTTTCATCTCGGACAACTTTTGGTGAAGATTCTTTACCTGCACCTTTTAACATTTGGGTGGTAATTACTTTGTAAGCAGCTACCCACGCTTGCTTGACTTCAGGAGTCCAATCTTGCTGGAGGTACTGCTCAAACGTTGTGAGCAGTGCTTCCCCAATTGGACCGTAAGATACGGGAATTGCTCCATAGCCAACGTGTCTAGCTCCGAGTGCTTTGAGGACTTCCCCTAAAGCCTCCGGATTGCGTAGACTTTCTACCACCAGTACCAGAGAATGAAGTAACTTTTTGTGTTGCTTTTCCATGTCAGTATGGGCGAATAGGGGTTTCACCTCTGGGTGGGCTGCAAACAGGTTTTCATAAAAACTCGCTACAAATTCCTCGGCACGTGGTTTAATTTTTTCAAAACTGCTTTCTAGTAACTCTACGGGTAACTCTTTTGACTGTGTTTGTGCGACTTCCTTTGGTTGGTACTGAGGTTGTGTAGTTGGTGCCGCTACCTGTTTGTTTGGAATTACTATTGTATATGATTGAACTGGTTTTAGTATATTATCTATCCCTGCACCTTTTAACATTTGGGTAGTAATTAGTTGGTAAGCAGTAACCCACGCTTGCTTGACTTCAGGAGTCCAATCTTGCTGGAGGTACTGCTCAAACGTTGTGAGCAGTGCTTCCCCAATTGGACCGTAAGATACGGGAATTGCTCCATAGCCAACGTGTCTAGCTCCGAGTGCTTTGAGGACTTCCCCTAAAGCCTCCGGATTGCGTAGACTTTCTACCACCAGTACCAGAGAATGAAGTAACTTTTTGTGTTGCTTTTCCATGTCAGTATGGGCGAATAGGGGTTTCACCTCTGGGTGGGCTGCAAACAGGTTTTCATAAAAACTCGCTACAAATTCCTCAGCACGTGGTTTAATTTTTTCAAAACTGCTTTTAAGTAACTCTACAGATAACTCTTTTGGCTGTGTTTGTGCGATTTCCTCTACTGTGTCCCCATCTAGTGTGTCTGGAACCGCCTCCGCCTGTTCCGTTGAAATTGATTGAGTCGGGAATTCAACTTGTTGTGAAGGAGTTGCAACCGCCCTGCTGAAGAAGTTAAATGAAAATTTTCCAGAGCGAGGATTACTAGTCATATTTTCTACCTATTTGAACCGATTCACCCATATGTAACAGAGGTTTCCAGACTGCTCTACTCTAATAAATACAATTCATTTTGAAGGAATCTGAAAACCTCTGTGCTTTAGCTACGCCGCAATATTACAAATTCACATTTTCCAATTCAGAAAACAGGGTAGCCATAAACTGCTGTGCATCCTTTATACCCATTTCCCCCAAGGCTTGCCACTCTTCAATAGAGTAATCTAAATTGAGTCCCATCACTTCTTGTGTCCAATAAGGCAAATTAGATGGATTTTCCATGAGATCACAGGTCATCTTCAAAATATCTACTCCTGAAGTATTTTCTCTCACCTTGATTGTCAAACAGAAGGAAAGCAATTTTCTCAAATTGCTTTCCGGTGGAATTGATATCAGAAAAACTATATTTTGTGCTAGTAAGAATTTGTCTAACTTCATTAGCTTTATATTCCTCTTTTTATATTTGATATTTTTAATTAAAATACATCATTATCATAAACCTAGCGATAAGATTGCTACTTTGGATTTTGATTTTCTAACTGTGTACATCCTAGATCAATACCTGTCGGTTAAGAGGAAATAAGAAACCCGGTATCTTGGAGATACCAGGTTTCTGGCGGGTTTGTGGTACCTCTAATATCTTTAACTGAGCAGTATTGCATCCTGGATTTCTTAAATGTATATAAAATTTATCACACTTCTAGAGAAAAAACTACTTAGAAAAGGTAGGAAAAGAAGGTAAGTTAAAAATTGATAAAAGTGGCAAAGAGTTTATGAGATATTATATCAGGATTACTTATAATCGACTGACTTGTAGCAAGGGATAAGACAAATTGATTGACATTTAACCTCTGTAGAGACGTTGCACTGCAACGTCTCTACATACCCAAATTTCGAGCTAAAAATCCAAAACCTACGTAGTATTGAATGCTATATAACAGTTTTCGTTTGAGCAAAGTACAATTTATCTGCTATTGGCTGCGTACATCTGCGGTTTTTGAATTCAGTTAATTTCTTTGTAGAGACGCCTATTTCGCATCTCTACTTGATTTACCTGATAGTCTTGATACTATCAATTTGTTTGGCAAATAATTCAGTGAAAATGCTGATAACAGTACGATCGCGTATCTTAATATTTGCAGTCACTGACATACCTGATTGCAAAGGAACTTCCCTATCTTTCACCATCAGAGATTGGCGGTCTAAGCGAATTTTGACCGGAAAACTATAGTAAGGACGGATTTGGTCTGGTGGTAAAGCATCAGAGCCAATCCAAATAACCTCACCTTTAATATCACCAAACTCGCTAAAGGGAAAAGAATCAATTCTGACATCGACTTTCATTCCCTCTTTGATAAACCCAATGTCCTTGTTAGTAATGTAAGCTTTAGCAGTCAGTTCTTCACTAGGGACAATTTTCAGAACAGCTTGACTTGGGTTAGTCACAAAGCCAGGATTGCGGGCTTGCAAATCGAACACAATTCCATTAGCAGGCGCACGAAGTTCTTGATATTGCAAATTCAACCTTGCTTGGCTGATTTGGCTTTCGATTTCAGCAAGTTTCTTCTGATTTTCTAAAATCGCCTTGTTCAACTCGCTATCAATTTGAGCGATTTGTTTGTCATTGGTCGCAATTTGTGTTGATAACTCTTTTTTAGCCCCAGCAACAGTATTCCGAAGCTTTTCTCTAGATTGGGCGATCGCATACTCCAGACGTGCTTGCTCTTGCGTCAAACTCTCTACATTTGCTTGAAGTGTCCGAACTTGCTCTTGTTGTTTGAGGTATTGTATCCGAGAAATCGCCCCTTCTTTAGCCAGAGGCTCAATACTATCTAGAATTGTCTGATTAACTTCTCGAACATCATGAGCAGAGGTTAATTGAGCTTTATTTTCGTTGAGTTGTTTTTCCAGTTGATTAGTTTGCAGTTTATCAGATAAGATTCGAGCCTCTAATTCTGTTTGACTAAATTCCAAACGAGCTGCTTCTTCTGGAGAAAGTTTGATAGGTGTCCCATTCAGTTGAGCGCGGTAAAGTCGATTTTCTGCTATCAGTGCGGCTCGGCTTTTTGTTAAAGAAGCAATTCCCGGAGGTAACTCAATAGTTTTGACAAAATCCCTATTATCTGGTACAGAATTCTTACTTACAAGCTGACTGCGGTAAAACTGATTTTCCTGCGTCAATGCAGAGCGGATTTTGAGGAGAGAAATTAATTGAGCTTGTGAGGCGGTCGCATCAAGTCTCATCAGCAAATCGCCACGGCGTACCCGTTGTCCATCTTTGACTAAGACAGCCTTAACAACCCCAGCTACAGGAGCCTGTACTTCTTTGACAGTTCCTTGAGGTTCCAATTTTCCCTGAGTTGGGATTGCTTCCTCAATTCTGGCAAAATTTGCCCAAATTACTACTAAACTTGTCACTCCCACAATTCCCCAAAGAATAGCTCGCGACCATATAGGGGACTGTCGGAGAATAACAGACTGAGCAAATTTGTTCTCCTCAATAGAGCCTTTGACAGGAACTCTAATTTCCGGCTCAATCGTTTTAGGTGTGTTTCTAGATGTTTGGTCAAGTGGAATATGCATGGTCAATTTATGGGTGTAAGGGTGTAAGGGTATAAGGGTGTAAGGGGTAAGAGGGGGTAAAGGCTTAGGGGGAATAAGTTTTCAGTAGAAAAATTTTTCCCCACACCCCTACACCCTCATACCCCTATACCCTTACATTTGTGATTCCTGCTGCTGATACAAACAGTAGTAACGACCTCGTTGCGCCATCAGTTCGTTGTGAGTTCCTTGTTCTACAAGTGCTCCTTGGTCTAGGAGCAAGATTATATCAGCATTTTTGACAGTACTCAAACGGTGAGTGATGAAAAAGACTGTGCGATCGCGAAATGCTTCTGCCAAATTTAGACAAACTTGTCGCTCAGACTGGTAATCCAAAGCGCTTGTTGCTTCATCAAGAATAAGTAGGCGGGGGTTTTGTAAAACTGTACGAGCAATGGCGATGCGTTGTCGTTGTCCTCCAGATAAGGCTGAACCTCTTTCTCCGACTCTTGTGTTGTAACCATTGGGTAAAGACATAATGAACTCATGAGCTGCGGCTATTTTTGCTGCTTCAATAATTTCGTCTGTGCTTGCATCGGGGTTTGTCAGAGCAATATTTTCCTGGACTGTACCATCAAATAACAGAGAATCTTGAAGTACCATACCAATCTGACGGCGCAAGGAATAGAGTTCGACTTTTGAAATATCATAGCCATCAACGAGAATTCTGCCTGACTCAGGGTCATAAAGTCGCGGTAATAGTTTGGTCAAAGTACTTTTACCAGAGCCACTTTGTCCGACAATACCAACAAACTGTCCGGGCGGAAACTCCAAATTAATACTTTTGAGTTGCAATGGACCGTTGGGGTTAAAGCGAAAATTGATATTCTCATACTTAACAAAACCTTGAATAGCAGGTAAGGGAATGTTTTTGCGGTTTTCTTCCTCTGTTTCTGTAGGAGAATCTAAAATATCGGCAAGACGTTCTAGTGAAAGAGCCGTTTCTTGAAAGTTTTGCCACAGTTGGGTTAAACGTAGCAAAGGTGCTGTAACATAACCTGCAATAATGCGGAAAGCAATGAGCTGTCCCAGGGAAAGTTGTCCTTGAAGGACTAAAGCTGCTCCCACCCATATCACCAACAACCCTGACACTTGATTCAGAAAATTACTTGTGACGCTAGCCCCGGTAGAGGTGACAACAGTTTTAAAACCCGCACTTACATAGTTAGCATAATGTTCTTGCCACTGCCAACGCGATCGCAATTCTATATTTTGTGCTTTTACCGTTTGAATACCGGACATCACCTCCACCAAATAAGATTGCGTTTGTGCATTCTTTTCTGCTTTTGCTCGCAGCTGTCGGCGGACAATGGGAGACACAACCATTGTCAGAAAGGCAAAAAACGGTACTGTTGCCAAAGCAACGAGAGTCAATTGCCAACTGTAGATTGCCATCACTGCGACATAAACAACAGAAAACACCGCATCTAATACTACTGTTAAAGCAGTTCCTGTCAGGAAAGAACGGATATTTTCCAGTTCATTAGCGCGAGTAGCCAGTTCTCCTACAGGTCGGCGTTCAAAATAACGCAACGGGAGACGCAGTAGGTGGTCAATAATTTCTGAACCTAAGGCTAGGTCAATTCGGTTGGTTGTATCTACAAATAAGTAGGTGCGGAGACTGGTTAAAATCCCTTCAAAAACAGCCAAAATCAACAGTAACAGCCCCAGCACGTTCAAGGTATTAAAACTGTTTTGAATAATGACTTTGTCAATAATGAGCTGAATAATTAAGGGATTAGCCAGAGTAAAAACCTGGACGAAAAAGGAAGCAATCAAGACTTCGCTCAGAACTTTACGATATTGAATCACCGAAGGAATAAACCAACGCAAGCTAAACCGTTGCTTGGGCGTGTATTTGCTTGGTTTGAGGAGTAATACCTGACCTTCATCACCCCAATTTTCCCGAAAATTCTTTGGCTTTTGCTGTATAATGCCTACTTCCGGGACTCCCAACACCAGCTTTTGATCGCTAATTTCATAAATAATCGCAAAACTATCTTGCCACCGAATCATCACAGGGGCATGTAGTTTTGTTATTGCTTGTGCTGATATGTTAATTAATTGGGCATTTAAGCCTATTAATTCAGCTAGAGCACCACAAAGCTGCAATGACAGGGTTTGAGTCCGCTGAATCTGATTATTCAAAACTTTGCGAATAATATCCTTTTTGAAGGAAACATTCCAATACTGACTCAGCATCTGGAAGCATGCTAGAGTTGCATCCATTGGTCCTCTACCGCGAACATAGGGGTAATTAGGCGATCGCGATGGGGAAGAACCGATAGATGTTTCTAATTTGGGAGGACGTTCCGGTGCATATGAAATTTCCTCTGAAGGATCTCGGATGAGGGATGACGGAGGAAGAGGCTCATACGCCATCGTTTCTACTTTATCCTTCTCTAGTGCCAAACCTACCAAACGGACTGCACCAGAACCTTCTTTCTGTAAAGAAGTTTTACCATTATTTGGTTGCCAATGACTTCCTACTGGCAAATCTTTGACTGTGTTGCTACTTACAAACCAAGTGACACGACGGTTTAACTCATCTCCAGGTAGTTCACCATTTACAGAAGTTAGAACAATGGCTTCTGGAAACAGTTTTAAACTAAGTTCTGCAATATCCGCAACCCCAAAGGACGCTATGACCGCATCACTATCAGCGCGTTGTCCCAATTCCCTGCCCAATAATTCAAAAATTTCGATTACACTACAACAATTGTGAAAACCTTGTGCAAAACTGGGGAATGTCTCCAACAGATTTAAAAAATCAGTTGCAGGTAAATTTAAACAAATTGTTTCCTGGGAAGCCATAACCGTCTCGCAAGGAACTCTCCGAAGCAAGCTGACCCAACCTATCATCTCTCCAGGTTTAAGTAATTGCAGTGTAATAGGCGTTTCTGTGTTTGGATCGTAAGCGATGAGGCGGGCTTGTCCTTCATAGATAATTGAGACGTGGGCGGAGATATGTTCCCGTACGGAGATAACCTGACCCATGCGATAGCGCATCAGTTCAGACTTAGAAATCAATTTTCCGAGTTCTTGTCCTGGTAGTTGATTGAAAGGGAATAGCTCAGCTAAGAAATCTTGAATAGAAGCTTTTGTATAAGTCATGGGAGTTTAGATTGTTAATTGTTAATTGTTAATTGTTAATTGCTAATTGTTAATTGTTAATTGCCATTAGCCATTAGCCATTAGCCATTAGCCATTAGCCATTAGCCATTAGCCATTAGCAATTACCCACTACCCACTAACTGTCCTACACTTTCCCCTTCGTCTGTTGTTCTAACTTTTTGAAGTTGTTGTTTAACCCAATTTTCAAACAGTTCATTCAGTAGCCTCACTTTCATGTGTTCATCTAGCTGTACTGGAAGAAATTTTTCTAACCGCACAATGACCAACCAATCTCCAATCCGAGTTGGGGGTAAAACTTTTCCTGGTTGACAGCTAGACAGCATATGCATCATGACTGGGTGGAGTGAGGACAGTTCAATCGGACCTACCAATCCACCTGTTTGGGATTCAGGACCTTGCGAGTATTCTCTCGCTAGTTCGGAGAAGGATTGTTCTTTAGCCTGGATGCGGAAGTAAAGTTCTTGGGCTACTCCTACATCTTGAGTTCGTAGTAGGGAGTAGATTACCTTATCTAGTTGTCCCTTGCACTGAAAAAAGTAGGGTTCTAGTTTGTTACCCCATGTCGCTTGTTTAAATTTCTCTATCTTCAGCTTCCGGGTAATGATAGATCCTAATTGCTGGGGTGCAATACCATAGTGTGCCATCCATGCTCTAACTTCCGCTTCAGTTGTGAACTGATGTTCGGCGTAAAACTGCTGTTGAGCTTGGGAGACTTCTTCTTGCGTACACTCTATTGATGCGATCGCCTCATCAATAATCAATTCTCGCTGCAATTGAGGCAGCATTTGATAGCTAGCTAGTAGGGTAATCAGGTCGCTAGCTGCAATTGTACGGTTGCCGAGTTGGATCAATTCAGTCATCAGCTAGGGTACATAAGAATGCATGGTTTATTCGGTTATGACCCTGATACTGTCTATACTGAAAAAGCCTAGTCATTTTACACTAGACATGGCTCCTTTGACAAGAGATTTTGCGTTTTTTTCCTAGATAAGGTTGTCGCCTTTTACTCTTGTCGTATCTTAATACGATTCCTTTAAAAAGGATATATCTTATCTTTATCAAAAATAATCCGTAGTTTCCGCAAAAGTTGAAAATAAGTTTTCAATATTGATTTAATTGTAACAAAAATTACTTATTTATTTATCTGTATTTAAGTGGGTTGTAATTGACAATGAAAAATCAAACTACTAACCCTAGGGTCTTTTCACTGCTTTATCACAAATGCATCAAAATCTAAATTTATTTTTCAATATAATTTATACAACATAAATTATGTTGAATGTCGATACTGCTCGGATCAACCGTTCGATTATCCAGAAATCTACGACTGAGTCGAGACATTATACCAATTCAAAAAATCTTTGCAATATTATGATGCAATACTTGTCGGAAAGAGCGAAAATTCATAACCCGGTATCTCCAAGATACCGGATTTGGTGGTACCTAGCGTGATTGTATCCCTTGCAGTATCGACATATGATGAACTTGTAGGGGCGCTGTTCACCCTGCACTGAACGCGAGTGCGTGTTCATGCACCTGACAACTTATATCTTGTTCTGTATCTCTGCTACCTTTACAAAGTTTCTGCGGAAGAAATTACAGGGAACCCAGGTGCTAAGTTGAATTTGTAGCTCCCTGAGTTTAAAAACTTGTTGTTAACAACTTCTTTAAATGTTTCCTGGTCACTGTGCCAGTTATTAATGATTTGAGTCAGGGTAGTTTGCTTGTTGCTTTGGCTATCTTGAGGTAGTGAATGATTGAAGTTAGCAGAGAACAGAACCGCTGGTACTACAGTTTTATCTGGCATCTGTAGCCCAGCTTCATTAATTTCTAAATTGAGTTGTGTGTTATCTAAAGTGTAAATAAAGCGCATCGCCGCTTGTACGGGTGCTTGACCGAACTCATGCCAGGGTCCAGGATTAAGCAGGGTTTTGAAGATGTAGTCGCGAGGCGTATTATTTTTCCCATCGAAGAGGACATGACCGCGAAAGTTAATACCAACGGCTAGATACTCTATCTCAGGCAATTTATCGACGTACTTGCGAGCAATTGCTCCCACTTCCACTTCTGAAGATTCTTTGGTTGCTGTCAATTCAGCAAAAACAATTTTATTAACTTGTGCAACAATATTGACACCATTCTGGAAAATGACTTGAGCCACAGTATCTGTAACGATAGGTGGTCGAGCCAATTCCCAGTTATTGGGGACAATACCAGTGTATTTTAGGAAGTCTGGAGTTAAAAGTTTGGGATTGTACTGTTTAGCTGTGATTGCGATCGCCAGTTCCTGAATTTCTAGACTTCGGCTCATATGCTTATTCTTCGCTCCGCGAGTTTAACTTTTGCTCTTAGAATTTTCCAGGTCTTCAACAGCATGGCTTTATAAACGCTTTCTCTAAAGCATTTAGTTTTAGTAGAAACCACACTAAATTCCTAACCTTTGTGTAATTCTGTGGTAGATACTCCCGGTGCAAATTTCTCAGTATTTTGCAAACAATGACTGATTTTTTTGTTGGATTTTGAACAGTGTTAATATAACTACTTAGTAGATTACATGGAATTGATACATTTGTTATACAAGTTTACAAATTCTTTAAATCTAAGACAATTTTAGATAAAGTTTGAGTGTAAGCGTTCAGCAGCTAGCTATCAACTATATTGCGGTTCTCAGTTGAATCAAATACAGTGATATCAAGACAATGTAGGGGCGAACGGTTGTTCGCCCTCCAGGGTGTATTGCACCCAACCGAGAACCGCTATAGGTACAGAGGATGTTTGAAAAGTCCTTTCATCAGTAGCAATCATATTCAAGATCCCCCATTATCCCCCTTAAAAAGGGGGACCGTTAGAGCATTTTCCCCTCTTTTTAAGGGGGGCTAGGGGGGATCAATAAGTTCCTAAAATCACAGCCAACCACTTTTCAAACAACCTCTTAGCGCCGGAGTACCTCCCCAAGGGAGACGCTAGGACTACGTTAATAAGACAATAAGTATAAGTACTTAATAACTTGATAACTGCTAGCTGTCAAATAGTTTCCAGATAGCTGAGCAGATCCGCCATTTCTTGGGAACTTGGCTGAAATTTCGGCATTGGCGGTGTTTCGCCACTAATAACTTGATGAATCAGACCGTGGGGAGATTTACGCTTGGAAACACCCTGTAAACTGGGTCCCACACTCCCATCTGCAGCCCAACCATGACAGCCCGCACAGTTAATTTGGAAGATGGCATGCCCTTGCACTGGGTTACCTTGAAGCGATAAAACGGCTTTGATATAGGGATCTGAGGGTCTCATTGCATAAACAGCAAAAATGCCCAAAAGAATCGCTAGCAAAATCGCCAGAGCCATAAACGCGATTCGCTGGGTCAGAATTTGAGGTTTGATAATCTGCTTATCCAATGTTTGGTGTTAAATCAAAGTTTACGAAAAGTTTTCATTTCATACACATAGCTTAAAAGTTCTTGATTCAATTTGCAATTAGGTGTCCTGAAGCACAGAATAGGGTGTGGGGTGTGGGGTGTGGGGTGTAGGGTGTAGGGGATGGAAGTTTCCGGCAGACTTTTTAAGAGTAAATTCCTCATCCCCCATTTAATCGACATTGTTTGACATTATTGCACAT